>JBJEAF010000135.1:37368-38785 GCA_051868755.1 Alloprevotella sp.
TTGTTCTGGCGCGACACCATCCAGTCGGCTGAGGGCAGGTAGTTGTTTACGCCTGCACCGAGCGATGGGTTCACAAAGTTCGGGCCGTCGAGTGCGTTGTTGTCGGCAGCGAGGTAGATGTTGTTTGTAACCCATTTGTATTTGGCGTTCTCGCCGTCGTTGGTGGCCGTCTTCTGGACAATGTCTCCGTTCTCGTCGCGCTCATAGTAGGTCATGTTGGTGAACACATCGACCGGGATGTACTTGTCGAGCGAGGGGTCGGCGTCGTTCACATCGGTGTACTCAGCGGTGCGGTAGTCAATGACATTGCGGTCGTCGAAGTGAGGCACACAGCCCAAGCCGTCCTCGTAGGCGCAGAACCACAGCATCTCGCCGATTTGCGGATTCCCGTCGTCATCCGTGCGTGAGTCGGTAAATTCGAGCCGTTCGGCCACGAAAGCCTTGTTGATGCGGTTCCAGTAGTTGCAGGCCAGATTCATCTGTTTCTGTTCGCCGCTCACTGTGATGTCGTCGCCGGTGCGCACCACATTCTGCCAGAATATGGAGTTGACGACCTTGTGCGGGTTCTCCTCCCTGAGCAGTCCGCCCCGGTTGGGGTAGAGCACATAGAGGGCGGGATAGCTCAGAGCCTGGTTGCGCACGAAGTTGCAGTTCATCAGCTGCATACTGCCATACTGCCCGTTGGCGGCATGGAAGACGGCTCCACCGCGCGAACCGACCTCGTCTAATAGGCTCAGGTCGCCTGCCTCTTCGGCCACACCGGCTTCGTTGTTGGCAAAGATGGTGTTGACTGCCGACAGCACATAGGAGCTGAACACGGCTCCTCCGTTGCCGCGAGAGCGTCGGGCCGCCTCGGGGGCATTAGCCTCGGCGCGTCGCTTGGCCGCGTTCTGGGCGAAGTTACACGAATAGAGTTCGACCACGCCATTACTGAAGATGGCTCCGCCGGCACCTGCGCGGTTGTTGGTGAACTCGCAGTTGCGCACGGTGAGCGGAATGCTGCGACGGCCCACTGAGCGCGGGTCGGCGGCGCGGGTGTAGTTCTCGTCGCTTCCAGGCAGTTCGCCTTCGTCCGTTCGGGTAGCCTTAAACCAGTTGCCGTCCACCAGTACGCCGCCGCCCCGGTAATAGGTGTAGGCATTGGTGACTGATGATTTGTCGTACCCCATCGCTTTGCCGTCCATGACCTGCAAACCGTCGAGCACGATAGGCACACCTGTATATTCTCGCTCGGTGTCTGAGATAATCAGCGAGGAGGTCTCGCTGGTGCCCTCGGGCAAGGTGCCCACATAGTCCTCGTCGGCTATGCAGGTAATCACGTGGTACACGTTGTCGGCCGACTCCGAGTTCACGCTCTTGCCCGACAGGATGGTCTGGTTCTTCATTTCCCACGGCTCTCTGATGGAGTTGTGGTTCA
>JBJEAF010000135.1:38885-40357 GCA_051868755.1 Alloprevotella sp.
CTTCCTTCCACATAGTCCTGCCCCGCCATGATGTTGTAGATGTCCTCGTCCACGTTTTCGGGCTTCACCACAAACAGGCGGGTGATGAGCTTGGTCTTTTCGGGTGTTACCATCAGCGGGCCGTTGAAGGCGCGTGCGCCGATTTCGATAAAGTCCTTGGCTGTAGCAGTGATGGCATTACCCTCCCCATCCAGGTTGTAGGTCGTGCGTGGGTTGCCTGCTAAGTCGTGGGTCTCCAAGGTAGGATAGTAGAAGTACTTTTCCGCTGCGACCGTCTTGTCTACGGTGCGCAGTTCGTTGTAGGTACTGGCATCCATGCCCGCACGGGCCAATACCGAATGGCGGTACAGGTAGTAGTAGGGGTCGTTTGTCAGGTCGAAGCGCACGCCCTTGGTGTCTTCGGTGTGTACCGAAATGTTGTTCATACCCGGTGCGCGCAGGTTCTCGATGGCACTGTAGGTGAAAGGATAGTAGATCGAAGTCTTTGTTTCGGCTGAGGTGGAGTAAGGGTCGGTCTGTCCGCACACGTTGGCCGAATTGTTACCTGTGTTCTGCCATACCACGCTGCTGTTCACACGCAGGTTGTTGTTAAACCACAGTCCGCCACCTGCATCATGGGCCTGATTCTTCACAATGGTGCAGGAGTAGAGGTGGGCAAAGCGTACAATGTTCTCCCACTCCGTAGGTTTGAAGTCGGCATTGCTATTCTGCTTCACATAGATGGCACCGCCCCATTCGGCCGTGTTGTCCTGCATCACGCAGCCGCTCACCAAGGCTCCTTCTTCCAAGAAGAGGGCTCCGCCGCCATAGGCAGCCTGGTTGTTCTTCAGAATGCAGTTGCGCACGTGGGCAAAGTCAGTCACGATGGCTGCGCCGCCGTAACGTTGTGTGTTCTGTTCGCGGTATTTTTCGCCCGTTACCACAATCTCGCCCGAGGCGTCACCGTCTTCAATGAAGAGTCCGTCCAGAATGGAACGGGCCTGAACGTCTAATTTCTCTGAGGCGGTCGAAGAGGCCGGGTCGAGGGTTGGGTCCGTTACACCGTTCCAGGCGGTCGTAGTGTGTCCCGTGCCAATTTTCTCTCCGTTTTCGTCAAACAGGTCATTGGTGAAGGTCACCACGTGATAGCAGTTCACATTCTGTCCGTCGGCGGTATAGGCGCCCGTCAGCTTGGTTTCGTTGGCAATCACGTCGCGTGTGGTAAAGTCCTCGGTATATCCGCCCCACACCTCTACGCCACGGGGTACCATGAGCGTATAAGTGCGTGGGTTTTCCAACTCCAGGTCATTCAGGTCGGTAATCGAGGAACGGCTGGGCGCATAGCCGCCTCCAGCCACATGTGCCAGTTTCACTATCACCTGCGTGTTGGGGTGGTCAAACTTATAGCGTCCGGCAGCATCCAGCACCTTCTGGAGCTTTTGCATACAGGCGGCGTTGGCAGCGTTGGCAGCTGATGCCGTGCCCTGTCCCGG
>JBJEAF010000136.1:0-19480 GCA_051868755.1 Alloprevotella sp.
TGTAGCCCCGGACGTAAGGGCCGTGCTGATTTGACGTCATCCCCGCCTTCCTCACGCCTTGCGGCGGCAGTGTCCCCGGAGTGCCCAGCATCGCCTGATGGCAAACGGGGAGAGGGGTTGCGCTCGTTATGGCACTTAAGCCGACACCTCACGGCACGAGCTGACGACAACCATGCAGCACCTCCGGACAGGTCCGAAGACGGGCGCGTCTCTGCGCCCTTCCTGTCCAGTTCAAGCCCGGGTAAGGTTCCTCGCGTATCATCGAATTAAACCACATGTTCCTCCGCTTGTGCGGGCCCCCGTCAATTCCTTTGAGTTTCACCGTTGCCGGCGTACTCCCCAGGTGGGACACTTAACGCTTTCGCTTGGCCGCTGACCGTATATCGCCAACAGCGAGTGTCCATCGTTTACTGTGCGGACTACCAGGGTATCTAATCCTGTTTGATACCCGCACTTTCGAGCCTCAGCGTCAGTAACACCCCGGATGCCTGCCTTCGCGATCGGAGTTCTTCATGATATCTGAGCATTTCACCGCTACACCATGAATTCCGGCATCCCTGTGTGAACTCAAGGCCCCCAGTATCAACTGCAGTCCGACGGTTGAGCCGCCGTATTTCACAACTGACTTAAGGGCCCGCCTGCGCTCCCTTTAAACCCAATAAATCCGGATAACGCCCGGACCTTCCGTATTACCGCGGCTGCTGGCACGGAATTAGCCGGTCCTTTTTCTGATGGTACATACAATAGATGACACGTCACCTTTTTTATTCCCAACTAAAAGCAGTTTACAACCCGGAGGGCCGTCATCCTGCACGCTACTTGGCTGGTTCAGGCTTGCGCCCATTGACCAATATTCCTCACTGCTGCCTCCCGTAGGAGTCTGGACCGTGTCTCAGTTCCAGTGTGGGGGACCTTCCTCTCAGAACCCCTACCCATCGAAGCCTTGGTGGGCCGTTACCCCGCCAACAAGCTAATGGGACGCATCGCCATCTCATACCGGAAATCCTTTGTTCGCAGCGCCATGCGGCACCGCGAAAACACCGGGTATTAATCTTACTTTCGCAAGGCTGTCCCCGGGTATGAGGCAGGTTCGATACGCGTTACTCACCCGTGCGCCGGTCGCCGGCGGGCAAAGCAAGCTTCGCCCCCGCTGCCCCTCGACTTGCATGTGTTAAGCCTGTAGCTAGCGTTCATCCTGAGCCAGGATCAAACTCTTCATTGTAATATATGAATCTTCTGTTTTTCTCTGTTTGCGCCCAGGGTCTTCCTGTCTTGATCTATCGTGGAATTGACAAGTGGCTGAATACCCGAACATTCCTTCCCCAACGGAAGGACTGCTCTGTCTTCTTGTACTTCTCTACAATTTCGGTTATGTAAGTCTCTCAAAGATCGTCGCCTCGCGGGGTGGCGGTGGGCCTCGTCCCGTTTAGCGAGTGCAAAAGTACGGCGGGGTTTTGAAACGGCAAAGGGTTTTGGCGATATTTTTTCAAAAAACTTCGGTCCGGGGCGGTTTTGGCGGGTCCGGGTGGCAAAATGAAGGGGCAGGACGGGGGCGGAGGCCCTGTTTCGGGGCGCGGGAGCTGGCGGGCCCCGAAGCTGAACTTCGGGGAACGGGGGGCAGCGGCAAGGGGCCGGCGGGGCGGAGCTGGCGGGCCCCGAAGAAAACTTCGGGGAACGGGGGAGGCGGAAAGGGAAAGGCGGGATGGAGCTGGCGGGCCGCGAATGGCGGGCCCCGAAGCGGAACTTCGGGGAATAGATACTCCAGAATAGGCTGGAAGGCTACAGTTTTTTCTAAATTTGCAGCCGCACATTTCTTAACAGCGTACACACTGCACACTCCTTATATATATATGACACTTGCAAGGAAAGACCGCATAAACCGTCTGCTCAACCAGTTGCAGGCGGGCATCTATGAAAAAGAGAACGAGATGGCTATGGCCCTGCTGGCGGCTCTGGCCGGCGAGAGCCTGCTGCTGCTCGGTCCTCCGGGCGTAGCCAAATCGATGGTGGCACGACGATTGAAGTATGCCTTTGCCCAAGCCCACTCCTTCGAATACCTCATGTCGCGCTTTTCGACACCCGACGAGCTGTTCGGCCCGGTAAGCATCACCCGCCTGAAGGAGTCGGACACCTACGAACGAACCACTGAGGGTTTCCTGCCCACCGCCGATGTGGTGTTTCTGGATGAAATATGGAAAGCCGGACCAGCCATACAAAACACCCTGCTCACGGTGATGAACGAGAAGCTGTTCAGAAACGGAAATCGCGAAGAACACCTGCCGCTCAAGCTGCTGGTGGCAGCCTCCAACGAGCTGCCCGCCAAAGGCGAAGGACTCGAAGCCTTGTGGGACCGCTTCCTGGTGCGCCTCGTCTGTCGCAATATTCAGGATGAAAATATCTTCCGTCAGATGCTGTGCCAGCCTGAAACACCTTTGGCATCCACCGAAACCGCAGCTTCAAACGGCATCCAACCCCCAATAGACTTTCCCATACAGCCGAACGAATATGCGCTTTGGCAACAGGAAGCCAACCGCCTGCCTCTCTCCCCTGTCCTGCTCGATGCCATCACCCTCATCCGCCAAGCCTTACAAAAGGTGACTCTCACGGGCAGCGATCTGGCCCGGCGCATCTACATCAGCGACCGCCGCTGGAAACATCTGGCCCGCCTGTTGCGCACTTCGGCCTACATGCAAGACCGTCAGACCGCTGACACTGAAGACCTGCTGCCCATGTACCACTGCCTGTGGAACGAGCCGGAAGAAATACCGGCCGTGCAACACATCGTGTGGAAAGCCATTGCGGCCCCGGTGCTGCAAGCCCTCGACCGTCTGGCACAAGCGGTCAAAGCCGACCTGCGTGCCTGTCAGGCAAACAAGGCGCTGCAAAAGGCCCTGCGTGAAGGTGACCACCGCGACGACGACCTGCACATTGCCGACGGCTTCTTCTACCAAATAGAGAACCATGGCACCGGCCACACCTACGTGTTCATCACCGACTTCAAGCGAATGCCCGTGCGCCGCATTGCCGAACTCCGCCAAGCCCCGGCCCAAGGCATCATCTACACAGACCCTTCCCGCCCCCACCGTCGCATTGTGCGCATGTTCTCGCCCGACTGGCCGCAGGCCTTGCAACAGGAAGGCGTGGAGCAGGTAACTCTCTGCCGCGATGACACCCATATATATATAAATGGAGTGGCTTTCAAGATGCGCCGCATAGGAAGCGCGGCACGCAACCCGGCAACCGGGGCTTTGGCCGAAACGCTTCCCGGCAACGACACCCCATCGGCCGCCAAGCCTGTCAGTTCAACGAACTATGAAGCCGAGGCCGAAGCCATCTGTACCCGGCTCGACGAGTTAGTGCTGCGAATCAAGGGAAACGCGTTTGCCGCTCCCGCCGACCTTGCCTTTGCCGACTCACAGCTTCCCGCCATCTACAAACAGATAGCCCTGACCCGGGCCGACATACGTAAGTTGCTGTACAATGAATAAGCAAAAGGGCTACACGCCGGCCGTCTACCTGCAGATGCTGCAACGCTTCACCGAAACCGGCGAATGCGACGATGCCTCGCTGCACGAACGCGATGCCATAGCCACCTACCTCATACAGACCATGCAAGATGCCACGGTGCGCGCCCAAGTACTGGGCTGCACGGTGTGTGCCCGCGTGTTTACCGACACCATGGTACAGTTTGTGTCGCTCATGCTGCAAAAGGCCAATTACCAACTGCAACGCGCCTCGGCCGAACTGCGACAGATAGAGGAAGCCGCAGCCTGGAGCCTGACCAACCGCAGAGGAGGCTGGAAAGCCCTGGTGCAACAAGTCGATGCGAAATATGCCGGTCTGGGCTTTGAGCGCAGCTTCTATCAGCATGAATTTGACACGCTGCAACACTGGAGCGACGACGGCACCTGGCAGCACTTTCTGGACAACTGGAAGCAGCTGCTATACCAACACTTGGACGAACAGAACCGTAAAACGCTGCACGAACGGCGCGAGATGCAGGACCGCCTGTTGCGCCACAATCTGCAGGCCGTGCCCGCCTACCTGCGCGAGCACGCCACGTCCGAAAGCACCTTCATGCAGACCTGGGCCTTGATGGGCGGACGGTGGAACTCGCTGGAATTTGAACGGCTGGAAAAGGTCACCCGCCTGCAGCGCAAGTACCCGGTGCTGAATGCCATTGCCGAACGTATGGGCCGTGTGGCCGATGCTACAGGCCGGCTGCGCCAACGTGCCAGTGAAGGACACACCGAACAGATGCAACATGCAGCCCAATGCGACATAGCCGGGGTGAGTCAAGGCAACGACCTCGGCGCGCTGCTGCCCCACGAGCTGGCCCAATGGCTCGACCCTGTCCTCGAAGGCATATTCCTCCGCAAATACCTGACCAGCCAACTGCAAACCTTCGACTACCAGAGCCGCTCGCTGGCCGCCGGCCGCAGCCTGCACCCACAACCGGCCAGTGTGAAGGGGCCTATGATTGTCTGCGTGGACCGCTCGGGCAGTATGATGGGCGAACCCGGACAGATAGCCCTGTCGCTCATGATGCAGCTGGCCGAACTGTGCCAGCGGCAAGAGCGGCCCTGCTACCTCATTGCCTTTGCCGTGCGGGCGCAACCCATCGACGTGATGCGCGACCGCACCCAGCTGCTCCGTTTCTTCAGCACGCGGCCCGCAGGCGACACCGATGCGCGCGCCATGTTGCAGAGCACCTTCAGCCTGCTCGACAACCACCCCGAACACGCCGCCTCCGACGTGCTTTGGATCACGGATTTCCGCATACCGCCCGTGCCCAACACCCTGCTCCGCGACATGGAACGGCGCAGACAGCAGGGCACCCGTTTCTTCGGCCTGCAAATCGGCATTGCCGAAAACAAATGGCGAGGATGTTTCGACGAGATGTTCAGCATTACCGATGTGAAAATGCCCATCACCTGAGCCATGCGCCTGTGCGGTAAGCCCCATAAATGACAAGTGGACTACACAATGCAGGTTTTTATAGAGAAAAAAGAGAGAAAAGTATAGAAAAAAGGCATTATTTAAGTCCTTTTATCAGGCTTCATCCAAAATAAATGCCGAACTTGCCAGCGTTAATGAGATTATCAACCCCTAATCGTAACGAAGCCTATGACTCACAAGATGTTGGAACTGCCCTATGGGCAGGACGATCTCGAGCCCCGCATGAGTGCCGAGACGCTGGCTTACCACCATGGCAAGCACCTGAAAACTTACTTGGACAACGTGAACCGCATGATCGTAGGCACAGCCTACGAAAACTTGCCCTTGAAGGAAATCATCTGCCGGGCATCGGGGCCGCTCTACAACAATGCCGCCCAAGCCTGGAACCACATTCTGTTCTTCAAGCAGCTCAGTCCGCGCCCCGTGGCCATGAGTTCACAGCTCAGCCAAGCCCTCTGCGCAGCCTTTGGCAGCATCGACAAGTTCAAGCAGCAGTTCTGCGGGGCCGCAGTGAAACTCTTTGGATCAGGCTGGGTTTGGCTGGCCATCGACAAGGAGCGCCAGCTGCACATCCTGGCCGAGCCCAATGCCGGCAATCCGCTTACACGCGGCATGAATCCGCTGCTCTGCATCGACGTGTGGGAGCACGCCTACTACCTTGACTACCAGAACCGCCGCGCCGACTATGTGGAGAACTACTGGCACCTCATCAATTGGGAGCGAGTGGAAAACCGCATGATGCGCGACGACTGCACTTTGTATTATTAACCCCTTACATTATTTCTACAATCACATGAAGAAGTACTATTGCGTAGTTTGCCAGTGGGTGTATGATCCCGCTGTTGGAGACCCTGAAGGAGGCATCGCTCCGGGCACAGCTTTCGAAGACATACCCGAAGACTGGGTTTGCCCGCTCTGCGGCGTTGGCAAAGACCAGTTTGAAGAAGTGGTGGAATAACAAGGACGAATCCTCCATTCACCCAAAAGAGACCACGAAAGAGGCCGCTGCCTCTTTCGTGGTCTTCCTTTTGGCTGAATAAGGCCGTTCCGTCAGGCCGCTCCCGGCACGCTAATCGGTGGAAAAGCGCAGATAGGCCCGGTCGTCAAACGACACCTGCCGGCCATATACACCCTTGGTGGCTGGATGCCAGTGTATGCACAGCGAATCAGCCTGCAACATTTGCTGCAAATACTCCTCCGTTTCGGCCAGCGTAGGCAACAAGCGCGGATAACCGTCGGTGGCCAGCACCACTTCGGTCGCCACAGGCAAAGTGAGGACCCGCACGCCCGGCCTGTAAACGGGGAAACCGTCAATCACCGCATACGTTTGGTTCTGCCGCCGGGTCTTCGCAATCAAGTCGGGCAGAATGACCGCCCGTCCGGGATCGGAAGCCTCGCGGAACACCTCAGCCGGCGCGCCTTCGGCCAAAGCTTTCGCAATAAACTGCGCACGCTTGCGGGCCAGCACCTCCTCCTGCGGGTCACGCACGCTGTAGACCGTGCCGTTCACCCGTGCCTGACAGTCACCTATCATCCAAAGCTGGCGGTGGCAGGACGAATAGACAGCCACCGAACACGTCAGCCGCTCCTCGGGGTGCTGCCGCAAACGTTCAACCGACAAGCCGCGAAGCCGATACTCCGCACTGACGGTTTCGGTCAGACGGTCTATCATCTCGTCGAGTGTGGCTTGCGGCGGCAATTGCTCGATAGCCCGACTCACGAGCTGCATGCAATAACGTCCGTTGCGCACAGTCGGGTGCACCGAACGGGGCGACTTGCTGGTGCTGCCGTCTATCACGGCACAATGGCAGGGTGTCATGACCAATCCGTCCTCGCAGGCCAGTGCTTCGCCCTTTCCCTGCACCTTATACTCTATGACCTTCATGGAACGTGGCTGTTTCAGGATGCTGCTGCGTGTGGGCGGTCCGGCTGACAGCCCACATGCAGGCTGCGCCCGCAGGCAGGACTAATCGCGCTTGAAGATGTCGCGCGTGTATACCTTTTCCTTCACGTCGTCCAGACACGCATCGTAGCGGTTGGCAATGATAGCGTTGGACTGACGCTTGAAGGCATCGAGGTCGTTGACCACCTTGCTGCCGAAGAAGGTTTCGCCGTCCGTCAGTGTCGGCTCGTAGATGATGACAGTGGCCCCCTTGGCCTTGATGCGCTTCATGATGCCCTGTATGGCACTCTGGCGGAAGTTGTCGGAGTTCGACTTCATGGTGAGTCGGAACACGCCCACCACCACGTTCTTCTCCATGCTGGCATCCCACACGGCATTCTCGCTGTAGCTGTAATAGCCGGCCTTGCGGAGCACCTGGTTGGCAATGAAGTCCTTGCGCGTGCGGTTGCTCTCCACGATGGCCGACATCATGTTCTGCGGCACATCGGCGTAGTTGGCCAGCAACTGCTTGGTGTCCTTGGGCAGGCAATAGCCGCCGTAACCAAACGACGGGTTGTTGTAGTGTGTGCCAATGCGGGGGTCAAGGCCCACGCCGTTGATGATGGCCTGCGGGTCGAGGCCCTTCATTTCGGCATAGGTGTCCAGCTCGTTGAAGTAGCTTACGCGCAGGGCCAGATAGGTGTTGGCAAAGAGCTTCACGGCCTCAGCCTCCTTCATGCCCATGAAGAGGGTGTCGATGTTCTCCTTGACAGCTCCTTCCTGCAACAGGGCGGCAAAGGTGCGGGCATACTCCTCGGCTGCGGGGTTGCCTATGGCCTGGATGGCTGCATTCTCCTCGTCGAACTCTGCCCCCTCGATGGGCTTGGGGTAGCCCACGATGATACGGCTGGGATAGAGGTTGTCATAGAGGGCCTTGCTCTCGCGCAGAAACTCCGGCGAGAACAGCAGGTTGAACTTCTTGTCCTTCAGCTCGGGCTTCAGCAGGAACTGGAGGGCATATTTCTTGTAGAGCGAGCGGGTGTAGCCCACGGGGATGGTGCTCTTGATGACCATGACCGCATCGGGGTTGACCTCCAGCACCAAGTCGATGACATCCTCGATGTGGTGCGTGTCGAAGAAGTTCTTCACCGGGTCGTAGTTGGTAGGCGCGGCAATGATGACCAGGTCGGCATCCTTGTAGGCCGCCTTTCCGTCGAGTGTGGCAGTGAGTCTCAGCTCGCAGCCCTCTGCTTCTTGGCCTTCCCTGCGGCGCAGGTCGGCGGCAAAGAACTTTTCGATGTACTCATCCTGAATGGGTGAAATGCGCTGGTTGATCTTCTCCACCTTCTCGGGGATGACATCTACAGCCACCACCTCATGATGCTGGGCCAGCAGCGTTGCCATGCTAAGACCGACATATCCTGTACCGGCCACGGCAATCCGTATGTTTTCAAAATCTCTCATCTGTAACAGACTGTTTGATTCTACTCATGCCCGGAAGCCCCATTGGCTTCCCGGTGCAATTCGGCACAAAAGTAGATAAAATACTTGGCTCGGCAGTGCAAAACAAAAAAATTGTGCCAATGAGGCAGTGAGCACAGAGCCAGGCTCGCTTGAGCTATGCCGAGCGCAGCCAATTTCAGACAGAAACTTTCAGCTTTTCTTTTGCGTTGCCCCCGTCCCCGCCCTGTATCACCTATGCTGCATAACACAGCTCCTCCAGCTTATTTTTTCCAAATCATCAAAATGAGAACCGAGAGAGGTGTTTTGAAACCTTCTCTTTGAATCATACTGTTGCTACATATCCTTATATACGCGTATTTATCCCCGGAAAAATGGTTCAACCCTTCAGCCAGCCCTTCATTATCGTTGAATATCAACGTAAAAGTGGCTGAAGGGTTTTGTTTTCAAACCCTTCAGGAAGGTTCAGCCATACACGTGCAACTTTCAGTGTTTTCGGGTCTCTCCAACCCTCTTTTTTTCCAGGCCAACAAGCCCGGGCTCAGGACTGACAACATGCCGAGTTGTTTTAACAAGCCCGGACTTTGTTTTTCCTAAGCCTGCTCTTGTTAGTGACTATTTGCTCACATCCGTCTTTTCAGCAGAAGTCACGGCTGAACCTTCCTGAAGGGTTTGAAACCAAAACCCTTCAGCTACTTTTTCGCTGAGTATCAACTACAATGAAGGGGCGGCTGAAGGGTTGAACGATTTTTCCGACATTAAATACACGTATAAGAGAGGGGCGGAAAGTTGAAAATGTCCTTCTGTTGATAACTGGGGATGAAATGAGATTACATCGGCTTTTCAAAGCAATATATCTTCTATCGCAGTAGAAGATATCTTCTACCGCAGTTGAAGTATATCTTCTACCGCAGTAGGAGATATCTTCTATCGCAGTAGGAGATATCTTCTACTGGCAACGAAGTATATCTATCATATAACAAGATAAAGTTGAACGGATATTTCATCCTATGATTCAAACCGGGATGTAGCGCTAACGGCTGGGAGGGCGGGCTTCCAGCCCGCCAGAAATATATTTAAGCGGGCCTTTGCCACGCCCTCCCAGTGAACCGTCGCCTCAAGTCTGCTTGACAACGGGCGGGCTGGAAGCCACGCCCTCCCAGTGCACCGTCGCCTCCTATCCCAGCTCTGGTTATTGAGAGCTTAGCTTTATTCTATGCTTTATTCTATGAAAATCTTTCAGCTTTTCTTTTGCACTACGCTCGCCTTGCACTATCTTTGCACCGAAATTCGTAAAAAGTAGCACTGTAGAGGCTTCTGTTCTGCATGACTGCTCCCCACGAATGCCGGCGTGCGCCCGACTGACTGCCCAAAGGCCACACAAAACCAACCACAAACGACTTTGCAGACATGGGGAATCTGTTTAACCAATACGTTTTTACATGGGGCTATTACTCCTCTATCTTTTTTCGGCTTTAGGCATCTCTTTCTTATGCTCTATTCTTGAAGCTGTACTCTTGTCTACCCCAATGTCCTTCGTGACTATGCTCGAACAGGAAGGTGTGCCGGGCGCAGCCTTACTGAAAAAGTACAAGCAGAACATTGACCAGCCCATTGCGGCCATACTCTCGCTCAACACCATCGCGCACACTGTGGGCGCAGCAGGCGTAGGCGCCCAAAGCGAAACACTCTTCGGCAGCGAATTTTTTGCCCTCACCTCAGCACTGCTCACACTGCTCATTCTGGTTGTGTCTGAAATCATCCCCAAGACCATCGGTGCTGCTTATTGGCGTGCACTGGCCGTGTCGGCGGCACGCATCACGCACGTGCTGGTGTTCATCACCTACCCGCTCGTGCTCATGTCGGAAATGATTACCCACCTCTTTGCCGGAAAGAAGCAACCTGTCTCGGTGAGCCGCGAAGAAGTGTCGGCCATGGTGACTGTCGGAGCTGAAGAAGGCGTGCTCGAAAAGAAGGAGAACCGCATGATTCAGAACCTGCTGAAACTGGACGACGTGAAGGCACGCGACATCATGACGCCCAGCTCGGTGGTCGAAATGGCCGAAGAGAGCATGACGCTCAAGGAATTCTACAGCAACGAGGCTTTCCGCACCTACTCACGCATCCCGGTATACAACGACGAAAACGACGACTACATCAAGGGCTACGTGCTGCGCCCCTATATTCTTGAGAAACTGGCGGAAGACAAGTTCGACCTGAAACTCTCGGACATCGTACGCCCCGTGCTCACCTTCCAGGAAACCGAACCTGTGTCGGGAATCTGGGAAAAACTGCTGGCCAAAAAAGAACATATCTCGGTGATTATCGACGAATACGGCTGTTTCAGAGGCATCGTCACTATGGAAGATGTGATTGAAACCATGCTGGGCACCGAAATCGTGGACGAAAAGGACAAAGTGACCGACATGCAGGAATTTGCCCGCGAAAAATGGCAGGAACAGCAGGAACAACAACGACACAGCTAAGCGCTATGACAAACCGGCCTGAAGGCTTGCCATCAAAGTGCTGGCAGGCTCTGGCAACCTATCTCGAAGGCCATAGCCAACTGTCATGAGCCACAGTCATCTATAGGGCGGAAAGAACGAAGCCCCACCCCACCACCATGTTTCGCTTTACCCTTCTACTTATTTTGCTCATTGTGCTGCCAGACCTCTTCATCTGGTGGCACTTCACGCGTGTACAACCCGGCGTGTGGCGCACCTTGCTGCTACTGGCCCCTACAGCCATCGCCTTGCTGTGCATGCTGCTGTTAGTGTGCCACATCCGCGTGCCCGGACTCATGCAGCTCGGCTTCCTGATACTGGTGTGCGTCAGTGTGCCCAAACTGGTGTTCTTGCTGACAGCCGGAACAGGCAAGGTGCTCACGCTGTGCGGCTGGAACGCTGGCGGCATGGCTGTACACATCGGCATTGTGCTGGCTGTCGCCACGGCCTGCGTACAGATTTACGGTGCGTCGTTTGGCTGGCGCAGACTGCAAGTGAACCGCCACACCCTGCACCTGCAAGGGCTTCCGCCCGCCTTCGAGGGCTACAAGGTGGTACAGATTTCCGACCTGCACTTAGGATCCTACCATCATCACACGGCCTTCGTGGAAAGGCTCGTTGACAGTGTGAACGCCCAGCAGCCCGACCTCATTGTGTTTACGGGCGATCTGGTCAACACCGAAGCCCGCGAAGCCCAGCCCTTCGTGCAGGTGTTGCAGCGGCTTCATGCACGCGACGGCGTGCTCTCTGTGCTGGGCAACCACGACTACATGACCTATCAGCCCGGCCTTTCGCCCAAGCAGCAACACGAACAGCTCGCCGAACTGGTGGCGGCCCAGCAGCGCATGGGCTGGCAAGTATTGCGCAATGAACACCGTGCGGTGGTGCGCCAGACCGACACACTCTTTGTGGCCGGTGTGGAGAACATAGGCAAACCGCCCTTTCCTTCACGCGGCAATTTGGCCCAGAGCCTGCGAGGCATCCCCTCCTCAGCCTGCATCGTGCTGCTGAGCCACGACCCTTGGCACTGGCGCAACGGTGTGTTGGGCCACAAGTCCATTGCCCTCACACTTTCAGGACACACCCATGCCATGCAGATGCAGTTCTACCGCTTCTCGCCCGCCCGCTGGCTGATGACGGAATGGGGCGGACTGTATAGCGAAGGCCACCAGCAGTTGTATGTGTCGACAGGTATAGGCGGCTCCGTCCCCTACCGTTTGGGAGCCTGGCCGCAGATAGAACTGTTCACCCTACATTCCGCAAAGCACTGAACAGCAGCCCGAAAAAACTTAAAGTTCCCGGCAAATACAACCGAAACCCAAACAGCCGGAGCAGTTGAACAGCAGCCATCTGGCCCGTTCAGCTGCTCCGGCTGTCTTTCACACCAAGTCCGGCGAACTATTTTTGTTCCCTCTGCTCATCCACCCGGCTGTCGTGCGGCCGGTTGCCGTACATCACGTGTTCTATACTGTAACGCTTCACGCCATGCGAGCTGTCGTAGTCCACGATGCGCGAGGGCAGCATGTGTGGGGCGGAAGCCTCATCGACAGAGATATTGGAAAAAGTCACCCTGTCTATGAAGTTGCCCGGAGCCCTGTTGTATGCCCCGCTGAAAACCACCCGCATGTCTGTAAGCCTGCCCCGGTCTATGCCCTCCATGCGGATATGGTCGAAGCGAATGTCACGGACGGTGTTGTTGTCGCCGCAGTTGATAGCCAGAATGCCATCGCCCGTGTTGCGCAGCACGTCGCAGTCCTCTATGTTCACGCCGTAGAGCACTTCACCTTTCTTACATCTGTCATCGCCGTGGATGCCAATGTGGACAGGATGGGCAAAGTCGCACCAGAGCACGGCCTGCCTCACGTCGATGTCGTGCGTGTTGCCCCAGTACCACCAGCGGTGGTTGTAGAACGCCAGACAATCGTCGGAGTTACGCAAGAATACATTCTCAATCTTCACGTGGGAACAGCTCATCAGGTCGAAGCCATCGGTCCAACCGCCGGCTGAGAAACTCTTCACGTTGCGGATGGTCAGTCCCGAAGAAGCTCCGCCAAACACACTGTAGTGGCGGGGGTTCAGGATCGTAATGCCATCGATCAGCACGTTCTTGGAGTGTGTCACCTCCACCCCGCGCAACGGGTGGTCCAGAATGCCGCGTCCGATGATGCGTACATTCTTGGCATGGTCTACCACCAAGCGGGCCTGGACTACACTGCCTGGTGCCAGATACACCGTGCAGTTTGAGGGTATCTTGATGTCCTCGCCCGGCAGGTCTTTGGGACGGTGCAGGCCCGGACCGAAGTAGATGAGGCGCGCCCCGTTCACAAACACGTCCTGCGCACTTTTGCCCGTCCAGTTGATGCAGCGGGGTTCATGGCCCGTATAGGTTTCCTTGAGCATGGGGTTGGCAAAGAGGTGCAGGTTGTGATGCCGGTCGCCGCCAAACTCCACACTCAAGTATTCGGGGCGGTCCAGGCGGAACTGCATGACCGTTCCACTCTCTGAGAGTGCGAAGTCAATGCCCCGCTCTGTGGGACGTACTACCGGCGGAAGCGAATCGGCCTGCATGGCCGACGGCTTGACGAGCCTCACCTGTACTTCGACCGGACTGTCCATGTCGAACTCGGCAAAGGCTGCGGTAGAGCGGTGGTGCATGTCCACCTCACAGTTCCACACAGGCACCTGCTGCCAGGCGGCACTGCCCGGAGTGCGCACAAAGACGGTATATACCTCGCTTTCGAGCAAGGTCTTGGTGGGTGCTGGCTGGTAGACGGCAAATGCAGGCTGCTCCTGCTCAGCGGAGGCGGCCAACAGGCTGCACGCACACAGTAGAAGGGAGGCCAGGCTGCAAAGCCGGGCAGAGAAATGGGAGCTCATGATGTGGTAAGAGATAAGTGATAAGAAATAAGAGATAAGTGATAAGTGGTAAGAGATGAAAGCCAAAGTGTTTGGACGAAGGGGACAGCTTGTTTTATCGGATGAATTTCTCACCCTGACCCGTGATGCAGATGCCACAGGCATGGCTACCGGAACGCGAAAGGGAACGGCCGCACAGGTCATAAAGTGCCGGAGTGTCGCCGTTGCCGCCCGGCAGGTTGGGCATGTGGATAGCAGTGTCTGAAAGCACCGTGCCGTAGAACTGCACCTCGGCCACATTGCCGTAGCCTCCGTCGGGCGACACATAACGCAGGTAACGTGCATCTGTCTCAGCCTCCACAGCCAACTGGCTCAACTCGCCTTCAGCAGGAGAGGTCGTGATGGTGGCCACCGTGCGTGCATCGCTGAAGTCGGCCTGGCCGGCTACCTGGAAACAGCCGCCCTTCATGCGCGAAGCATAACCCTTGCGCGGGGCGAACTTCACCAGGGCCAGCCGCGCCTTGCTTCCCGCCTCCAGTTCGTAACCCACCCAAGCTCCGTCGGCCTGGGCAGCATCGAAGAAGGTGTCAACATTTCCGTCAAGGGCTGCCTCCCGGGTGTGGCTGCTGTTGTTGCCATAGCTGCCTGTGGTGCCGATGACCTTGCCCGTAATGGCCTCTACGCGATACACCTCGGCCTGGACTGGTTGGGTGGCCGCACTCTGCCCTTGGGCATTGCGGGCTGCCACCTGATAGCAGTAGGTGCCTTCAAAGGGAACCACATCGACATGGCGGGGGCTGCGCACCATGGCTAAGGAGTCGAAGTGTACGCCGTCTGACGAGCGGTACACGACAAACGAATCGGCGTTTTCCTGATAATTCCAGCTGAGGGTGGTCTCCATGTTACCAGTCCACCGGGCCTCCAATCCTGTCGGTTTGCCGGGTGCACCGGTCGGCTGCAACGGATGGCCTTGCAGGCTCACATGGTCAAACACGGCACGGTAGGTTTCGCCCGTGTTCTTCCCCGTACAGGCAGCCATGCCCACATAGTAGTTGCGCGACATGGAGACCTCCGTGCTTCCCACACAGTGCCACTCGATGCTGTCGCGGCTGACGTAGGTGCTGAAGGTGTTGCCCTCGCGGCAAATGCGCATCCACATGGGGGCACGTCCGTAGTTCGTGCCGTTGACCCATTCGGTTTCGGCAGTACTCTTGCGGCGAATGGCCATGCGGCACATGCGGCAGCCGGTTTCGCCCAGCGTGAGGGCCACGCGCGCACTCTGTCCTTCGAGCGAGGCGCGCATCACCAGTCCGACCTTGTAATAGCTCTGTTCGGTAGAGAAGAGGCGGGCCGTCAGGGTCGCATCGCCGCTCACCTTGCTGTAGACAAAACCATGGGCATCGGTCTTGCCGCCTATGTCGGCTCCCAAGCCTTCCACCGCGAAGGCACTGTCCTGCACGTTGGCATACAAGGCCCTGCCGCTGGCTTTGTTGCCTATGCCGCAGTAGTTCCAGGGCAACGGCAGTTCGTCAGTCCCTGCATGGGCCACCCCGGTTGCCACCTCCGACAGCTCGCTCTTGCCGGCCAGATTGACAAGCTCTACCTTATAATAATAGGGCTGGCCGCACGTCACGTCCATGTCCCAGTACTCATTCTGCGTGCTGAAGTCGTAGGAGGCGAGCTGGCTGAAGTGGACGCCGTCGGTCGAGCGATACAGGTTGAATCCTCTGGAGTCCTCCTTCTCGGGATGTTGCCATTTGAGACAAATGGCCCTGAAGGAATTGTGGGCTTCCAGATTGACAGGCCGGGCGGGCTTCTCGGTCATCGACATCGCAGGGTCGGCCTGCACGGTATACAGCAGCGTACCGTGGTTCACGTTGTCGGGAGCAGCCAAGCGGGTGGCCAGTGTGAGATAAGGGAACTCCTTGGCGGCATCCATGCCCTTCACGTCCTTGTAGTGGTGGTAGACGGCTTCGAAGCTGCATCCGTCGGGACGGAGACGAAAGCCGTTGGGATGTACCGATATATAATAAAAGGAGTAGCCCGTGGCATGGTCCAGTCCGCTACAGTCAAGCGGTCGGTAGGGTGTGTCCAAATGTCCGGTGTTGTAGCGACACCAATACTCCATGCCTCTCAGCAGCCGGTTGTCGCCTTCGCCAAACAGGTCGTCGCCCTGATTCCATGCCACCTGGCAGGCTTGGGTGATGTCGGCAAAGGTGAGTGCCGCATGCACATTGTCGCGCCCCATTTCGCGCACCTGTCCGTCCGGCTCTATGCTGCCGCCGTACATGCAATTCCAGTTGTCGGTCGAGAGCATCAGGGCGTAGCCTTCATCATAGAGTTCCTCATCGTCCAACAGCACACCGGCGGCCAGCACCGTCAGGGCTGCCGGCGTATACCAGCTGGGGTGCGAAGTGCGGTTGGTGCAAAAGCCACGGTTGGCCGGAACCAGCACGTCGCGCACCTTGTCGAGAAAGCGCTGGCAGTCTTCTTCCTTCCAGCCGCTGTAAAAGGAACCGTCGCCGTTGCGCAGCATTTCGGCGGCCAGCACCATGCCCTTGCTGGGGTACTGGAACAATTCTGCGCCCGCCGTTTCGAGGCTCTTGCCCCACGCTGTCAGTATGCTTGCGGCACAACGGGCATATTCTTCCTTGCCCGTGACGTGCCATTCCACGGCATTGTACAGGGCGGCCTGCGCATCGGCCGAAGCGCGCTGCCGCTGTCCGTTGCTGCCGCCTATCTCCGAAGCGGCCTTGGCCGTGTAGCTGCTCTGGGCCAATGGGTCGGCCTGAAAGGTTTTCCACCCCGAGGCCCAAGGCTCGTCGCCGGCTTCGACATGGGTGCGGATTCGCTCCAAGTCAGTTTGCGAAAGGATTCCGCCGGGATGCGTAAAGGTGCGCTGCGCCATGCCCTGCATCGGGAATCCTACCGCCGCCATAGCCACACACGCACAAAGGCGGAACAAGCGGGCCACAGCCGCGCGCTTCCAACAGATTTTCATGATGTGATGATTTTTAGGATTTCAACATGCGGCGAATGGGTCCTGACGCTGCACTACGCTGTGTCTCATTCGCCGCGCAATCGAGTTTTCGCCGGCAAATGTAAACATCATCTCTACGGACAAGGGGCAAAAATCGTCCAAAATCATACGCTGTAATTGTGTATGTACATTTCTAACCCTATTTTTGCACCATATTGGCTGCGCTCGGCCCTAAGAGGAGCGTTTGAGAGGTATCTAACTTAAGGGGTGTTCTATAAATTAGGTTTTAAAGAACGCCCCATGAGTGAATTCATTTATTCCGGCTGCCTGCTGTTTTTTAGAGCGACCTTTTGCAAGTCTCGTCAGTCGCATAGCCCGCTATGCTCCTTCCTCCACTTACAAAATGTCATCTCTAAAAATCCAGCATCCAGCTCGGCCTAATTTATAGAACACCCCTTAAAAATCACTGTCTGCTACATGAAACGCCTGTTACTGCTGTGTCTGCTTTGCCTCCCGGCATTGCTTTCCCGTGCCTATCTGGCCCACTTCACCACACGCGAGGGGCTGTCTACCCCTGAAGTGTGGCAAATTATGCAGTTGCCCAACCGCCAAATTCTGGTACAGACGGTGGGGGGCTTCAGCCTGTTCGACGGTGGGCGCTTCGAACCGCTCCTCTGTCCCTCCGAAAGGGCATGGCCGCTCAAGCAGTTTGGCGGCTATGCGCACCTGTGGCAGGGCGATTCGCTGTTGTGGCTGCGCGACTACTACCACGCCTACCTGCTCGACACGCGCCGGATGGCCTTCCTCCCTGTGTCGGCCTCCCGCCTGAAACGGACCGAGGTGAAAGCGTTCCTGAACGGTCATACCGTCAGCCCGGCCGCTGGAGACTCCCGACAGCCTCACGGACAACAGCTGCTCGATTCGCTGCTAAAGGGGCGGAATGCGCCCCAAGCCACTTGCATGTGTCGTGACCATGAAGGGGGAATATGGGTGGGCACCTTGACCGACGGTATCTATTACTGGCGCGACACCTCGCCTTGGGCCGCCCATTATCCGCTGACGGGCATTCGGGCCATGGCCAGGGCCGGCGAAGACCTGTTGCTGTTGGGAGGCGAACACGACCTGCTGCTGTTCGACACCCGCCTGATGCGGGTGGTGAGCACGTTGAAGGCGGACTGCGGCCGTTGTCACGATGCCATGCGCGATGCCCGGGGAAGGGTGTGGGTCAGCACAGAGAGCGGACTTTACTGCTACGAAGACGGCAGGCTCTCCCGCTATCACGCCGGCAACTGTCAGGGCTTGCTCCACAGCCAGATGCGCTTTGCACGCGGGCCGCTGCCCGACGGACGCATGTTGGTCTGCAACCTGCAACATTACCTGGGACTGCTCGACACGGCGAAAGGGCTGTTCACACCGCTCAACACAACGTTCCGCCAGTTAGAAAGCCACCGCCTCCTGACAGATGCCTGCGCCCTGGACAGCCGGGGCGACCGCTTTGTCCTGTGTTCTCAAAACGGCATGAGGCTCATCGATTGCAGCCCGGCCCGCACAGAGGTGCTGCCGAGCAGCCTGCCCACCGAGAAGTTCAACTGTACGTATCGCGACAGGCTGGGACGGGTGTGGATAGGCACACAAAACGGCTTGTTGCTGCTGCAACAGGACGGCTACCGCCGCTTTACGCATCGCGACGGGTTACAGAACCTGTGCGTCAACAGTTTGGTGGAGGATGCAGCCGGCCAGCTGTGGATAGGCACGGCGTTTGGTATCGAAAAGCTCTGTGTGAAGGGGAGCGACACTGTCTTTGTGGGCTATGGCCGGGCTTCGGGTATGCCCGAAGCCCTCATGTGTGAACGTGCTGCTGCCGTCATGCCCGACGGCAAGGTGTGGATGGCTTCGGCCGAAGGGCTGGTCGGCTTCTCACCCTCCCTGTTCGGACAGACTGCCAAGAGGGCCTCTGCCAGGGTGCTCCTGCTGGCCGTTGAGAACGACGAAGGGGCTGTTTCGCCCGCCGAAGGCGTGATACGCACCGCCTACCGCCACAACAACCTGCTGGTAAAGTGCGTGGTGGCTGACCTTGCCACAGCCGGCCGCACCCGCTACCGCTATAGGCTCGAAGGGTTAGACGACAGCTGGACTGTAGTGCACCACGCCGAAGGCCCTCTGCTCGTGCGCTACCGTGCCCTGCCTCCCGGAACCTACAGGTTACAGCTACAGGCTGCCTGCGACACCGAAGCCTGGGGCGCGCTCACCGAACAGACCGTCAAGGTCCTGCCGCCCTTCTGGCTCTCGGGTTGGGCCAAAGCGGCCTACGGGCTGCTCTCCGTGCTGGCCGTCCTGCTGGCCATCAGGCTGTATCTGCGACGCCTGCGACGCAAGATCGACAAGGAGAACGAAGAGAAGGTGCACCGCCTGTTTGAATTGCGCGAGGAGGCCCGCCACCAATTTGCCCGGAACCTGCATGTCAATGCCCAAAAACTGAGTGCCACCCACGAGGAGGCCCGCTTCATGGAGCAGCTGCTGAAAGCCATCGAGCAGAACATGTCGAATGTAGATTACACCGTCGACCAGCTGGCAGCCGATGTGGCCATGGGGCGGAGCAACCTGTACCGTCGTATGCAGCAGATACTGGGCATCACGCCCAATGACTTTCTCCGGAGTGTCCGCCTGAAGCGTGCCGCGACACTGCTGGCCGAAACGGCACTGCCTGTCGGCGACGTGGCCCGCGCTGTGGGTTTCAGCTCGCCGCGCTATTTCAGCCAATACTTCAAAAAGATGTTTGGCGTTACCCCATCGGCCTACGGGCAGCGGGGAGGCAGATGTGAGAGTGAAAGAGTTGAA
>JBJEAF010000136.1:19580-40069 GCA_051868755.1 Alloprevotella sp.
TACGGGCAGCGGGGAGGCAGATGTGAGAGTGAAAGAGTTGAAAGAGTTGAAGAGTTGAAGAGTTGAAGAGTTGAAGAGTTGAAAGTTTATAAGGATTGTCACTGAACGTATATGACAGCGTTTTATAGTGACCTTATAAGCTTTCAACTCTTCAACTCTTTCACTCTTCAACTCTTTCACTCTTCAACTTTTTTACCCTTCAACTTCCACACTTCACTCCGCAAGGCGCACCTTGGCTATGGCCTTGCGCAAGGTGCCCTGCCCGATAATGGGGGCATGGGCATCCTCGGGGAACATCACGTAGAACTCACCGGGACGGGCAGTGAAGTAGGTGGTGGCAGGAGCGGCATACAGGGCAAAGTCGGCGGCCTCATTGAAGGGCGCCTCACTCTCACAGTCCAGGCTGTCGAGGCTGCGCCAACCTACCTCCTCCACACCGTCTAACGGAAAGTGAACGTCCACGTAACGGCGGTGGACTTCGAGCTTCTGCGCTTCGCGACTGCGCAGGCAGGCATCGTCGACATTGATGTAGAGGTCGTCGCCCTCCAACACGATGCGCCCGGCAGGCACTTGGCTGAGGTCGTGCGTTCGCACATAGTCAAACAGCCGCTTGAACAGCGGATGCAGGCGTTCGGTACGTTCCGAACGCGACAAGGAATTGAATATCATATTGGATTATTGCTTTTTAGCGGTGAACCCTCTGATGAGGTAGAAGAAGATGTGTGAAACGCCGAACACCACGGCTATCCAGAGCATGGTCCGGTCTGCTTCCCAACCCACGGTCTGCTGGTGCCACAGGCCGGTAATGACGCATAGCAGCGAGATGAACACGCCGATGGCACTGAGGATGGTCTGACCGTGACGGCGCACGGTGCCGCCGCCTATCACGCTATGGCGCAGGCCGTAGTAGGAGTAGATGTCGATGCCCAGCACCATCCACATCACAAGCCGGATCCAGGTGTCGGCTGGCAGGAACAGCATCATGGCCACGCAGCACACCACACCGGCTGCGGGCACGTAGGGAACCAACGGGGTCTTGAAGCCGCGGGGCGCATCGGGCTGCGTGCGCCGCACCACAATCACGCCCAAACAGACTAACGCAAAGGCAAAGAGCGTGCCGATACTGGTCATTTCGCCCGCAATGCCTGGAGGAACCAGCCCAGCCAGCAGAGCAATGAGAACCATGAAGAGCATATTGCTGCGTGCTGGAGTGTGGAAGCGGGCGTGCAGGTGGGAGAACACGGGCGGCAGCAGGCCGTCCTTGCTCATGCTGTAGAACACGCGGCTCTGGCCCATGAGCATCACCAGCACCACGCTGGCATAACCCAGCAGGATGGCTACAATGATGCCCCGGTTCAGCCACGGGAAGGCGGGCACTACCGTGCCGTCGGCCCCGGTCTCGCCCATGTGGGCCACGGCAGTGGCGGCGGGCGCAATGCTGTCAGCTCCGATGTAGGCATGATAGTCCACCACACCGGTCATGACAAACGCGAAGAGCATGTAGAGCACGGTACACAAGAACAGCGAACCGAGTATGCCGATGGGCATGTTGCGGCGCGGATTGATGGTCTCCTGTGCGGCGGTACTCACGGCATCGAAGCCGATGTAGGCAAAGAACACAATGGCGGCGCCGCGCAGAATGCCGCTCCAGCCATACTCGCCGAACACGCCGGTGTTGGCAGGAATGAAGGGGATGAGGTTGTCGCTGCTCACGTAGCGCAGGCCGATGCCGATAAACGACAACACGACGGCCAACTTGAGTGCCACCATGAGGTCGTTGAAGCGCGAACTGCCCTGCGTGCCGCGCATCAGGATGAGCGACAGCACGATGACTAACAGGGCGGCAGGTAGATTAAACACGCCGCCGTCGGCCGGACACACGGTGTAGGCCTCGGGCAACTGCCAGCCCAGGTCGGTCATCATGAAGCAGAAATAGCGGCTCCACGACACACTCACCGCCACGGCCGCCACGGCATACTCCAACACAAGGTCCCAGCCTATCACCCACGCCACCAGTTCGCCCATGGTGAAGTAGGAATAGGTGTAGGCCGAACCCGAAATGGGGAGCATCGAGGCAAATTCGGCATAGCACAGCCCCGCAAAGGCGCAGGCCACGGCGGCTATGGCAAAGCTGATGACAATGGCAGGACCCGTGTGTTCGCCTGCCACAATGCCGGTCACGGAGAACAGGCCGGCACCGATAATCACACCTACACCCAAGGCTATCAGTCCCCAAGGACCCAACACGCGGCGCAAGCCCTTGCCGCCTTCGTTTTCGGCCTCGCGCAGCAAGGCTTCGCTGCTTTTACGGATAAAGAGATTCATAAGCTACCTCATTTTCAGTAAGACAAAACAGTTTAGGAGGTGTACAGGCAAGGCCCGGGTCGCATTCCGCTTCGACACCGCCGGCCATCGCAGCTTCCGTTTCTGCGGCATTCCCACATGCAAGCGACTGTACACCCGTCTAATTTATTTGCTGCGAAAATACGTCTTTTTTTGTCAAACTGCCAAGTAATAGGCCACAGAAACAAGTTTTTATTGCTTTCTGTCCCCTATTTGTTGCACAAGCTTATAAAAACTGTGCGCATAACTACCACAGCAGCCCGCAGCGCGCATAATCCCGATGCGCGGCAACGGACTGTTGTTTCAGGAATTTACGGTTGAGGTTATGAGCTTGTCAAGTCGCTCACTGGGCGGCGATACTCCCCACTACCGGTAATATTATAGTTCGGGTTTCGCAAGTTGTTTACCAGCTGCAACAACTTGCGAAACTTGAATAATTTACTATTGAAACAATCGAAAACTTCGAACGCTCCAACAGTAATATTATAACCTTATAACTGAAAGTCCCATAACCTAAGTAAGGGCCGCCAGCTCTTCGAGCACCTGCCAACACTGGAAGAGGCCGCGGGGCACGTGGAAGCACCCCTTCCACTTGCCGCCTTTGAGCGGGAGCAGCACCTCGCCCCGGCGGTTGAGGTAGCCGTACCACTCGGGATAGTCGGAATCGGTGAAGTGCGTCCACACATAGTCGTGTACGCGCTCGAACCACTCCAAGCACTGGGTGTTGCCCGTGAGGCGGTAACCCTTGATCATGGTGATGAGCGTTTCGAGGTGCACCCACCACAGCTTCTGGTCCCATTCAAGCTGCTGGCAGGGACGGCCCAGGCGGTCCATGAAGTAGAAGATGCCGCCGTACTGCTTGTCCCAACCATACTCGGCCTCGTTCAGCGCAATCTGCACCGCCTTGTCGATAAGGTCCTGCCGTCCCAGCCGCTTGCCCAGATCCATGATGAACCACATGGCCTCAATGGCATGGCCGGGATTGAGCTGGCGGCCTTCGAAGCAGTCCACCAACTGGCCGTCGGTGCCCACATGCTCCACAATCAGGCCGAGTTCGGGCCGATAGAACACGTCCATCACCTCATGGATACACGTGTCGATCGTGCGCTGCAGGAAGTCGGGGCTGAGCAGCGGCTCGATTTCGAGGGCCACGTTACAGAGAATCATAGGCAGGGCGAACGACTTGAGCGAGCGTGCGCCGGGGGCCGCCTTGTTCCACCGGCCCTTGGGGTTGTCCACCTTCGAGAGCACGATGTCAAAAGTACGCTTGGCGATGTCGGCATACTCGGCATTACCTGTGGCGATGCTGAGCTGGCCGAAGGCAATGACGGCAAAGGTGTAGGAGAAGATGTTGTAAGGCTCTACCAGCGGATGCCCCTCGCGGTCAAGCGAGAAGTACCAGTTGAGCTGGCCGTCGTGGCCGTACCGCTTGAGGAACCCCGCGCCCTGTATGGCACAGTCGAGCCACTCCTGCCGCTTCTCCACTTTATTATATAAGGTGGCGAACATCCACACCTCGCGTCCCTGCATCCAGATGAACTTGTCGGTGTCAAATACCTCGCCCGTGCGGTCGAGGCAGGTGAAGTAGCCGCCGAACTCCTCATCCTGCGAGTGGTCGAGCCAGAAGGGGATGACCTTGTCGAGCAACTCATGCTTGTATTGCCCGGCGAGCGTTTTGAAATCGTATTTCATTGCTGTGAGAAATTTGTTTTTAGAAAAAGAATAACCTGTGCGCTGCAAAGCCTATTCGGGGCGGCGTGTCTGCCACGTGAGACCCTCCAGCCGGGTTTCTTCGCGCACGAAGAACGACAACAGCCACGCCGTGGCCACCGACACGGCCATGCCGATGAAGCCGTAGAGCAGGAAGCTGACGGGCGTGAAATAGCGCACTAAGAACACGGCCGCCACACCGGCCACAAAGCCGCAGAGGGCCGCCCGTCCGCCAATGCGCGGGAAGAAAATGCCCATCAGGAACAGGCCGCCCAAGCCGCTGGAGAGCAGACCGAGAATTTCCTGGAAGAAGTCCAGCAGCGAGAGTATTTCCCAAGTGGCCATGAGCAGCGCGATGCCCATGCCCAGCGCGCCGGCCGCCAAACAGGTCTGGCGTGCCACGCGCAGCGTCTGGCGGTCGGTGGCCGACGGGTGCCAACGACGGTAGAAGTCTACACTGAAGGCCGTGGCCACCGAGTTGATGTTCGACGAGATGGTACTCATCGTAGCGGCGAAAATGGCGGCAATGAGCAGTCCCGCCAGTCCCTGCGGCAACTGGCTCATCATAAAGAAGGGGAAAATCGTGTCGGCCTTGGCCATGGTATAGTCGAGTTCGGCGGGATGCGTCTTGAAGAAGGTGTACAGGCCGGCTCCGATGGCAAAGAAGGCTATGGAGACAACCACGCTCATCACCCCGTTCATCAGGATGCTGCGCCGAGCGCTGCGTTCGTCGCGGGTCGTAAGGTAACGCTGTATGACGGTCTGGTCGGAGGTGTAGGAAATGAGGTTGTTGGCCATGCCGCCCAGAATGATCACCCAGAAGGTGGCGCTGCGGCAGTCCCAGCTCCAGTCGAAGAGGCGGAACTTGTCGGCCTGCGTGCCCAGCTCGATAAAGCCGGCCACGCCGCCTTCGGTACCCAGCACCAAGTAGCCCACCGCAAACAGCGCGCCGCCCACCAAGATGAAACCCTGCACCACATCGCCCCACACCACAGCCTCCACGCCGCCCATGGTACAGTAGAGTATGGTGACCAGAGCCATGAGCACGATGCAGATGTAGAGGTCAATGCCCGTCACGGCCGTCAGGGCTAACGAGGGCAGATAGAGCACTAAGGCCATGCGCGCCACCATGAACACGATGAAGAGGGCCGAAGCCATCAGGCGCGTGGCAGCGTTGAAGCGGCGTTCGAGATACTCGTAGGCACTCGTCACGTTGAGCCGGCGGAAGAAGGGCAGGTAGTAGCGCATCACGGGGAAGGAAACCAACAGGATAGTCACCAGCATGGGGTAGTAGGTCCAGTCGGTGGCAAAAGCCTTGGCGGGATAGGCCATATAGGTAATGGCACTGAGCATAGTGGCATAGATGCTGATGCCTGCCGCCCACCAGGGTATGCGTCCGCCGCCCTTGAAGAAGTCGTCGGCACCGCCTTCGCGCCGCATGAAGTAGTAGCCCAGGGCCACCATGCCCAACAGGTAGGCCACCAGCACGGCCCAATTGAGCCAGCCGAACGTGGGGCGCATCGTCATCCGTAGCGCACTGACGGCAGCCGAGCGCACGCCGGGCTTCTCCTCGCCGCATACCACCACCCATTCGTTCGCCATCGGCACCAAGGCGGCTCCCGCACGGGCCAGCAGGGGCGAACTGCTCTCCGTCACCCACGTGTCGGTAATGGTGTGGTAAATGAGCAGCTCCGGGTTGAAGCGGTACCACGCCGCAGGGTGGCGCATGTAGTCGCCCAGTTCGGGCGTCACCTCGCGGAACGGACGGTTCACGGCGGCCTCAAACACCGCCTTGTTCACACCGCCCACACAGACTATGTGTGCACACCCGCTGCTCACGGCCGCCGCGCCCACCAAGGCCATAGCTTCCGTGCGTCCGTGAGGCACGGCCTCCGCCACGGGCAGCCACGCGCCGCGCCTCGGGTCATAGGCCCAGCCGTCGGTGTGGGCCGTGCCCACCGTCTCGGCGGTAGCGGGCGCAAAGCCGCCCAACAGGTAGAAGCAAGGCCCGCTGCCGCTGTTCTGCACAGCCGCCGCCGGCTGCACGCGGGCCGGCCCCGGCACGTCGGGCAGCCTCTCCCATCCTTTCCCGCCGGGCCAGGCCAACCTGAAGGCAGCCTGCGAAGTGCGGCCCTGACTCTGCCCTGCAGCTACATAGATGTAGCCGCCGCCATAGCCGCCCGCCATGTTGTCGAGCGGAAGGGGCAGGTCGGGCAGCCGGACGTTCTCCACAGCCCCCGTGTGGGTGCGCCGCAGCAGCCACACGCCGGCCTGACTCTGCAGTCCGTCTGTGCCGCCCACACACACCAGCCCCTCGGGCACGCCGATGCCCACACCGTAAGCCAGCTCTCCGGGCAGCTCTCCCACCCGGTGCCAGGCAGCCTCACTGCCGGCCCCATCGGGATCCAGCTCGTAGATGTCACGGTAGAACACCTTGCTGCCCCCGTCGGCCGCCGGCTTGCCGGGAAAGTTACAGCCCCCGGCCACCCACAGACGGCCGTCCACACAGCCGGCAAAGGCCGCCGACACCCCCTGCGATGAATGCACCTGCAGGGGAGGGAGCGGACGCAGGCTTACCTGGTTGAAGGCATTGTCGTTCGCCGCCATCGTCTGTGCCCGCAGGGAGCAGGCACACAGCAGCAGCATCAGTATCAGGCAGTTTTTCATGGTCATCAGGCTTGTGCGGTTTTATCGGTTGCAGCGCGCGAAGAAGTCCAGATCCTCCAGCTCCTGCTTCATCCTCATTTCCTCCTCGTCGGTCATATTCTGGAAGGGCGTGCGGTTCAGTCCCAGATCGAGGCCGATAAGCTTCATGATGCGCTTGCCGCCCACGATGTTGCCCCGGTAGCGGCAGATTACGTCGATCACGTCCTGCGCGTATTCCTGCAGCGCGCGTGCCTGCTCCAGGTCGCCGCGGTTCCAGGCCTCCATGATGCCCGTGAGCACCCGCCCGTTGTAGTTCGTCGTGCCGCCTATGCCACCCTGCGCGCCCCCCATGGCCAGACAGGGCAGGATTGTCTCGTCCTGTCCGTGGAGCATGTCATACTTGCCGTCCTTGTAGCGACGGCAGCGGTTGTACTCATACAGGCTCTCGAAGGTATACTTGATGCCCGCCAGGTTGGGAATGCGCCCGTCAGCAGCCCGCAGGAAGTCGAGCATCGACAGGTAGGCATTATTGAAGGCCGGGATGTGGTAGTAGTAGAAAGGCAGCGACGGCGCGCCGGCGGCAATCTCTTCGCAGTACTTCACTAACTCCTCGACGCGCCCGATACGGGGAAAGGGGGTGGCCATGGCCCCGATGCCCCAGGCCCCGATGCGCTCGGCGTGGCGGGCCAATTCGCGGCTGCTGCGCACGCAGGTACTCCCCACGTGTACGATGACCTTGAACCCCTCGGGAGCGGCCTTCACCCAAGCCTCGGCCAGCTGTTTGCGCTCGTCCTCGGTGAGCATGTAGCCCTCGCCCGACGAGCCGTTGATGAACACGCCCTTCAGGCCGTTGCGGGCCAGCAGGGCGGCATATTCGGGAATGGGGTCCAGATTCACGTTGCCCTGTTCGTCAAAGGGCGTGAAGGGAGCGTCGATGAGTCCTGAAATCTTTTCCATACAGTATTCACAGGTTTAAGGGTTGTTTTTGGTAGATGTAACACAATCGGGTCCGGGCTGGTCGCACACCGCCTCACGGCAGCTGTCGGCGCACAGCGCGCACCGCTTGCGGGCAAATGTACGGCTTTTTGGGGATTTCCACCCCTTCGTCCTCAGATTTTGGGCCATAAACTTTTTCTGGAAGACGGTTTGAAGCCGGGAGCCCCGCGATACCCCCCTTCATCCACCGGGAGATTGCGGCAAAGGCCCGCCTAAAGACTGGGGGATCGTGGCAAAGGCCCGCCTGATTTCAAACTTGCCTGATGCGACGGTGCACTGGGAGGGCGTGGCAAAGGCCCGCCCGAAGCGACGGTGTACCGGGAGAGCGGGCAAAGCCCCGCCCCCTCCCAACCTACCCCCAAAAAGAAGGATACCGCCCGGACGGCCAACTGGCCAGCCCGGGCGGTATCCCTCCCCCTCTTTCGTCACCTCCCGCGACCAGGAGGCCGTCACCCCAGATACTTCATCAGGATGTTGATATTGTCAGCCTCGCGCAGCCGCCGCAGCGCGCGCTCCTTGATTTGGCGCACCCGCTCGCGCGTCAGGCTCAGCGAGTTGGCCACCTCTTCGGCTGTCATTTCGTTGCGTCCGATGCCGAACAGCATTTTCAGCACCTGCCGCTCGCGCTCCGACAACGTGGTGAGCGCAGCCTCCAAGTCCGACGAGAGCGACTCCTTCTCCATCTGGTTGTCCGTGCCCGGCGCGCTGTCGTCCGTCATGATGTCAATCAGGCAGTTCGAATCGTCATCCTGAAAAGGCGCGTCGACACTCACCTTCTTGCCGTTCGTGCCCAGCGCCTCCTGCACCTTAGCCACGTCCGTGTCGAGCAGCTCGGCCAGCTCGCCCACCGACGGCCGCCGTTCAAACTCCTGCTCGAAGTTCACGATAGCCTTCGTCAGCTTGCTCTGGAAGCCCACCTGGTTGAGTGGCATGCGCACAATGCGGCTCTGCTCCGAAATAGCCTGAAGGATGCTTTGGCGAATCCACCACACGGCATAGGAGATAAACTTGAAACCGCGCGTCTCGTCAAACTTCTGCGCCGCCTTGATGAGCCCCAAGTTTCCCTCGTCAATCAGGTCGTTGAGAGCCAGCCCCTGATTCTGGTATTGCTTGGCCACGCTGACAACAAACCTCAGGTTGGCCCTCGTCAGCCGGTCAAGCGCCTCTTGGTCGCCCTTGTGAATGCGCTGTGCCAGCTCCACCTCCTCGTCGGTCGATATGAGCTCCTCGCGGCCGATTTCCACCAAATACTTGTCCAGTGCCGCACTTGAGCGGTTCGTAATGCTTTTGTTGATCTTGAGTTGTCGCATAGTTTTTTTCGTCAATGTCATCAGCCCTCCGACAGGCTACCGCAAGGTCCTTCTCACCCTGCGCCGCAGGCCACCCTTTCAGGCACGCACACGCCAAGCCCTGCCCTCTACGGGCTGCATCCTTACTTAAAAGAGCTGCAAAAGTAGAAAGAAAACCAACGCTGCGCCACTTATTTAAGTTTTATTAGTAGGCAGCAGGCCGTAAATTCCCTTTTTTAGGGGCCGTTACCTCCTCACGGGCGCGTCTTCTTCCTTACCCCTCGCCTACCGGTCGTCCTCCGCGCCCCCTTCTGTCTCCCGCCCCGCAGCAGGGTGCAGGGTGAGCATTAGGGGCAGGTGGTCGCTGTAGCCGCCCGCATACATCGTGCCCCGAAAAGTCGGTGCCGGCACCCATACGTCACCGCCCGGACCTGCGCGCAGCAGGAAATCAAAGTCGAGAATGCGGCATTCCGCCACCCCGTAGGCCGCCTCCCCGCGCCGCCGCTGCGCGCCCAGCAGCCCGCCGTTCACCACAAAGTGGTCCAGCCGGCACCAGCTGCTGCGGTAGTAGTAAGTGCCTGCCACGCCTCGGGGCGTAAACAGGCCGTGCGACAGCACATACAACTCCTCGGCCTCGTGGCTCCGCCCCGCCTCGGGCAACCTGGCGTCCAAGTGCCGCGTCAGGCACGCCTCGGGCCAGCCCGCGTTGAAGTCGCCCGTCAACACAATGGCAGGCCGCCGCCTCACGCGCAGCAGGCTGTCGGCGAAGCTCCGCATGCGCCGGCACACGGCATCCCGGTATGCCTCGGCCCCGCCCGCACCCCGACGGCTCGGCAGGTGGCACACCAGCACGTCGAGCGTGTCGCCCCAGACCGTCTCGCCCGCCACGTGCAGCACATCGCGTGTGGGCAGTTGCCGCCGGTGCGGCGGCGCCACGCGCAGCGTGTCCACACTCACCGGCCGGAAACGCGCCGGCTGGTAGAGCAGCGCCACGTTGATGCCCCTCGGGTCGGGCGAACGGGTCACCACATAGTCGTAACCCGAACGGGCCAGCGCGGTGCGCCGGGTCAGGTCGCGGACTACCGAATCGTTCTCTACCTCGATTAGGGCCACCAGATCGACAGGGACAGAACCGCCTGCCGCCGCTATGGTGCGCGCCAGCCCGCCCTGCTTGTGCCAATATCGGGATGTGGTCCACCGGTGCGCCCCCTGCGGGGTGAAGCTTTCGTCCTGGCGGAGCGCGGCTGGCACGGTGTCGAACAGGTTCTCGACATTGTACTCCATGATACGGAAGGGGGAGGGAGCGGAACGGGGAGGAGTAACAAGTGACGCCACGCACGACAACGAAATGATGTATAGGGCCCCCACAACCCCTGGAACAGACCATCTATTCATGATGATAGGGTTCTCCGCGCAAGATGGTCATGGCGCGGTACAGCTGCTCGGTGAAAAGCAGGCGGATGAGCTGATGGGAAAAGGTCATCGACGAGAGCGAAAGCCGATCACGCGCCGCACGCCGCACAGCGGGGCTGAAACCGTAGGGGCCGCCCACCACAAAGACAAGACGACGCACAGACTGCTGCTGCATTGTGGATAACCAGGCGGCAAACTCAACGGAACGGTACTGGCGACCGCCCTCGTCGAGGAGCACTACGTAGTCGTCGGGACGCAGCGCGCCCAACAGCTGCTCGCCCTCGCGCTCGCACTGTTGGGACTCGCTGAGTGACTTGGTATGTTTCGGACCGGGCACTACTTCTATGGCAAAGGGGGCATAATGGATCAGCCGGCCGGCATAGTCGTCGATAAGGGCAGCCAACTGCTGGTTGACGGTGCGCCCCACTACTAACAGATGTATCTTCATAATGGTTAGGGGAGAGAAAAATGAGGAGAACGGACTTTGGTGTGGAACATAAAATAAAGAGTGAGGGGGAAAGATGGGGCAAACGCCCGTGCCACGCGCCCACCCATATTCGCTATCGGCCTGAAGGGACGAAGGATTCGTAGGTGCCGTCGTCGAAGAAGACGCGGATTTCCTTGATGCGACGCTGTCGTTTGTCAACATTTATTACATTCATGCTGTAGTCGCCCTGTCGTTTGACAGCTGCTGGGAGTTCGGGCTGCCCTGTGGTGGTACGAGGCAAGGCTGACCTCACGACGGATGGGGCGGGGCTGTCGCCCTGTCGGAGAGGCAGCGGGGCGGCGGACGGATTGCCGCTCTGGGCCGCAGTGGTTAGGGACGGCGATGACGGGGCGTCGGACTGCACGCCGGGCTGCGGCGGGAGGGGAGCGTCACCGGCCTCGGGGCAGAGCATGTCGCCCTCGCCGAACAGCAGCCAGTTGACGTTGACTCGGGGGAAGGCTCGGTGGACGGCCATGACGTGGTTGTTGGTGGGATTGGTGCGTCCGGTGAAGATGCTGGACAGTGAGGCGGCAGAGATGCCGAGCCGGGCGGCGAAGTCTTGCTGCGAGAGCCGCTCGTGTTGCATGATGCTGCGTATTCGCTCTTTCATGGGGATAGGTTTTGGATGTTGGTTACAGGGTATATAGATAAGCGGCCACACGGGTGGCCTGCGCCCTTCAGGCCGGCCCCGGAGGGGGCGCACGAGTTTATCTCCGAGCGGGTACGGAGGAGAGAAGGCAAGAAAAACAGAACAATCGGGGCGGGCTGCCGACAACGGCGGGCCGCCCCCTGCTTGGAGGGACGGCGGGAAAGGCCAGCCGCACCCTGCCGGAGGTCGGAGACTGGAGACTTCCGCCGAGAGGGGACGGTGGCGGCGGGACAGGGAAGCCTGCCGACGGAGGGTTGGAAGGCGTTACAAAAGTAAATGTTTCGGAGATTTCCACCAACCTTTTGCTCAACAAATTGAATATTCATATTTTTGATTTGAAGATTTACATACAAATATTCCGAAATTTACACATGTAGTGTACAAGGAGTGCGATTTAGATTTGCAAATCTAAAGGAAGGGAATTAGACTTTGTAAAAAGCTCTAAGCAAAGAGTGGTTTCAGACTGGTTTTCTTTGCTTTTTATAGGTGTCATACGTTGTTTTTCGGGTCTTTACAGGAGGTTATGCGTAAGTTTCTGGATACTGGATGTAGTTTTGCTGCTCAGAATGGGCATTTTTGGGTGGTTTTCAACTGTTTTAAACGGTAAGAAACCTATGGAATAAACTTGAATAAACAAATATGGATTTACATCGGTTGATTTACATTTGACGTTTAACGGTGCTTTACATCTGCAAACATTGGTGCTTGTCCGTGTGGATGAATTTATTTTTGTGGATTAAGGAATCGAAATTTTTATTTGTTGTTTGACGGGTGTAAATGCTAACATATCCTACATGTGAATCGAAGAGAAGGTTTTCGGCGCACGGCGGGCACGATTCGCGCAGTGCTGTCCGAAGGCCCGCTGCGCCGGAACGGGCGCAGCCACGAGGAGGATGGAGCAGGCTTTTCTGACTGGTTTACAACGGTTTCGGGGAATTTCGGGCGGGTTCATCCAGCGGACAAACCAGTCGAAGCGCGGAGTATCTGAGGTTTGCTTTTGCTATTTGCGGATAGCAAAAGCAGGATGTTTGTGGCAGAAAGAGGACGCTGAGGAGCCGTCGGAGGCTGATTTTTGACTCCAGAAATGCGTTTTTGTGTAGTGGTGTGTGTGTTGGGGCAGGCAATGACGTGGCCTAAGCCTGTGTTCCCCGATGACCAACCAGGCTTTGTCGGCTATCCCGGCAGGTGTCCATTGCATCGGGTTGGCTGCCCACCTGGCAGTGGCAGGCCCTTCTCTACGCGCTCAGAACAGAAAAACAGAACAATTCGGGGCGGGAAATCCGCGCAGCACGGCTGCGCACAGCACTGGGGAAGGATGTGCCGCGCGACAGCTGCAGGAAAGCGGAGAAGCAGGCAGGGGATGCCCTTCCGCCTACGCCCGCCGCGCGACAAAAAAGGAGGAGGGCAAGCCCCACGCCGACGCTTCGGCGATGAAGCTTGCCCTCCCCCTCCCCCAGTATGCTCTGCTGGATAGAGGCTACGCTCCCGGTGGGCGTCGGCTTTCGTGCAGCAGGTTGCCTGCGCCCCCCCCGGCCTGCGCTTCTGGGGGTCAGTGGAGGATGAAAAAAAGGAGTTCCCTCAACAGTTCGCCATTGGGGGTAAAGGGATTATCGACCCCCTTCGACCGGGCGTCGGTGTGGCGCAGCTCGGAGAGAATGTGCATGACCTTCACGCCGCTGTAGTGCGACAGGGCGGGCAGAACGTTCTTGCGCACCTGCCACTCGCTCTGGTTGAGCCAGGCTGCCAGCGCGGCCTCGGACCGGTCGGGCGCATAGTAGGCCAGCATGAGGTTGGCAAAGTAACGGAACAGGGCGGGAAGCACTTTCTGAATGGGATTGTCCTTCGGATTATTGTCAAAGTATTTCGCAATCTGATTGACTTTGGTTACATTCTTTTCGCCCAGCGCGTCGAGCAGTTCAAAGACGGTGTAGTTTTTGGACTGGCCGATGTGCTGCCTGACGAGGTCGGCGGTGAGCGTGTGTCCGTCTGGGGGCAGGGCGAGGAGCACTTTGTCGAGCTCGGCGGCCAGGCGGTTGAGATCGGACCCGACAAAGTCGGCCACGAGTTCGGCGGCTCCGGGTTCGGCCGCGACACGGCGACGCTTCAGGTAGTCGCGCACGAAGGCGGGCAGCTGGCTGTCGTAGAGCCTTCTGGACTCGAAGAGCACGCCCGTCTTGGCGATGAGGGCCGAGACCTTGAGGCGACGGTCGAGTGTGCCGTTCTTGTGGCACAGTACGAGCACGGTGCTGGGCTGCGGCTGCCGCAGATAGAGTTCGAGGCGTTCGGCCTGCCTGAGGTGCTGGGCCTCCTTCACGACGATGACCAACCAACGTCCGCCCATGGGGTAACGCTTGGCGGCAGCCATCAGGGCATCAACATCGGCTTCAGGGCCATAAAGGGTGATGAGGTTGTAGTCGCGCTCCTCAGGCGGCAGTAGGGTGTCGACAATGAAGCCGGCCACCCGGTCGATGTAGTAGCTCTCGTCGCCCATGAGATAGTAGACGGGCTTGATGTCGCCAGCACGGACGGAGCGCACAATCTCCTCGTAGGAGGGGCCGGCCGGCCGACGGCGGGCGGTTGTTGCAGGTGATGCCATATATATTACCATTCGTATTTAAGGTGACGCACTGTTTTCCTTTCGCCGACAATCAGCTTCATACTCTCGATGCCCATCCGCACATGGGTGGCGGCATGGTCGCGCGTCACCCTCCGGTCACTGGCATCGGTCTTCACCCCCTCGGGGGTCATGGGGTTGTCGGAGACCAAGAGCAGGGCACCGGTGGGGATGTGGTTGAAGAATCCGCAGGAGAAGAGTGTAGCGGTCTCCATGTCGACGGCCATGGCTCGCGTTTCGCGCAGGTAGCCCTTGAAGTGCTCGTCGTGTTCCCACACGCGGCGGTTGGTGGTATAGACGGTGCCGGTCCAGTAGTCGCGTCCGTTGTCGCGCAGGGCGGTCGACACGGCCCGCTGCAACATGAAGGCCGGCAGGGCCGGAACCTCGGGCGGAAAATAGTCGTTGGACGTACCTTCGCCGCGGATGCCGGCCAGGGGGAGGATGTAGTCGCCGAGCTGTGTCTTGTCGGAGATGCCGCCGCACTTGCCCAGAAAGAGGCAGGCTTTGGGGCGGACAGCCCCGAGGAGGTCCATAATCAGCGCGGCATTGGGGCTGCCCATGCCGAAGTTGATCATCGTGATGCCGCAAGCGGTGGCTGCCCGCATGTTGGCACCGAAGCCCACAGGGGGTACGCCACACTGCTCACAAAAGAGGTCCACGTAGTTATTGAAGTTGGTGAGGAGCACGTAATCGCCGAACTGCTCCAAGGGCATTTGGGTGTAACGCACCAGCCAATTGCCCGTAATGCTTTCTTTAGTCGTCATAAAATGCTACTTTTGCGGGCGAAGTTAGTGCAACGCCGCGAAACAAGGAAGGAAAACGCATTTATTCGTAAATAATAAGATTGTCCCTGAACTTTCCAGCCTTCACGAACCAAGCTCTTCGTCCGAGCGGAGTACGCCCGCAAACTGCCACACCCCAGATATTCCCGCCCCATGCAGTCTCTCAACTTACCTTCGTGCGCCCTGCGCACCCAGCAACAGGACGGACAGACGTACATATACGACTTTCTGCGCCGCCGATACATACGGCTCACCCCAGAGGAATGGGTGCGCCAGCACTTCACGCACTTTCTGGTGGAGCACAAGCACTACCCTGCCGCCCTGCTGGCCAACGAGGTGACGGTGAGTGTGGGCGGCGTGGCCCGTCGCTGCGACAGTGTGCTCTACCATTCGGCCGGAGGACGGCCGCGGGTGATTGTGGAATACAAGGCGCCGCACGTGGCCATCACACAAGCGGTGTTCCAGCAGATTTATGCCTATAACAGCGTGCTGCGCGCTGACTACCTCATAGTGAGCAACGGACTGACGCATTATTGCTGTCAGGTGGACTACCGGCTGATGAGGGTGGAATTTCTCCAGGACATTCCCCAGTACGAGGAACTGGGAGGGCAAAGTTGAGTTGGAAGTTTACAGGAATAGTTTATAGTTGAGATGCACTATCTTTCAATAAGATAGGCGGCGTTCGGCCAAGCAAAAGCAAATCCTGCGGAGTTTCCTTTTGCTTGGCTCTCACTTGCACTATCTTTCCTCAATCTTTCCTCTAAAGAATAACGACTTCTTTATTCTGCCGGTGTAGAAGCTCGCGGATTTTATCTACATTTGTCCCCAAAAACGACTACGCCATGGTTCTGAACAACTTGAAGGCAGCCTTCTGCACGCTGGGCTGCAAACTGAATTTTGCCGAAACTTCCTCGCTGCGCGACCAAATGGAACGGGCCGGAGTACGTACAGCCGCCAAAGGCGAGAAGGCGGATATCTGCATTGTCAACACCTGCTCGGTGACTGACGTGGCCGACCAAAAGTGCCGGCAAGCTATCCGCCGCTTTACGCGCGAACACCCCGGTGCCTTCGTCGTGGTGATGGGATGCTATGCCCAGCTCAATCCTGACACTATCGCGGCCTTCGACGGCGTGGACCTCGTGCTGGGCATGGAACAGAAGGGCGACGCACTGCGCTACATCGGCGAGCGCATGGCGCAAAAGCGGGCGCTGGGAGGCGGCGGGGCCTGCCATGAGGCTATCAGTGTGCCCACTCGCGACATACGCACCTTCGTGCCCTCGTGCTCGCGCGGCGACCGCACACGCTACTTCCTGAAGGTACAGGACGGCTGCAACTACTACTGCACTTACTGCACCATTCCCATTGCCCGCGGCCGCTCACGAAATGGCTCGATTGCCTCGCTCGTGAAGCAGGCCGAACAGGTGGCCGAACAGGGGGGAAAGGAAATCGTCATCACGGGGGTCAACACCGGAGACTTCGGACGCTCGACGGGCGAAACGTTCACGGAGCTTATCCGCGAGCTCGACCGGGTGGAGGGCATCGCGCGCTACCGCATATCGAGCATTGAGCCGAACCTGCTCACCGATGAAATCATAGACTTCTGCGCCAGCTCGCGGGCTTTCATGCCCCACTTCCACATTCCGCTGCAAAGCGGCAGCGACGAGGTGCTGAAACTGATGCACCGCCACTACGACACCGCGCTCTTTGCGCAGAAGATTGCCCGCATCAGGCAGGCCATGCCGCACGCCTTTATCGGAGTGGACGTGATTGTGGGCATGAGGGGCGAGACCGACGCTTGCTTCGAGGATAGCTACCGCTTTATCCGCTCACTCGATGTTTCCCAGCTGCACGTGTTCAGCTACAGCGAACGGCCCGGCACGAAGGCGCTGCTCATTCCGCACACGGTGACACCGGCCGTGAAGCACGTCCGCAGCCAGCAGCTGTTGGAGCTGTCGGAAGAGAAGCGCAAGGCGCACTATGCCCGCTTCATCGGCACCGAGCGCACCGTCCTGTGGGAACATGCGCGGGAGGGCGAACCGATGCAGGGCTTTACCGATAATTATATACGTGTGGTGCAGCATCCCGGTGCCACCGTGGACGACAACACGCTCACTACCGTCAGACTGGGCGACTTCACTCCCGACACGCAGGCCCTGGCGGCATACCTGTAAGGAGGATTGCCTTTTTTTGACGGAACAAAACAACAACGCTTTTACGCCATGATTCAAACCGACAAGATTGCCGTAGTCATCCTGAACTGGAACGGACGCGACATGATGCGCCGCTTTCTGCCTTCGGTCGTGCAGCATTCACAGCCCGAAGGACTGGTGATAGTGGCCGACAACGGGTCGACCGACGGCTCGCTGTCCATGCTCACCGACGAATTTCCCGACGTGGTACAGCTGCCCCTGCCCCAGAACTACGGTTTTGCCGAAGGCTACAACCAAGCCCTGCAGCAGATTGAGGCCCCCTACTACCTGCTGCTCAACTCCGACGTGGAGGTGCCCGCAGGCTGGCTCACACCCCTGCTGGCCTACATGGAGCAGCACCCCGAAGTGGCGGTATGCCAGCCCAAACTGCTGTGTCAGGCCCACAAGGAGGAATTTGAATATGCAGGCGGAGCCGGCGGCTTCATCGACCGTCTGGGCTACCCTTTCTGCCGCGGCCGCGTGTTCGCCACGACCGAACGCGACCAAGGCCAATACGACCACACAGTGCCACTGCTGTGGGCCACGGGGGCGGCACTGCTGATACGCCGCACGGACTGGCAGCAGAGCGGAGGACTCGACGGACGCTTCTTTGCGCACATGGAGGAGATTGACCTGTGCTGGCGGCTGCGCACGCGCGGACGGCACATCGCGTGTGTGTCACAAAGCGTGGCCTACCACGTGGGCGGCGGCACGCTCGATGCCGGCAACCCGCGCAAGACGTTCCTCAACTTCCGCAACAACCTCCTCATGCTCTACAAGAACCTGCCGGCCGACGAACTGCGCCCCGTGATGCGCCTGCGCGGCTGTCTCGACTGGGTGGCCGCCCTGCAATTCCTGCTCAAGCGCGACGTGGCCAACTTCCGCGCCGTGCTGCGTGCCCGGCGCGAGTTCAAGCGCATGCGGCCGCAGTTCGTGGCCGACCGCGCCGAAAACCTGAGCCGGGCCCTCCATGGCGGCCATGTGGCCGAACGCCTGCCCTTCTGCCTGCTCTGGCAGTATTATGTGCGCGGCCGCAAGCGTTTTTCGGATTTGCCGAGCGAGTAGCAACTTCATCACCAAAACCTAATCCTTAAAACCTAAGAAAAGTGCCCTGCCTATACCTCATACCTGTCACACTGGGCGAAACGCCCCACGAGCGCGTGCTGCCCGACTACAACAAGCGCATCATCTGCTCGCTGCGCCACTTCATTGTCGAAGAGGTGCGCACGGCCCGCCGCTTCCTAAAGCAGGTGGACCGCGACATCGACATCGACAGCCTGCAGTTCTATCCCATGGGCAAACATGCCGATGCCGCCCTCTTCAGCCGCTATCTGGAACCCCTGCGCCAGGGCGAGTCGGTAGGCGTTGTCAGCGAAGCCGGCTGTCCGGCTGTGGCCGATCCCGGTGCCGATGTCGTGGCCATTGCCCAACGCGAAGGCATGCAGGTCGTGCCGTTAGTCGGCCCGTCGTCTATCCTGCTGGCCGTGATGGGCTCGGGCTTCAACGGCCAGAGCTTTGCCTTCAACGGCTACCTCCCCATCCACCCAGCCGACCGCGCCAAGCGCATCAAGCAGCTCGAAGCCCGCTCGCTGGCCGAACACCAAACGCAGCTGTTCATCGAGACACCCTACCGCAACGCCAAGATGGTGGCCGACCTGCTGGCCTGCCTCAACCCGCGCACCCGCCTCTGCATCGCCTCGGGGCTGACCACCGAAAGTGAGTATCTGCGCACCTGCACCGTGAAACAGTGGCGACAGACACCGCCGCCCGATTTGGGCAAGACACCCACCATTTTTGCCCTCTATGCCGGGTAATACCCATTTTCCTTGAAAAAAAGTCCGTTCCCCTTGTTGCAAATGGCAGGGGAAGCGCGTTATATATACAGAAACACCAAACCTTTCCGACCATGACAGCCAAACACCTGCTACTGCTATGCTGCATTGCCGCCCTGACGGCTTGCAGCACCAACCTGAGTACAACGACCGACAAGGAGGCCGCCACGCTGGCCGCCGACGCTCCCGCCGCCGTGCGCGACTACTCCGTGCCGGCATTTACGGGACTGCAAGCAGACGGAACCATCAGTGTCGAATGCCTGCCCGCCACTGCCGAGGGACAGCGGGTGAGCGTGTCGGCTCCTGCCGAACTCCTGCCCTACCTCAAGGTGCAGGTCGAAAAGCAGATGCTCTGCATCGAATACGAAGGCCTGCAAGTGCTGGGCAGCAACTCAGGCGGCTGCAAGTTCAAGCTGGGCGGCCGCACCTTCACCTCGCGCGCCAACCTCGAACAGACACTCAACACCCACGTCACCCTCCGCACCGCCCTGCCCTGCAACGTGTCGGGATCGTCGGGCGTGAAGATTTCCCTGCCGCAAGGTGGCTCGTGCGACCAGTCCTTCAGCCTCTCGCTCTCCTCGGGGGCCTCGCTCTACGCCAAGGGCACCCTGAGCCTGCAACGCGAAGCCAACATCGCCCTGAGCAGCGGCGCGCTGTGCCAGCTCGACGGCTTCGACGCGCACACCGTGAACTGTGCCGCATCGAGCGGTGCCCTCATGAAAGCCAAGCTGCTCACGTGCACCGACCTGCAAGTGGCGGCCAGCAGCGGGGCAGCCGCCACGCTGAAGGGCAACTGCTCACAGGCCAACCTCGTAGCTTCGAGCGGGGCTGAACTGGACTTGGCCGACATGAAGGCCCGCAAGGTGCAGGCCGCAGCCTCATCGGGCGGCGAAATCGACTCGCCCCTCACTGGCGAACTGACCGTCGGACAGTCATCGGGCGGGTCGGTTCACTGGAAGGGACGGCCCAGAGTGACCAAGCTTTAGGCCCTGCCACACCCTGCCTCTCCTACTCAAGCACCATTTAATTACACTTCTTTCATACTGCTGTAAAGCCGGAGGGTTTACCCGCACTGTGGGTAAACCCTCCTTATATATATAGGTCTTAGTCCCCCCTCGGGGGCATAGCCTTCCACCGCACACCACCAGCCATCTACGGGCAGGGCCACTAACAGGGCCACCCAGCCCCAAAATCTCCTTTTCTGCATAAATTACCTGCTGTGTCGAGTTTTGAACAAGGCAAAAGCAAGCATTTCGAACTATATTCATTACTTTTGCCCACAAAATCAAAACCATTTCCCTTATGACTACGAGTGACAGCGTTGTAATCATTCCCACCTACAACGAAAAGGAGAACATCGAAAACATTGTGCGCGCCGTGCTGGGACTCACGGCACATGCCTTTCACATACTGGTCATCGACGACGGTTCGCCCGACGGCACGGCTGCCATCGTGAAGCGTCTGATGGAGGGTGACTGCGCCGGCCGACTGTTTCTGGTGGAACGTCAGGGCAAGCTCGGACTGGGCACAGCCTACATC
>JBJEAF010000137.1:0-4595 GCA_051868755.1 Alloprevotella sp.
TATGAAAAAGAAACAACTACTTGCCAGCCTGTTCTTGGCTGCCCTCGCGGCTCCCGGAGCCGCTTTGGCGCAGGACGTGGTGAAGCTCACTACGGCCAAGGCACAGGGTGAAACCGTGAGCGTGACGCTCAACCAGCTCAAACACGGCGCAGTGGTGGACTGGGGAGACGGCAGCACGCAGACCTACGAGCCGACCGCCGATGCCTATTTGGTGATCGAAGGACAGGTGAAGGGCGAAACCATCACCATCAGTTCGCAGTCGCCCATCAAGACCATTATCTGTGCCGACAACGCGCTGACCGACATCGACCTCTCGGGCCTGGCTAACCTCTACTCGCTCTACTGCCAGAACAACCGGCTCACGCAGCTCGACCTCTCGGCCTGCAGCAAGCTCACCGACCTGAACTGCGCCGGCAACGAACTGGCCAAAATCAACATCACAGAGCCGAACAACCCCGACCTCGAAACGCTCAACGTGGCCGGAAACCAACTCAAGTCGAACTCGCTGACGGGCACCTCGTTCGCCCTGCCCTGCGCACAGCTGCAATACCTCAACATCGCCGACAACGCCGTGACCACACTCTCGCTCACGGCTGCCAACGACCTGCTCGACGTGCTGAAGTGCAGCGACAACAAAATCAAGACGCTCAACCTCACCAACATCAGCTCGCTCTCGACGCTGATGTGTGCCGACAACGCCATCACCGCCTTCACGGTGAACGCCGCAGACGGCCTGCCCGAACTGAGGCAGCTCATCGCACCGGGCAACAAGATTGCCAAGATGGACCTGTCGCTCAGCCCGGCACTGAACTATCTCGCTGTCGAGAACAACGCGCTCAGCCAGCTGGCCATTCCCGCCAAGACCAAGCTCTACGCCTACTCCTGCGGCGGCAACAGCCTGACCTTCAGCTCGCTGCCCACGGCCGACTACATGCCCGAACTATTCAGCTACCTGCCCCAGACGGAAGAGATCAACATCTCCTCGAAGTTCAAGAAGGCAAGCGACGGCATGTACTATGCTCCGCTCTGCCCCTCCTACAGCGACCGCAACGACGAGGCTTACTTCGTGGACCTCACCGACTGGTCCTTTGACGCCGACAACCAGCGCAACACCATCACCTTCAGCTTCTTCGGCAAGAACAACGGCGAAACGGAATATGCCCAGCTCACGAAGGCATCGTCGTCGAACAAGGAAGGCGACTACTACACACCGACCGCCGTGTCGCTCTACGGCAACTACAGCTTCCTGAAGCCGCACGATGAGGTGTACATCGAAATCACCAGCTCCAACTATCCCGACCTGAAGTACACCACCACGCACTTCAGAGTGGGCAAGGAGGCTACGGCTATCGAGACAGCCACCACCGCCGACGGCCAAAACCTGAACGTGGCCGTACAGAACCGCCGGCTCATGCTCACGGGCAAGGGACAGACCGTACGCGTGTACAGCGCCGACGGCTCGCTCCAATGGCAAGGCCAGGCGGGCGAAGGCGGCACGCAGCTCAACCTCCCTGCCGGTGTCTATGTCGTGAACGGAAAGAAAGTGGCACTGTAAAACTAAGGAGGGGCTGTAAATCCGGTTCCGCCACATGGCCTATGACACCATTCATCCTGGCCTGATGGACAGAACGCCCCCCTCAAGTCCCAAAGAGATTCCAGGATTTGAGATGTTTGGCTTTGACCTCAATCCTCAAGCGCGAAACGGTCTACGCCAAGCACCCGGCTATCCCTATCTGAACCCCAGACTTTTTATCAAACTCTTCCTTGAAATGAAAATAACAAAATACATCAGTTTCAGTGCCTTGGCATTGGCAGCCATGTTAAACTGCCAACCCGCCGACGCACAGGTGAAATTGGCCGACGATGCCTACCCCGTCATCGTGGCACCGCACAAGCAGACGGTGAGCTACCGCGAACGCACCCTGTGCTACGACATCACGGCCAACGTGGACTTCACGGCCACGACCGACACCGAGTGGATCACCGTGCGCAAAGCCGACGACGGCACCGTGTACATCCACCTCGACATGAATGACAACGTACAGAGCCGCGTGGGAACAGTCGTGTTCGGCAACGCCGAAAAGGGACTGAGCGAAACGCTCACCATCACCCAGACACGCTATGAAGGAGCACGCGACATGACGCAGGACGTGCAGGTGAAGGTCTCCTCGGCTACCGACAACACCCACCAGGATGCCGGCAGCGACGCCTCCAAGTCGATCGACGGCGACCTCTCGACCATCTACCACAGCAAGTGGTCGGACAAGATCGGCGAGGACAACCCCGCTATCCTGACCTACAACTTCAAAGACGTGGAGCTGATTGACTACGTGAACTACGTGACCCGCCAGACGGGCGGCAGCAACGGCAACTTCGGCAAGGTGGAAATCTACACCAAGTGTGAAGGCGACGCCGACTTCGTGCTGAACCAGACGGTGGACTTCGGCTTCAACGGCGGCACACACCGCGTGGACTTCAGCGGCGGACTGAAGAACCCCGTGGCCGTGCAGTTCAAGGTGCTCACAGGCTACACCGACGGCGGTGGCGGCCCGTATGCCTCCTGCGCCGAAATGCAGTTCTTTGTAGACATGCAGAAGGACCTCTTCGGCATCTTCGCCGACGATGCCCTGACGCAGCTGCGCGACGGCGTGACCCAGGCCGACATCAACAACATCGACGACGAGTATGTGGCACACCTGGCCCAGAAACTCTACGACAAGACCTACGACATGAACTACCGCGTGGCCACCTACAAGTGCCGCACCTCGCCGCAGGCCTTCTCGGAGGAGATGAACGCGCCGGGCAAGCTCTACGACCAGAACCAGGGCGTGACGGGCATCAACATACGCAAGGGCAAGCAGGCCGTTGCCGTGAGCGGACTGCCCGAAGGAACGTCGGTGCCGATGCACGTCATTGCCTGGTATGAGGGCAAGTGCAGCGGAAACTTCGACGGCGGCAACCCGCAGCAGTTCAGCTACACGCTGCGCAACGGCTTCAACCTCATCGACTACCCCTTCGCCTACGACGGACTGGCCTACATCTGCTACTATGCCGACGTGAACCCCGAACTGCAGCCCGACATCAAGGTGCACTTCATCGACGGCGAGGTGAACGGTTACCTGAGCCTGGACCATACGAACGACGAGATGCACGAAATGTGTGCCAAGGCACCCAACATGTGTATCGACGTGGTGGGCAACGCCGTCCACTCCATCTGGACCACCCGCGGCGTGCGCGACGACTTCCCCACGGTGCCCTCGAAGGGCCTCTACGGCAACTGTCTGGCCATCGACGGCTCGCTGGGCTACCGCCAGTTTATCCACGTGATGGACTCCATCGCCATCTGGGAACACGACATTCTGGGCCTGGGCAAGTATAACCGCCGTCCCGACAACCGCACGGGTGCCTATGTGAACTTCACCTACTACATGTTCCAGGGCGGACTCGGCGTGTCGTTCCACGTGGACCAGGAGCCGCGCGTGCTGAACTGCAAGACGCTGGTGATGAACGACGAAGACGTGATTTGGGGCCTCTCCCACGAATGGGGACACCAGCACCAGATGCTGCCCTACTTCTGCTGGTCGGGCCTGGGCGAAGTGAGCAACAACATGAACTCCTACTACAACATCATGCGCATGGGCTACTCGAACAACCGCATGACAGGCTCGAACGATGGTACCGCCAAACCGAACAGCCAGTATGCCAATGCCCGCCGCATCTTCGTAGACCATGACTACTCGACCGTCTGCGCCGACTACAAGGGCAACACGCCCTCGCTGAAGAGCCACATGCGCCACCTGGCCTACACCAATGCCAGCGAATTGCAGAGCAAGTCACTGCGCGACTTCGCGCTGACCATGAAGGACTCGACCATCACGCAGTACAAGACCAACCCCGCCAAGGCTGTATCGATCCACGAGGTGGGTGTGGGCGAAACGCTCTGTCCCTTCCTCTTCGTGTATGACTACTTCGTGCAGAACGGTGTGCCCGACATCGCCAAGGACTGGTACGAGAGCTTGCGCCAGAACGACTTCGAAAACGGTTCGCAGGTCGAAAAGCAGGGCGGCGCCGACAAGTACGAGCTGCTCGCCTCGGCCATGAACAACAACAAGAACGGCAAATACACGCAGTTCAAGAACGAATACCCGACAAGCTGCTGGATTACCAACGAATACCTCATCGAGGGCAACAACTGGTACCAGAACTCGGCTCCCTTCATGATGAACTGGGTGCGCAAGGTGTCGCGCATCACGGGCTACAACCTCCTGCCCTATTTCGAACGCTGGGGCTTCTTCCGCCAGATTGCCATGCGCATCGGCGACTACGGCAACAAGTGGATGATCATCACCCCCGAAATGTATGAGGAGTTCAAGGCCGACATGCAGGCACTCGTGGACAACGGCGAAATCAAGTCCATGCCCGAAGGTATGGTGGAGGATATCTCGAATGTGCCGACGGTGATCCAGCCGCGTCCGCAGTTCCCGAACTAAGACGAGGATTCGAAGTTTGAAGTTTATAGTTTATAGTTTATAAGGTCACTGTTTGACCGGATGTTTCATCCGTTCAAACAGTGACTTTTCACTGGGAGGGCAGGC
>JBJEAF010000137.1:4695-7221 GCA_051868755.1 Alloprevotella sp.
GGGAGGGCAGGCAAAGCCCCGCCCCTTTTTTAAGTGCCATGAACGCTCCTTTTCAGTTTTCGTTCAAGCGACCTTTTGCCCGCCCTCCCTACGCTACCGACGTACCCACAAAAAATAAATCGGGCTTTGTTTTTGGCTGTACGTTTTGTTTTACTACTTTTGTCGCGCATATATCCAGCAGCCCGCCCTGCTGTCTCATCTTAACCCAAAAAACAGCTGTTCAAAACACCATGACACAACATTTTCCAGCCTGCTTCGTGGAGCTTCCCTCCTACACCGAACACCGGCGCGCCCCGTTCTATCTGGCCGCCGAAGAGTACATTGCACAAACACTGCCTGTAGATAACTACCTCTTCTCCTGGCAGCTCGGACCGACAGTGGTCATGGGCCGCAACCAGGTGGCACACCAGGAGATTGACCTGGACTTCTGCCGCAAGGAGGGCATCGACGTGGTGAGGCGCAAAAGCGGAGGCGGCGCCATCTTCGCCGACAGCCGCAACATCATGTGGAGCCTGATTACGGGCGAAGGAGCCGTGGAGCCGCTGTTTGTGGAGTATGCCGAAGAGGTGGCCCGCGCGCTGAACGAACTGGGAGCCGACGTGGCACTGTCGGGACGCAATGACATCGTGCTGCGCGACGGCGGGAAAATATGCGGCAACGCCTTCTACCACCTGCCCGACCGCAACATCGTGCACGGCACCATGCTCTACGACACCAACCCGCGGCTCATGCAGGGTGCGCTGCACCCCGACGTGTCGAAGCTGCAGGCCAAGGGCGTGAAGAGCGTGCGCAGCCGCGTGGCCCTGCTGAAGGACCACCTGCCGTTTGGCGTGGACGAACTGCGCGTGAAGCTGCGCCACCTGCTGTGTGACCGGAGCGTCGCCCTCGACGACCAGGCCGTGAAGGAAATCGAACAGATAGAGGAGGGCTACTATGACCCGACCTATCTGTACGGCCAGAGCGCGCTGTCGGACGTGTGTCGCGAAGCACGCATCGAGGGGTGCGGCACACTGGCCCTCCACTTCGCCCTGCGCGGCACGCTCATCGAACACATTACGCTGGCGGGCGACTTCTTCGAACTGGGGGTTGCCCAGCAAGTCTTCGACAGAACCTTTGCCGGCAAGACCTTCACCCCCGAATCCCTCCAAGAGGCTGTCTTCGAACACCACCCCGAACGCATGATCCGAAACCTCACGACGGAGGCACTCTTGAAGCTCCTGGGCATCGAATGCGACTTTTGACCATATCATGTCTGGGGCAAGGTTCACACCAACAATGACAACATAAAAAGTTGTCCCCGTTCGTCTAAAAGAAAAAACGACAACAATGACAACCAAGACAACATAATTAAAAAGTTGTCCCAAGTTGTTCCCGTTGTCGTCAAGCATAACAACCCGACAACCTCAAATTCAAATACAATGAAACAAACCTGTCTGTACGACCGCCACGTGAAACTGGGAGCCAAAATGGTGCCCTTCGGCGGATTTGAAATGCCCATCCAGTATACCGACATCACCGACGAACACCAGGCTGTAAGACAAGCCTGCGGCGTGTTCGACGTGAGCCACATGGGCGAGGTACTGGTAGAAGGTGCCGAAGCCGAAAAGTTTGTGCAACACATCTTCACCAACGACGTGAGCGGCGCACCCGTGGGCAAAATCTTCTACGGCATGATGCTCCACCCGCACGGCGGCACCATCGACGACCTGTTGGTCTACAAAATGGGCGATGAGAAGTTCTTCCTCGTCATCAACGCCGCCAACATCGACAAGGACTATGCCTGGATCAGCCAGCAGGCCGAACAGTTTGACGTACACACCGAAAACCAGAGCGACTACTACGGACAGCTGGCCGTGCAGGGCCCCGAAGCCGAAAAGGTGGTGGAAGAGGTGCTGGCACTGCCCTGCCGCGAGCTGGAGTTCTACACCTTCAAGCTCATTGAGGCCGAAGGCGAAACGCTCATCGTGAGCCGCACGGGCTACACGGGCGAAGACGGCTTCGAAATATACGGCTCACACGCCTACACGCAGGCAGCCTGGGACCGGCTCATCGAAAGCAAGCAGGCCAAACCCTGCGGACTGGGATGCCGCGACACACTGCGCTTCGAAGTGGGACTGCCCCTCTACGGCGACGAGCTGAGCGACGAGATTTCGCCCATCATGGCCGGACTGGGCATGTTTGTGAAACTCGACAAGGAGGAATTCGTGGGCAAAGAGGCTGTGGCCCGCCAGAAGGCCGAGGGCGTGCAGCAAAAGCTCATCGGCATTGAACTCGAAGGACGCGCCATCCCGCGCCACGGCTACGAAGTGGTGGCCGACGACAAGGTAATCGGCAGTGTGACGACGGGCTACTGCTCGATTTCAACGGGCAAGAGCGTGTGTATGGCCCTGGTCGACACGGCCTATGCCAAGCTCGACACCCCCGTGCAGGTACGCATTCACCGCAAACTGCAACCCGGCAAGGTGGTGAAGAAGCGTTTCTACCAGAAGCATTACAAGAAGTGAGGTTATGAGGTTATAAGGTTAT
>JBJEAF010000137.1:7321-12206 GCA_051868755.1 Alloprevotella sp.
AACCTGAGAAATAACCTCCCTACCCCACACTCCGAACCAGTACGATTATTCCCCAAAACCTATCATAAAAAAACAATCAACAAAATGGCTAATGTAATCGAAGGGCTCTACTACAGCGAGAGCCATGAATATGTGAAAGTTGAAGGCGAATTTGGCTATGTAGGCATCACCGACTTCGCACAGGAACAGCTGGGCAACGTGGTCTATGTCGACATGCCCGAAGAAGGCGACGAAGTCGAAGCCGGCAGCGAATTTGGTGCCGTAGAGAGCGTCAAGGCCGCCAGCGACCTCATCAGCCCCGTGAGCGGCGAAGTGGTGGAAATCAACAGCGCACTCGAAGACGAACCCGAACTCGTCAACAAGGACGCCTTCGCCAACTGGATCATCAAAGTCAAGCTGTCGGACACGTCCGAACTCGACAACCTGATGAGCGCTGCCGACTACCGCGCATTTTCTTCGAAGTAAACCTCTGTAACAATTGGGAACTTCCTGCCGAGGCGGGAAGTTCCCAATGCAACTTTGAAACCATGAAATACTTTCCCCATACCCCCGAGGACATCAGCCAAATGCTGGAGGTCATCGGCGTGAAGAGCCTCGACGAACTCTACGCCGAAGTGCCCGAAGAGCTCAAGCTGCACCGCGAACTCAACATTCCCGCCGGAAAGTCGGAAATCGAGGTGCGCCGCATCATCGGCGAACTGGCTGCGCAGAACAAGCCGCTGGTGCCCTTTGCCGGAGCCGGCGCCTACGACCACTACACGCCCTCTGTCGTGCCCTACATCGCCAGCCGCAGCGAATTTTCGACTTCCTACACCCCTTATCAGGCCGAAATTTCGCAGGGCACACTGCAATATATCTTCGAATACCAGACCATGATGGCCGACCTCACCGGCATGGACCTCTCGAACGCCTCCATGTATGACGGCTCGACGGCCACCGCCGAAGCCATGATGATGTGTGTCGCTGCCGCCAAGAAGCGCAACCGCGTGCTCATCTCGGCCACCGTCAACCCCGCCGTGCGCGCCGTGGTGCGCACCTACGCCAAGTTCCACGGCGTGGACCTGGTCGAAGTGCCCGCCACCGACGGCACGACCGACCGCGCCGAAATGAGCCGCCTGCTGGCCGAAGACAACGTGGCCGGCGTGATTGTGGCACAACCCAACTACTACGGCATCGTGGAGGACTTCAGCGGACTGGCCGACGAATGCCACGCCCACAAGGCCCTGCTGGCCATCAACTCAGTGGCCTCCCGGCTGGCCGTGCTGCGCACTCCGGGCGAATGGGGAGCCGACATTGCCTGTGGCGACGCCCAGAGCCTGGGTCTGCCCCTGTCCTGCGGAGGACCCTACATCGGCTATCTGTGTGTGAAGAACGCGCTGGTGCGCAAAATGCCCGGACGACTGGTGGGACAAACCGTCGATGCCGACGGCAAGCGCGCCTTCGTGCTCACCATGCAGGCACGCGAACAGCACATACGCCGCGAAAAGGCTACCTCTAACATCTGTACCGCACAGGGCATCATGTGTCTCTACGTGGCCATCTACCTCTCGCTCATGGGACCGCAGGGACTGCGCGAGGTCAACGAACACTCCTATGCCGCCGCCCACCTGCTCCACAAGCTGCTGCTCGAAAGCGGACGGTTCGAAGAGGTCTTCGCCGGCGCACCCTTCTTCAACGAGTTCACCCTGCGCTACAAGGGCGCAGAGGGCATCGACGCGCTGCGCGAACGGCTGGCACAAGCCGGATTTCTGGCCGGCGTGAAGGCCGAAGGACTCGACGGCTGCCTCATTCTGGCAGCTACCGAACAGCGCACCGAACAAGAGATTGTTGAATTTGCCAAAATTGCCTGCTCATGAACCGTACGGTATATTCCCCCCTTATATTCGAACTTTCGAAAGCCGGACGCAAAGGCTACTCGCTGCCGCAGAATCCCTGTCCGGACTACCAGACTTCGCAGCTTCCCGCCGAACTGCTGCGACAGAACGCCCCGACCCGCCTGCCCGAGGCCGACGAACTGACCGTGGCCCGACACTACACCAACATGTCGGGCAACAACTTCGGCGTGGACACGGGCTTCTATCCGCTGGGCAGCTGCACCATGAAGTATAACCCCAAAATCAACGAGGAGTTGGCGGCACTGCCGGGCTTCACCGGCATTCACCCCGCACAGGACGCACCCTACATGCAGGGAGCACTGAAACTCTATGACGAGGTGCAGCGCACACTGGCCGAAGTGGCCGGACTGAGCCGCTTCACGCTGAACCCCTTCGCCGGAGCACACGGCGAGCTGACGGGCCTGATGGTGATTCGCACCTATCACGAGAAGCGCGGCGACCTGCAACGCACCAAAATCATCGTGCCCGACTCGGCACACGGCACCAACCCGGCCTCGGCAGCGGTGTGCGGCCTCCAGATCGTACAGGTGAAGAGCACACCCGACGGCACGGTCGACGTGGAGGACCTCAAACCCCTGCTGGGACCCGACATTGCCGGCATGATGATGACCAACCCCAACACGCTGGGCATCTTCGAAAGACAGATTCCCGAGATAGCCCGCCTCGTGCACGAATGCGGCGGCCTGATGTACTATGACGGAGCCAACCTCAACCCGATGCTGGGCGTATGCCGCCCGGGCGACATGGGTTTTGACGTGATGCACATCAACCTGCACAAGACCTTCAGCACACCCCACGGCGGAGGCGGACCGGGCAGCGGCCCCGTCGGCGTACGCGCCGGACTCGAAGACTACCTGCCCAACCCGCAGGTGCACTTCAACGCCGACACGCAGCGCTACGAACTGCAATGCAACGAGAACGCGCTGGGCCACATCTCGGCCTTTCTGGGCAACTTCGGCATCATCGTGCGCGCCTATGCCTACCTGCTTACCCTCGGCAAGGAGGGCATCCCCATGGCCGGCAAGCTGAGCGTGCTGAATGCCAACTACATCAAGGAGTGTCTGAAGGACTACTACTACCTACCCATCGACGGACTGTGCAAGCACGAGTTTGTGTTCGACGGACTGCTGCCGAAGTACGGCGGCGAACACAACGATGCCTCGCACATCACGACGCTCGAAGTGGCCAAGCGGCTGCTGGACTACGGCTTCCACGCCCCGACCATCTACTTCCCGCTGCTCTTCCACGAAAGCATGATGATCGAGCCGACCGAAACGGAAAGCAAGGAGACGCTCGATGCCTTCATCGACGTGATGAAGCAGATTGCCAAGGAGGCCCTCCATCATCCCGAAATGCTGCGCCAGGCACCCCACTCCACCCCCGTACGCCGGCTCGACGACGTGAAGGCTGTGAAGGATGCCAAGTTCTCGTTCTGAAACGCAGCGTGCTATAAATGAAGAACGATGAATAGTGGTGACGGGATTGCCGCTGCTGCTGATTCATCGTTCTTTATTCTTTACTCTATCAAAGCAGGCTATTCCAGCTGATTTCCATTTCTAAAATAAAGTCACTTAAAGTTTCCCTCAAACTGCGACACCTGCTCTGGCTGACATCTTCACCTATCCCCCTTTCTTTCTACAACGCATTCTCTCTATCATGAAAACGCTACTTATTATAGGAGCCGGCCCGGGCGGCTATGAATGTGCCGTTCAGGCTGCCGCCGCCGGACTCGACGTGCATGTGGTGGACAGCGCCGACCACCTGGGCGGAACCTGTCTGGGCGAAGGCTGCATCCCCACCAAATGCCTGTGTCACACCGCCGAAGTCATCGAACACGCCCGCGCCGCCGAAGCCTACGGCATCACGAGCGACTTCACGGGCTTCAGCATGGCACAGGCCATACAGCGCAAGGATCAAATCGTAGCCCAGCTGCGCCAAGGCATTCAGACCCTGATGCAAACGCCGGGCATCACCTTCCACAACGGAAAGGCCCGCTTTGCCAAGGGCGACGCTCACACGGTGGAAGTGGGCGACGAAACCCTGAAGGCCGACTATGTGATGGTGGCCACTGGCTCTGTGCCCAAATTCCTGCCCATTCCCGGTGCGCACACGCCCGGCGTGCTCACCTCGACCGAGATGCTGCAACTCACCGAAGTGCCCAAGAGACTGTGCGTGATTGGCGGCGGCGTAATCGGGCTGGAGTTTGCCAGCATATTCAACACGCTGGGTTCGCAGGTCACCGTCATCGAATACTGCAAGGAGATTCTGCCCAACTTCGACAAGGACATTGCCAAGCGGCTGCGCACCGCGCTGAAGAAACGCGGCATCGAGTTCATCACCGGCGCACCCGTCACGGCTATCCACGCCGACGAGGCGCAAGAAGGCCTGCTGCACGTGAGCTACGAACACCGCAGCGCTGTGCACGACACCCTGGCCGATGTGGTGCTGATGGCTGTGGGCCGGGCCGCCAATGTGGAAAGCCTGAACCTGGCCGAGGCCGGCATCGAGTTCACGCCGCGCGGCATCACGGTCAACGAACACTTCGAGACCAGCGTGCCCGGAGTGTATGCCGTGGGCGACGTGAACGGTCGCCTGCAGCTGGCTCATGCCGCCACCTACCAGAGCTACCACGTGCTCGACCACATCCTGGAACGCCCCAACCACACAGACCTCTCGCTCGTGCCGTCCGCTGTGTTCACACAACCCGAAGCGGCCATGGTGGGCCTGACGGAAGAACAGGCCAAAGCGGCCTTCGAGGCCACCCAAGTGCGCAAAGCCTTTTATCGTGCCAACGGCCGGGCACTGACCATGGATGCCGGAACCGACGGTTACGTCAAACTGCTCACCGCGCCCGACGGCAGCGTGTTGGGTGCGCACATCATAGGCGCCCACGCATCGGAACTCATCCACGAACTGACCCTGCTCATGAGTCTGGGCGGCACCATCGACCAGCTGTGCCACACCGTTCATGCACACCCGAGCCTCTCCGA
>JBJEAF010000138.1:0-2107 GCA_051868755.1 Alloprevotella sp.
TAAATTATCAGATGTTTGACCGTAGACTCTGCGGAAGTCATTTGGGTAATGGTGCCATCCTATACCACCCCCTGTGTTCCTCAATAAATTTTTTGATTTCGTCGGAAAGCGGTGCAAGGTCTTCATCGGTCAATTCCTGCTCTTCATACAGCCTTTGAATATGCCCTATAATGATGTCCTTGCGATACCATTCCTCCATGAAACTAAACTCCTTATACCAGTCGCGGGCCTTCCTGGTAATCATCCAGCTGCGGTCGTAGGCGTTGCCTATTTCATCATCGAATGGACGGTCAAGGAGCTCACGCAACTCTTGTTGCCACTTCTCATGCAGGCGCAAGATGGCTACTTTAAGAACCTCTTTTGCAACACGATAGTCTGATTTGGAAGGTGTCATACAATGTAGTTATTGGTTATTCATTTTTTGCGCCCAAACAAAAATATGGGCCGGAATTTTTCCATGTCAAGTTTATCATCTACTTTAGTGTCGTAAAAAGATGTATAACCTAACAGGCCCTGCAAATGTAGATAAAATCCTCGAGCTTACACACCGGCAGAATAAAGAAATCGTTTTTCTTTAGAGGAAAGATAGTGCAAGGCGAGCGCAAAGCAAAAGAAAACTCCGCAGGATTTGCTTTTGCTTGGCCGTGCCGAAGCCTGTCTTATGAAAAGATAGTGCAAGTGTGCGCAAAAAGCCAAGCTCCCCCCAAGCTTTTTGCCGAACGCAGCCTATCTGATTCATACACACCTCACAACTTGAACATACGACAATGAAGACGAAAATCATGATTACTGGCAGCAGCGGATTTCTGGGCTGCCGACTGGCCCTGTTCCTGAAGGACAAGTGCGGCCTGCTGCTGCCCACACACGGTGAACTGAACATCTGTCGCGAAGAGGCGGTCAAGGCTTATGTGGAAGAACACCGCCCGGACATCGTGGTACACTGCGCCGCACTCAGCAACACGTGGTATTGCGAACAGCACCCCGAAGAGTCGCACAGGGTGAATGTGCAAGGGACGGTGAGGATAGCCAAGGCATGCAAACTGACCGGGGCCAAACTGGTGTTTATGTCGAGCGACCAGGTGTATAACGGCTCACCCCTGCACGGGCCACTCATAGAAGAGGATGCGCTCACACCGGTCAATGTGTACGGCCGGCATAAATTGGAGGCCGAGCAGAGGGTACTGTGGAACCTGCCCGATGCGGTCGGACTGAGGCTGACCTGGATGTACGACCTGCCGGACAGCCGCCTGAAGCTGAACAGCAACTTGCTGGTGAACCTGCAGAGAGCCTGTGACGAGGGGACTGCTGTCCGTGCTGCCACGCATGAGTTTCGCGGTGTGACGAATGTGTGGGAGGTGGTCAGGAATATGCCGAAAGCCTGCTCCCTGCCGAGCGGCATATATAATTTCGGCAGTGGAAACATGTTGAGCAGCTATGAACTTCAGCTGAAGGTGGCCCGGCTGATGGGGCTCCCTGATCCTTCCGGATGGATTCTGCCCGATGAAGAACGCTTCAGTGACCAGAGCCGGAACCTGACGATGGACTGCACCGCTATCGCGAGCCATGGCATCAGTTTCCATGACAGTCTGGAAGGCGTGAAGGAAGCTCTGGCCAGACCATTCCGCCTGTAATTCCGTTCGGGTGACATATACTCTTTGTATTTGTCTGCCTATCACCTGCCTCAGATTGGCCCAGGGCCTGATTCATGCAAGTTTCACTTGTCCCCCAATCTGTGTGCGAATCGGCGGAACCCCTAATTATTCATCCCGACGCTGTGGAACACAGCGGATTTTTTATACATTTGCAGCGAAGTAATACACTAAAGACTATGGGAATGACAGTCAGCGAAATGAAACAGGATGCGGTCAGGCTCATCTATCAGGTAGATGACCAGAATGCCGAGAAAATGGAGAAGATTCTGCTTTTCCTGAAGGCGAGTATTGTACCCAACAAAAGTGAAGAAAAGATGACACCTGAACAGAAGAAAAACATTTCAGAATTAGAAAGCCTGTGTGGCATTTTTGAAGATTCATACGTAGGAAACTACAAAGAAGAGAAAGAGAATGCCCTTGTAAAGAAATACATGTGATATGAATGTGTTCTTAGA
>JBJEAF010000138.1:2207-12158 GCA_051868755.1 Alloprevotella sp.
CCGAAACGTCAAGGACTTCCCGTTTGCCGAAATCGAAGTGCTTGCACCCGCTGACTTCCTCACAAAGCACTTTCCTCGACACACAGCATAATCAGACTCACCCCCGCATTGCCTGTTGAAAACACCATAAGCGACATTTTTGCAAACATGACCAAAGTAAAGATTACCGCCCTACGAAAGGTGCAGCACGACGACCTGATGGCCGTCTACGAGAATCCTATCGACCACGCCTGTGAGGTGTGCGAAGGGCAGTCGTGGATCAGCACGGACGGAACATGCCCGAAGGGATTCTGTCCCGAAGCATGGAAAACGATGAGGGAGTTTGTCGAAGCCCTGTCCCGAGGCGAAGGCAACTTCTATGATGGCTGGATGAAGAACCCCTACAGCGCGATGATTAGCTGCAACGACGGCTTCCGGCCTGTCAGCTTCTATATAGAGGCAATACCTTAAACAATGAGCGCATTAAGTATACTGACACTTGTGCTTCCACTCCCCCTGCTGTTCGTGTGGCACGAGGTAGAAGAGGTGTGGGTTCAGCACCGTTGGATGCAGACCCACAGGGCAGGGTTAGAAGTAGCAAACCTGCGCTTTGCCCATTGGTTTGGCATCAAGGTCTGCGGACAGTGACACCCACTTAAACAATGACACCCACTTAAAGAGAAAAGAAAAATGGAAGATATCACCCTACGCGGCAAGGAGCAGCGACTGACCGGCGAGCAGCTGGCCGAACTGTTCCTGTCGGTGGAATGGTCATCGGGACACTATCCCGACAAACTGGAACGGGCCATGCAGAACTATGCCACGGTGTTCACGGCATGGCACGGCGACAAACTGGTAGGTCTCATCAGTGCCATGGATGACGGTGTCATGACCGCCTACATCCACTACCTGCTGGTCCGTCCCGACTATCAGGGACGGGGCATCGGCAAGATGCTGCTCGACAAGACCAAGCAGAAGTATGCCGGCTACCTGCGCATCGCGCTCATGGCCTACAAAAAGGAATGCGACTTCTACGAGCGCCAAGGCTTCACGAAGCGGGAAGACGAAGTGCCGATGTTCATCACCTCACTCTGGACATAGTCATACAATGACACTTCTGACACACTGTTTCCTTGCCGATGCAACATAACTCTCAATGTCCTTACCATAGCTATTCAATGTATCATATAACAAGACAGGTCAAAATGATGTTTCATCATAGGAATGTTGCGCTTACGGCTGGGAGAGCAGGCTTCCAGCCTGCTTAAGAGACAACAGCAGGCTGGAAGCCTGCCCTCCCAGTGCACCATCGCCTCCTATTCCAACTTTTGTTATTGGAGACTTCACTTCATTCCATAATCCGCTGCTTTGAATGACGTATTCTTTGGGCCTTTCGGTCGTTTCTGCGCATCAGATAGGGCGATTCGGGCAGTTCGGGCAGCAAGCCGTCCAGCTCGTTGATTTGTCCCACTACCTTCAGCAGCAACAGGAAAGTGGCCAAGGAGAGGTTGAGGGCAGAGCCATTCTCAAACTTGTGAATAGTGGTCAGCCCAACCCCCGAACGCTCTGCCACCTCCTTTTGGGTGAGATTGCAGCGCAAGCGGTAATCCTTAAACCTGGTGCCAAGCAGGCGCACAAGCTCTGGTGTGGAATATTCATATAAATCCCTCATTGCGTCTCTTTCTTTAATATCATTATATGGATAGTTAAGGTCGAAATCACAGGCTTATCTTCACCATATTGATATTTACGCCGCAAAGCTACACCAAATTTGCAGAACGGCATGAAGTTCTGACTGGAAATTAGGGTATAAGGACATGTATAGCCTATGAGTACACGCTTCAAACACGACAGGCGGCTACCCGCTGCCTCACCACATAAATAAAACGATTATGACTGACTGGAAAAGTGCACTGGCCGCCCTGGGCGCAAGCATGGAAGAAGATTCTCCCGAGGCGCAGGCTCCTTCCTGCTCTCCCGACACAAGCAGGAAACAGGTGGAACGCACCAAGCGCGTCGGCGTGGTCTACTCCACCGACCCTGACTACCACTACTCCGATGGCTTGCCGGAAGAAACGGCCACGCTGCCCAAGAACTGCCAGAAGCTCCGCCTGAGCATGGAGCGTGCCGGACGCGGAGGCAAGACGGTGACGCTCGTCAAGGGCTTTGTAGGCACGGAGGCCGACTGCCAGGCCCTGTGCAAGCTGCTGAAGCAGAAGTGCGGAGTGGGCGGCTCGGTGAAGGACGGCGAAATCATCGTGCAGGGCGACCACCGCCAACGGCTCGCAGAGATTCTCAAACAAGAAGGTTACACCCAAACCAAATGACAGATATGAAAAGCCTACTGATCAAGGACACCACCGTGAGCGAACGCGCCCGGATTGTGCGCGAAGCCCTGGGAGCCGAAGCCGACTGCGAAGGCATCGACCTCTCCGACATGTACGACGACTACATTTACGGCCTCAAGGAGCTGGCCGACATCAACCGCGAGTTCAGCGAGCGACACGCCGGCAGTATCGTGCCGGGCGAACCGCGCAAAGGCTCTGGCTGCGCCATGAGATAGCTGAGTCGCTGCGCGCGGCGTAGCGATTACTACTTGCCAGAAGGGCGTAGGCAGGGAGAAATGCTCTCCTTGTCTACGCCCTTCCTGTGCGCAATCGTTTCTTATTGGCTTGATAACGGGCGGGCCTTTGCCACATCCCCAGTGTGCAATCGCTTCTTATTGGCTTGACAACGGGCGGGCCTTTGCCACATCCCCAGTGTGCAATCGCTTCTTATTGGCTTGACAACGGGCGGGCTGGAAGCCACGCCCTCCCAGTGCACCGTCGCTTCATGCAGGGTGATAACAAGCGGGACGGAAGCGCCCTCCCAGTGCGCCGTCGCTTCTTATCCCAGCTTTGTTATCGGTAACTTCGCTTCATTCCACAATCCGTTACTTTTGCTTAGAACTGCAAAGTGGACAAATGAACCTACCACGACAAGTTATCACTGGTCTTTACCGTTTACGACGCTTCCGTCCACCTGGCCGGCTGCCGTATACCACTTGCCGTTATAGGGTGAGCCTTCCTTGAAAGTGCCCTCGAAGTAGCTGCCGTCGGAGTCTACGAAGCGGCCTTGCTCATAATAGCCGCCCTTGAAGGTTCCCACATACTTTTGGCCCGTGGTGAAGCTAATGGTGGCACGGCCTGTGGCATCTTCGCATACGCCGTTCACAAAGTTGCCTGTGTAGGTCGAGGCCGGGATGTCGCCGTACTTGGCAAACTTGGCCTGACCCTGTCCGTTGGGCAGTGCGCCCATGGTGTCAACCAGCTCGCCGGTATAGTTGTACTGACGCATGTTCTGGGGACCGGCCTTCACCCGCACCGTGTAGTCAGTCACCTGCTTCACAGGCACTGAATCGACAGCGACCCTGTCGCTAACGGCAGAATCCGACAACTCGGCCTGCGGGTCATTATCACCCACTGAAGGCCGGCATTCCTTCACGACAAACACGCCGAGGCCCATGCAGGCTAAGGCCAGCACGGCCAGCATCGCGTTGCGCACCCATTCGCCCCATGCAGGACCTGACGGCTGGACGGGCGGCGGCACTACGGGCTGTGCCGGCTTCCTGTTCTTCAGCAAGGTGTCGTCCTCGGTGTCATCGGTGTAGTCTGTAGCCGCACGGCCGGACCCCTGCGTGGTGTCATACTGCGTTTCGACCAAATACTGCTTCACGTCGGTCACGCTCTGCGGACGCATCTTGCGGTTCGGCTTCATGAGCCAAAAGATGAGTTTCTCGGTTTTACGGCTGATGCCCTTGGGGAGCTGCAGGGCCGAACGGGAATCTTCCTCAATGTCCGACGGACGGGGCGGCTTCTGCATGGTGAGCAGGTTATACATAGTAGCGCCGAGCGAATAGAGGTCGGTCCAGGGGCCGAACTTCTCCAAGTTCTGCTCCATCTGCTCCGACGAGGCATAGCCGTCGGTGTAGGCCATGGCCGACGAGGTGGAGAGGCTGTCGCCACTGGCATTCTTCACCTGCTTGCTGGCCCCGAAGTCAATGAGCTGCACGTTTCCCTTGGCATCGACCATGATGTTGGCGGGCTTGAGGTCGAGATGCCAGATGCTCTGGGCATGTACGCACTCCAGCGCGTCGAGCACCTGGGGGAGGAGCAGCATGAGTTCTGTCTCGCTCAGGGGCTTCTTGGTGCGCTTCAGCCGGGCGGCCAAGCTCTCGCCCTCCACAAAGTCCATCACGTAGTAGGAAGTGCCGTTCTCGTCGAACAAGTCGTGCACGCTGACAATGTGCGGATTGCTCAGCTTGCGTATGCGCCGGGCTTCCTTGCGGAACTTTTCCTGGTGGGCCTCAAAGGAACGCTGGTTTTCGCTCAGGCTGACGGACACGTCGGCCGAATAGGCCGAACGTCCGCACACTCCTTTAATAAACAGTTCCTTGACCGCCACCTTCTCGTCGAAGGTCAGGTCGGTGGCCAGGTAGGTATTGCCGAAACCGCCCGAAGCCAGGTAGCTGTCAATGCGGTATTTGCCGTTGGCCAGCTTGGTACCGACCTTCAGCATGTTTTCTTTCTGTATGTTTTGTGCCATATAGGTGTCTATGGGTCGTTATCGGTGTGAAGGGCGCGTGATGATTCCCTGTACCGGTTCGGCCGGTGCTTCGTCGGACTGCGGTTCTGCTTGCGTGTCACCCTGCCGGGTGAAGCAGACAAAGGCCAGCATGAGCGCGATGGCGATGAGCGACACGATGATGACCGCGAGGTTGCGGCCCCGATGACTGCGCCGCTTCACAGCAGGCTTCGGGTCAGGGGCAGCTTCGACTACCGGGGTCAGCTCGATGTGGTCAGCCTGTCCCTCCACGCCGGCCACCTCCACGAGATAGGCCGTGTTGTTGTCGCGGGTGTTTCGCCGGGCGCACTCGTGCTCTACTGCCTGCAGCCGTTCGGCCGTACTGCCCGGTTGCAGCAGCAGGGCGGCCAGCTCCTCGTCTTCGAGCTGTTCGGTCACGCCGTCGCAGCACAGGAAGAACACGTCGCCGGGAAGGATGTCGGTCAGTATATTATAGGACGCGCGCGCGGGATATTCCTGATGGGGCTGCACGGCCCGCGTAATGACATTGCGCTGCGAGAAGTTGCGGGCCTCCTCGCGAGTCAGCTCGCCGGCGGCAATGAGGTCGTTCACCAAGGAGTGGTCGCGCGTCTGGAACACGATGCCCCGTCCCGGGCGCAGCTGGTACACGCGGCTGTCGCCTATGTGGGCCACCAGCACGCCGTCGGTACAACAGGCCAGAAAGGTCAGGGTCGTGCCCATGCGCTTTTCGGTCTGTCCCGTGTCGAGCGCGTCCAGGTTGTGGTATGCCTGCTTCAGGGCCTGCTCGAAGGCCATTTTCATGTCGGCCACAGCACCGAGGGGCTGGTTGGCAGTGAGCTGGCCGACCGTTTCGGCCACGCAGTTGCTGGCCACCTCGCCCTTTTCGTGCCCTCCCATACCGTCGCACACCAGGAACACGCGGTTCTGTTCCGTGGCCACGCCCTGTGCGGGATAGAGCGCGTCCTCCTGGTTGGGCTTCTGGCCCAGGGCGGAATAGCACTGAGGTTTCGATAGGTTGATTGTCATGTTGTTCGGAGTTAGATGTTTGTAAGCGGCGGAGGGTTATTGGAACTCGTCGGCCAGATACATCTGCCTGCCGCCCATGCTCAGGCAGTCGTTCACGTTCAGGTAGACAATGTCGCCCTCAATGAGTTCGATGCCCTCCTTCTTGGTGGGATTCTTGCCGTGTTCCTCGAAGGTACACTCCAGGCCCTGCACCGTACAGCGCAGTTCGATGATTGCGTGCTTCTTGCTCATGTAGCGGGTTTCGTCGGGTATCTGCACCTTGGCGTCGTTGCCCGCCTTCTGCCTGCCCACCCACTGGCTGCCGAAATACAGCTGGTAGTTCTGCCCGTCCACCTTCAGGCTGAGTTTGGGCAGGAGGTCGCCCACGGTACACTCGTATTTGCATTTCGGGCAGGTGGTCTTCTTGCTCTCAAGCCCTTCCGAAGAGGGCACTGACAGTTCGCATCCGCAGCGGGGACACTTTAAGGATATGTTCATGGGGTCGTTTTGTTAGCTTCCTATATATGTTTTGAACCACTTGGTGCCTATGCGTCGAACAGGGTCATGTCCACCTCGTCCGCCTCGTCGGCTGTGCCCGCATCGGCCTCTGCGGTCATGTAGTCGGGCGCGTCTTCGGCCACGGGCATGGCGATGTGGTCGTCGCTCACGTCGTGCAACTCGTCGGCCTCAATGCTGCCGTTGTGGTTGTTGTCGGCAATGAGCACGTCGACTTCGCCGTTCTGGTTGGTGTCGACCAGCACCACGTGCTCCTCGTCCACCGTCACTTCGGCCACGTCGACCGTCTGTCCGTTCACGAGCACATCGTGCTCTACGGCCACCACGCGCACCTCGGGCGTTTCCTCTTCCACCTGGTGCATGGCCAACTGGCGGCTGGGAATGTGGCTCGCACGCAGGTCGATGACCTCGTCATCGTCGGCCGTCCCGTTGTCGTTCCGGTCCACGATGGCGGCAATCACCTTGCCTCTCCCGTCGTCCATAAAGGCAGCATCGTGTCCGTCCACCTTGCCGACATACACCTGCACGGTGCGTCCGTCTTCCAGTTCGAGCTTCTCGACTGTCTGGATCTTCACGTCATGGTTCTGGAAGAAGTCCTCCTCCTCCTGCTTGGCCTCCCGCACCTTCGGCCCGGGCTGCCTCTCCTCGTGGCGTTCTTCCTCGCGTCGCTGGCGGTGCTGCTCGTTTCGCTGGCGTTCCTCCTCGCGCTGCCGGCGTTCCTCCTCGCGCTGCTGGCGTTCCTGTTCCTGCTGTTCGCGCCGCCTTTCGTTGGCCTCGATGTCCGCCTGCCGGGATTCGGGGGCGGCAGGCTGGGGTTCGGGTGCGGGTTCAGCAGTGTGGGTCTCCTGTTGTTCCTGTGCGGGGGCTGCCTTCGCCATGGGCTTGGCGCCCTCCTGCAGTTCGGCTTCTTCTTCCGTGCCGTGCAGGTGTCGCGAAGCATAGGCCGTACCGATGCCGAGTGCCAGTCCCACAGCCGAGCTGGCCATAATCTTGGCCACCAACGCATCCTGTGTGCGCTTCTTTTCTGCCTTCACCTCGTTCACAGCCGGTTTCTTCACCATGGGCAACGTATCGTCATACTGAGTGTTCATAATCCTTATGCTTTTGTGGGTTTGTAATTCGTTGATAGGGTGATAGAGTCGGGTCGGGCGGGGAATATATCAGTGACATGCAGGCTTTTCGATGCCTATGCACTACTCGGGCTGCATGTTCATGGCGTGTAGGGCCACCGGTTTCGAATGCGTGTGCATTCCGGATGACAGTCTGTTTACAACTGGCCGTCGGTGGGCATCCGCCCACTTTGCAGTTCTAAGCTCGGAGAGGGCGAGGCGCAGCCCAAGGTTGTTGTTGCGGTTGTCGGGCGTGTTGTTGTTACGGTTCGACGAGCGGCAGTTCCTCGGTTCGTTGTTCCAGCTACCACCGCGGTTCACGCGGTTCGACCCACTCTACGACTGTCACCTAACTGATTTGGAGACATGCTTTCCGGAAAGAGCTGCTTTCGGCATGAAGGGCGAACGACAACAGGGGCAAGATGTGCTCGGCATAGTCGGCCTCGCCCCACCTCCCTTCGTTCAGCAGGCGGCCGTATGTCAGGAGCTTGGTGCGGAAGCGTCTTTTGCTGCGACCCGACAGGATGTAACGGTAGGGCAGTACCCTGTAGCCCAGAAAGGTCTGTCCGCACCGGTTGTGCCGGTAGACAGGCGGTTTCAAGGCCAACTTCAACTGCTCGGCAGCATAGGCAGTCATTTGTGCCACACATTCCTTCAGCCTTGCGCGGTCATTGCCTCCTACCAGCATGTCGTCCATATACCTTATATATATAGGTGCGTGCCACTGCTCCTTGACCCGGTGGTCCAGGCCGGACAGGTAGAGGTTGGCAAAGTACTGGCTGGTGAGGTTGCCAATGGGCAGCCCCCTGCCTTCAGCCACGTGGTAGCTGTCGATGATCCGGTCGAAGAGTGCCAACAGCCCGCCGTCCTTAAACTTTCGGCGGAGCATACACTTCAGCACGCTGTGGTCGACCGTGTCATAATACTTGCGGAAATCCAGCTTGACGGAATAGGTGTAACGCGACATGGCCTCAACGGCCTTGTCCAAGGCTGCGTACACGCCTTTTCCCTTGCGCGTGGCATAGGTGGTGTCTATCAGGGCCTTGTCGAAATGCGGGTGGCAGATGTTCATGATGGCATGTTGCAGCACCCGCTCTTCGAACGGGGCGGCACAGATGGTGCGCTCCTTGGGGTCGTGGATAGTGAAATAGCGGTAGTTGCCCACGGCTATGGTGCCATCGGCTATCTGCTGCCGCATACGCTCCATGTTCTCATCGAAGTGTTCGGCAAAGCGGCGCACCTCCAGCTTGCGCTGCTTGCCCCTGACCGCCTTGTGATAAGCCAGATACAAGTTGTCAAGACTTGCTATCTGCTCCATCAAGTAACCCACTCTTTTCATCGGCTTGCTCTGGTTCGTGTGAGACAAATTCCTCTCCGTACTTTTCGACCTTCTTCTTGCCTATGCCCGGTATCTTGCGCATCCATTCGATGGTCAGCTTCTGCTGTCTGGCCATTTCGGCCAGCTCGGCATCGGTGAACACGGCATAGGCCGGCACGGCATCGCGCTCGGCTATCTGCTTGCGGAGTTGGCGGAGCGCAGCGAACCGGTCGAAGGCATCAGGCTCCAGCACCTCCTTGTAGTCCACCTTCTTCGAAGCACCCGTCGCGGCATTGTCGAAGGCGTTTGCCCTGCTCATCGGCATGTAGGTGATGCAGAACGTCCAGCAGGCGTGGTCGCCCTGGGTTGCCAGTTCCTTTCGGATGTCGATAATCTTGTTGGCGCGAAGGAAGTGGTTCAGCTCTTCCACCTGCCAGTCATCCGCCCCAATGGGAATGCTGAATAGCTTGATTTGCATAAGCGGAAAATCCTAAAAATTTTTCGACCGGCTTCGCCGGTGTGGTGACCTTCTTTTCTTTTTCTTGGTTCCGATACGGCTCTGTCCCTGCTCTGAAGGGGCTTGCTCCGCTTAGCCCCTTCTGAGCGGGACTGAGCGTATCTCACCCTTTCTTTTTGCTTAGAACTGCAAAGTGGGCAGGAAAGCCCCCGCGACCAGTTGTTACTCGGAGAGGGCGAGGCGCAGCCCAAGGCTGTTGTAGCGGTAGCCGGGCGCGTTGTCGCAACGGCTCGACGAGCGGCAGCACCTCGGTCCGCCGTTCCAGCTACCACCGCGGTACACGCGGTACGACCCACTGCTCGGGCCTGTAGGATTGTACTGCGAACTGCTGCTGTAGCTGCCATACCAGTCCTGACACCATTCCCATACGTTGCCCGTCATGTCGTAGATTCCCAATTCGTTGGCCTTCTTGGTCTTTACAGGATGCGTCTTGCTGCCGCTGTTTGACGTATACCATGCCACCTCATCCAAATTGCTGCTGCCGCTGTACTGCGTGTGGTTGCTCCGGTTGCCGCCGCGGGCCGCAAATTCCCACTCGGCTTCGGTGGGAAGGCGGAAACGCTGGCCAGTTTGCAGGTTCAGCTTGCGGATAAATTCTTGGCAATCGTCCCAGCTTACCTGCTCTACAGGCAGGTTGTCACCCTTGAAGTAGGACGGATTGTTGCCCATCACTGCCTGCCACAAGGCCTGGGTCACTTCCGTCTCGCCGATGGAGTAACTGCTCAGCGTGACCTGATGCGTCGGCTTCTCGTCATCGTAGGGATTCTGCATCTCAGCAGTCGCGCCCATCGTGAACGTGCCGCCGTCAACCTTAACCATAGCAAACTCCACGTTGCCCACGCGGAAAGTACGGTTCGTCATGGGCTTCTTCTCCAAATCTATATAAAAGGAGCGGTTCTGGCGGTTGACCGTGATGACCCGGG
>JBJEAF010000139.1:0-3011 GCA_051868755.1 Alloprevotella sp.
CTAATAAAGAGTAAAACACCAAGAGATAAATAGTCAAGGTGTTTGAGGAAAGGAAAGTCCGCACCATATGGAACGACAAGGACTAAGGGGGGACTAAAAAAACTAATTGATAGTCCCCCAGACAGATTATCCCTTCAGAATACGCTTGATGTCGTTGAGCTTGTTGAGTGCTTCGAGCGGGGTGAGGTTGTTCACGTCGAGGTTCAGGAGTTCATCGCGTATCTGGCAAAGTACAGGGTCGTCGAGCTGGAAGAAGCTGAGCTGTGTGGCCTTGTCGCTGCGCACTTCGCGTTCGGCCGGTACGGTGACACCTGCTTTGGAACCCGCTGCCTCCAGATCGAGCAATATATGTTCGGCACGACGCACTATGACGGCAGGCATACCGGCCATGCGTGCCACATGGATGCCAAACGAATGCTCGGAACCGCCACGCTGCAACTTGCGCAGAAAGACCACCTTGTTGTTCACCTCACGCACCGATACGTTCCAGTTCTTGATGCGCTTGAAGCGCTTCTCCATTTCGTTCAGCTCGTGGTAGTGTGTGGCAAAGAGGGTGCGGGCATGGGCCTTTTCGTTTTCGTGGATATGTTCCACTATGGCCCAGGCTATAGAAATTCCGTCGTAGGTCGATGTGCCGCGTCCCAGTTCGTCGAACAGCACGAGCGAACGCTCCGACAGGTTGTTCATGATGTTGGCCGCTTCGCTCATCTCGACCATGAAAGTACTTTCGCCCACAGAGATGTTGTCGCTGGCCCCCACACGGGTAAAGATTTTGTCGACCACGCCGATGCGGGCCGATTCGGCAGGTACGAACGAGCCAATCTGGGCCAATAGTGTGATGAGGGCCGTTTGGCGCAGCAGGGCACTCTTACCGGCCATGTTGGGACCGGTGACAATAATAATCTGCTGTTGCCGGGTGTCGAGCATCACGTCGTTGGGCGTGTATTCCTCGCCCGGAGGCATGAGCGTCTCGATGACCGGATGGCGTCCGGCATGGATGTCAATGACCAGACTTTCGTCGACCACAGGACGCACGTAGCGGCGTTCACGGGCTACTGCGGCCAAGCTTTGGAGCACATCGAGCTGGCTGAGTGCAGCAGCATCGGCCTGGAGCGGCGTGACGTGACAGGCCACTTGGCCCACCAGTTCCTGGAACAGGCGCGCTTCCAGTTCGAGTATGCGGTCTTCGGCCCCGAGTATTTTGTCTTCATACTCCTTCAGTTCCTGCGTGATGTAGCGCTCGGCTTGGGCCAGCGTCTGCTTGCGCACCCAACCTTCAGGCACTTTGTCCTTATACGTGTTGCGCACTTCGATGTAATAGCCGAACACGTTGTTGAAGCCTATCTTCAGGCTGGGAATGCCCGTCTCGGTGATTTCGCGCTGCTGTATTTTCAGCAGGAAATCCTTGCTCGACATGGAGATGTGGCGCAGCTCGTCGAGTTCGGCATTGAAGCCGTCGGCAATGACCCCACCCTTGTTCACCATGAGAGGCGGGTCGGGGCGCAGGGTGCGGCCTATGTTGTTGCGCAGTTCGGTGAGTGCGTCGAGTTGCGCACCGATTCGCCGGATAGATTCGTTGTCAGCATGTTGGCAGGCATACTTGAGCAGGGCTGTGCTTTCGAGGGCCATGCGCAGCTGCTGGAGTTCGCGGGGATTGACGCGGCCTACAGCCACACGCGACACGATGCGCTCCATATCGCCAATCTTGGGCAGTTCCATTTCGCAGAGTTCGCGAAAGTCGGGTTGCTTGAAGAAGTGCTCCACGCTGTCGAGGCGTTCGCTGATGGCCTTGACCGAGCGCAGGGGGAAGATGACCCAGCGGTGCAGCATGCGCCCTCCCATAGGAGTGAGGGTGCGGTCGATGACCTGCAGCAACGATGTGCCGCCTTCGGCCATGGGGCTGATGAGTTCCAGGTTTCGGGTAGTGAAACGGTCAAGCCGTACGTAGCTGTCCTCCTCGATGCGGCGCAGAGCCGTGATGTGAGAGGTTTGCGTGTGCTGTGTGAGTTCGAGATAGGTGAGAATGGCTCCTGCGGCAACCAGTGCGTCATGCAGGTGGTCGATGCCGAACCCCTTGAAGTTGCGCACCTGAAAATGGCGCGTAAGCTTTTCGTGAGCCGTTTGGGGCGTAAATGCCCAGTCGTCGAGTTCGAACAGGAAGTTCTTGGTCCCATACAGTCCTTCGAAGCGTGAGCGCAGTCCGCGCTGCACCAGCACCTCTTTCGGCGCAAAGCCGGCCAACAGCTTGTCGATATACTCCACCGTGCCTTCGGCCAGCAGAAATTCTCCGGTCGAGATGTCAAGAAACGAAATGCCGAGAGCGTGCGCACCAAAGTGGAGGGCAGCCAGAAAGTTGTTCTCCTTGGCAGCCAGCACATTGTCGGTCATAGCCACACCCGGTGTGACCAGTTCGGTTATTCCGCGCTTCACGAGCTTCTTGGTGAGCTTCGGGTCTTCGAGCTGGTCGCAGATGGCCACGCGGTAGCCGGCGCGGATGAAGCGGGGCAGGTAAGTGTCGAGTGCGTGATAAGGGAATCCGGCCATTTCGGTCGATTCCTGGTTTTTGTTGTTTCGCCGGGTGAGGGTAATGCCCAGCACCTTGGCAGCCGTCACGGCATCAGAGGAATAAGTTTCGTAGAAGTCGCCACAGCGAAAAAGCAGCACGGCATCGGGGTTCTTGGCCTTGAGGTCGAAGAACTGCTTCATCATGGGAGTGAGTTCGGGCGTTGACATATTGTTTGTACTGGGAGAGCAGGCAAAGGCCTGCTTATAATCACCGGGAGGGCAGAAAGGTTGAAGGAAAGTGTAAAAGAAAGGCTGTAAAGAGTGGGTTTTTCTGGGTGACTGCGCTACGGCAGTCAGACCCCTTAAAGCCTTCAAAGGTTCCGAAACACCGTCTCGGAACCCTCATACGCTTCAGGCAAGAAAAAAGCGAGAAGTACCCCCACTGAGAATCGAACTCAGATCACTGCTTTAGGAGAGCGGTGTTCTATCCATTGAACTATGAGGGC
>JBJEAF010000140.1:0-2987 GCA_051868755.1 Alloprevotella sp.
GAGGCCCGCAGTGGTTGGCTATAACTCTCTATAGACTTCTATGGCTCTCTGTAGAATAGCTATTGCTGGAGCCTCCTGGGCCTAATACTTCACTTCACACTCCACATTCATGCCTGCCCGCAGCTTGTCGAGCTGCTTGTCAGCCTTCAGCCGGATGCGCACAGGCACGCGCTGTTCGACCTTCACGAAGTTTCCCGTGGCATTGTCCTGCGGTATGACGGAGAAGGCTGAGCCTGTAGCGTCACTGATGCGCTCCACTTCGCCGCTGAACTCCACGTCGGGCACGGCATCGACCGTCACCTTGACCTGCGAGCCGGGCACAATGTGCTGCAGCTGCGTTTCGCGGTAGTTGGCCACGACCCACAGGTCGGTGTTGTCCACGATGTCCACCATTGTCTGGCCGGGATTCACCAACTGCCCGACGTGAATGTCCTTGCGTCCGGTCACGCCGTCGGCGGTGGCTACAATCACGGTGTACGACAGGTTGAGGCGGGCCAAGTCTACTGCCGCACGGGCCACTTCCATGCTGGCCGTGTGCTGGTTGAGGCGGTGGCCCTGTTCGGCGCGCGTCGAGGCCAGGGTCTGTAACTGGCGCGAGAGCTGCTCGTAGCGCGCCTGCGCGGCCAAGAAGGCGGTGTGCACGTGGTCGTACTGCTGGGGTGTCACGGCATCGCCCTGCAACAGCTGGGCGTAACGCTGGTCTTCGCGCCGTGCGTTGTCTAACTGCACGCGGGCCTCCTCCACACTGGCATCGGTGACAGAGATGGTGCTCTGGGTGGTGTGGATGCCCTGCGAGGTGGCCTGTCTGCCTGACTGCACGCCTTCGAGGTCGGCTTCGGCCTGTGCCAAGCGCAGACGGTATTCGGCATCTTCAATGATGACGAGGGTGTCGCCCTTGTGTACGGGCTGGAACTCCTCAAATCTGATTTCCTTGATGAATCCCTGCACGCGGGTGTTGACCGGGGTGATGTGTTGCTGCACGGTGGCGTTGTCGGTGAACTCCACGCGGCCGAAATGCACGAAGTTGTCGAGCACGAGCCATGCGCCGCCTATGAGCAGCAGCAGGACAATGGTGTTATACACAGAACGGAATAGTCGGTTATGGGTCATGGTGTTATGGGCTTTAGCTTTGAATCAATTAAAGGGGTTTTCATGCTTGCCTACAGGTTGTTTCACTGAAACAGGCAGGCGGCGAAGCGCAGCTGATAGTAGCAGTAGAGGAGGTTAATGCGGGCATCGGCCAAGGCCAGCTCGGCATCGAGCTTCATGCTGGCGGCATCGGTGAGGTCAGTCACCAAGGCCAGTCCGCCGGCGTAGCGCTGGCTCACCACATTGTAGTTCTCGGTGGCTAACTGCACACTGGTCTGGCGCGTGGCCAGTTCGGTGCGCGCCGTGCCCAGATTCACATAGGCTGCATGAACGGCATCGCCCACCTGCTGCAAGGCCACGGTGTGCTGGTCGGCAGCCAGCGTGGTGGCCAAGCGGGTCTGGCGCAGCTTCTGGCGCGACTTGTAGAGCGAGGAGAGGTTGTACGACACGCCCACGCCGACAAACCAATAGTTCAGGTTGCGGTCGATAGGCGGCACCTCGATGGTGATCGGCCCGTCCAGATGGTCTTCGGCCAACAAGGCCACATGGGGCAGCATCTCGGAGCGCACGGACTTCTCGCGCGTGCGTCCCATGTCTACTGCCAGGCTGGCCTTTTGCAGGCTGAGGTGCTGCTGCATGGCGCGCTGCTGCCACACGGCTTCGCTCTCGTCGGGCACCGACTGGCTGCTGAAGGCCTCCTCGTCGAGCAAGGCCCAGCTGGCCGAATCGCTGCCCAGCGCGGTGGCGAGCTGGCGCAGCACGATGCGCTGGCGGTCGCAGAGTGTGGTCTCGCCCAGTTCCATCTGACGCAGCTGCAGCTCATAGCGCGTAATGTCGTTTTGCAGCACGACGCCCTGCGCCCTGCGCTTCTGCATCAGCTCCACCATCTGCCGCGCCAGGCGGGCATTGGCGGCATAGACGGTCTGGCCGTTGCGCAGGTTGTGGAGTTGCAGGTAGTAGGCAGTGAGCAGAAAGTGTACGCGCTGCCGGGCCTCTTCGGCCGTGAGGCGGGCCATGCTGCTATTTTGTCGGGCCAACTGTGTGCCGGCTGTGAGCGCGCCACCGGTATAGACGGCCTGCTCGGCGCGGAGCACGAAGTTGTTGCCGAAGTGGGGCATGGGTGCAGTCGTGCCCTGTCCGAACTGGCGGTTCCACAGGCGGGCATCGCCCAGATAGGAGACCGACAGCTGGGCCGACACTTCGGGCAAACGGGCCGTGCGGCTCGTGTTAACTGCGGCCTGGGCCTCACTCACCGCCGTCTGCAGGCTGTGTAGGGTGGCGTTCTGCCGGTCGGCGTAGTCGTAGAGTGCCTGCAAGGCTGCCTCCAACTGCGGTGTCTGGGCCTTCAGGGACGGACACAGCAAGGTCAGTCCCGCAGCCAGGGCAGTGGCAGCCGGAGTGTTCTTGAATTTCATCATAAGGGGATAGGAAGAACAAAGTTTTGATTTCAGAATGTGGGTCTCACAGCGCGGCGGGGGAAAAGGAACTGTGCGCGCTGAGGAGGAAACGGAAGAATGGCAAACGTCAAATCTGGGCACAAACGCCCCAATGGTGGAATTTGTGAACTTTGTTCCTTACGCGGACAAGAATATAGAAGTACTTGGAGTACACGGTAGAGAAAAGCCTTCTGAAGCCGTCCCGACTCCGTTGTCAACCGTCGTGGTAACGCATCGCCAAGCCTCTCTCTCTGGCCCGGCCTGCCGCGTCTTCGGCGGTGTGGACGACTTGAAAACTGGTGCAAAAGTAGCAAAAATTTTGAACGTTGCGCGCCGCACACCGCCGGCAAAGTTTGGGATGCGGCAAGTTGGCGTGCCTTTGCAACCTAAGTGCCGATTAGGAAATCCTAAGTGCCGAGTTGTTTTTCCTAAGTGCCGATTAGGAAATCCTAAGTGCCGAGT
>JBJEAF010000141.1:0-2984 GCA_051868755.1 Alloprevotella sp.
AACCAAAGTTTATGATACAATGAGAAAAGCTACATTTTTGTTGCTTCTGCTGCTGATGGCTGTAGGAGCTGGCGCTACTGTCATTACAGATGCGCCCGTGGCAGGAAAGCAGTACAAAATCAAGTGTATTGCTACAGACCACACAGGTTATTTGGGCGATGACGGCACGACACTGCAAGGCCGCCATGCAACGGGCACTTTCTTCGAGCTGGTAAGCAACGGCACCGAAGGCCAGTACTATTTAAAGAGCGTTGTAACGGGTAAGTACATCAATGCTGAGGCCACGACAAGCGGTTCGGCCATTTCGTTCGATGAAGCTGCAACTACCTATTGGACGATTGACCAGACCAATGCTAATACGGAGAAGTACAGTTGGGCCATTCGCCCTAATGGTACAGATGGTGTAAGCCTGAACAACAATGGTGATGCAAGCAGCACATGTCCTTATATGAAGGTAAATGAACACAATAGCAATACTCAAGGTTGTGACTTGTGGACTTTCGACGATGGCGAAGTTGCTATGTACGAAAAGCCTGCTTTCGGCGGAACGGTCTGGACTTGGAACACTTCTACAAGCGTCTTCGATGCAGACGGACAAGAATCCACAGCCACTCCGACCCGAGCAGATAACAAAGGCCCTGTTTACAAGTTCGTAAACGTGGGTACTGTGACGACTGCTGTTAACACAAGTACAGACACTTCCGATAGTGGCGGTATTTGGGTAATTGGCAGTAGTTCTAAGGTTACTTCTTCTCTCGGTCGCTGGGCTGGTTCTGTGTTGGTAGAAGATAATGCTTCGGCCATTATCAACTATTCTAACTCTCTGAAAGGAGCAGAAGCTGAAGGCAAAGCTACTGTATGGACAAATGGTTCATTAACTATTACAGGCCGAACTAATTTTGATATGAACGATGGAAACGCCCAGCGTTGGTATATCGGCGAGAATGGTGTAATTAACACAAGCTTTACTTCTGTAACCAGGGGTTCAAGACTTTGGGACTTGCAGGTGGTAGTAGCTGATGAGCCAGAACGTACAGGTGTTGAACGCCAGTCTAAGACGCTGAAAAAGAAGGTGATGACTTGGGGCGCTGACATTTCGAGCAACATTAACTCTACGACCGTTTGGTACAAGAATGCAGAAGGCACTCTGACCAAGCTGGATAACTCGGCTGTCTCCTATGATGCCACCGGCATTACCATTACCTATACGGGTCTGGGCTATGACGAGCAAACACCTGTGCTCCCCGAAGGCCAGTACATTATAGTAGGTGCAACCAAGGCGAACTTCTTTACTCCTGCTACAGCTGCTGACGACAACGAACACTGGTATGTCATGACGCAAACGCGTGGAGGTGAAACGCCCATGTATGACAATGGTGCTAACCAGATACAACGTGCTGCTGTAGGTACTTCGGCCAACGGCCAAACCATTGCAGGCAACGAAAAGTATCTGGTCCGCTTCTTCGAAACGAGCACAGGCGTTTACGACATGCAGTTTGCCACGGGTAACTACATTACGGCTTCCTTGACCACTGGCCAGCGTGCCATGGCCGGAAGCTTCAAGCTCTATAACATCAACGATGAGGCCACTCATATCGGTTGGAACTTGTCGAGTGGAGATGGTTACGGCAGCATAGTGGACAACAATGGTGCGGGTTCAACTGTGGTCTTCTACAGCTCTGGCCAAATCACTACATCGGGCAACAACAATGACTGGAGCATCTATCCTGTTGAGTTTGTTGAGGGCGTGACTGTCAATTACACGATTCATTCAACAGACCTTGATGAAGATTACACCGGTTCGTACGTCACGGGCTGGGCAGATGCCAATACCTTGCTGCCTGAACTGGCTGGTGTAGCTGGTTACACGTTGACTGATACTAACTTCAGCTCTGATTCCGAAGGCTATAAATTAGCTGCCAACATTACTTTCCCCTTCCCTGTGTCAAATGCCTCGGTGTCGAATGCCACAGGTATTGAGAGCGCACTGGGTAACTCCAAGTGGTTTGTCAACGAAGAAGGAAACATCAAGGCAAACAACGCAGCCAACACAAGCTTGACTTATAGCAATCAGGACGACTTCAAGTGGTACATCTATCCTACTTTCAGTGCTGGTGCATTCACCTTCAAGATTAAGCACAATACGAATAAGTTTATTCCGGTTATATCAGATGCTCAGGGTGCAAATACCACGAATGCTGTGGTAGAAGATGAAGCCTCTGCCGGAGCCTATCAGTTCCTGCCTTGTACGGGTACGGGCAAGGGATTCAGCATGAATGGTACTGTATTCCTGACTGTCAACACCAGCGGAACGGACCAGAACATCTGGGGCTGGACGAAGAATGGTTCGCACCAAGGTTCTAACCTTTCGTTCCCGAATGTGACCATTACTGTTGAGGATGTAACCAATCAGTTCAACACCCTCAAGGGCACTGAGAAGTTCTCCATACTGGAAGGTTCTACCGTTCAGGGCCCGAGCGAATTTGCATCGCCTACTGAAATCAATGCGGCCATTGATGCAGCACAGGCTGTCAGCACCTCCGATATGGATGCCATGCTCGCCTTTATTGCCAGCGACAACGGCCAGAAGATTCAGAACTATCTGAACCAGAAGGCTACCTACGGTGCGCTCTATAACTATCAGTTTACGGTTGCATATCCCTACAGCACGATTATCCTGCCTTGTCCTTCTACCCGCCCCAGCGGCATCACTATCTATTCTTGCAGCGGTGTGGAGGAAAACGGTACGACCTTGACCTTGACGGCTGCCGGTAATTTCGCACAAAACACTCCCTACATCATGGAATCAACGGTTGGCAACAAGTACACCATCATTGGTTGGGACAAGGGAAGCAGAGCTACTCATGTGGGAGGCTGGCTGACTGGCGTGCTTACTGAAGGCGGTGCAACTATTCCGGAAAACAGCTACGTGCTGGCTTTGAACAAGACGACAGGCACTCAGGCATTCTACAAGACCGACGGAA
>JBJEAF010000142.1:0-2966 GCA_051868755.1 Alloprevotella sp.
TAACTTCTCTTGCCAAGAGAGGAAGCATCCAAGTTTAGCAAGTTCATACTGCCTTGAATACGCCCCCAATTATATTGAACTTACGAGATTGAAGTATTCTGTACGAATTATAGTTTTCTATCTCCATCTATAAAAGCTCTGCTACCGCAGGACATGCGGCATGTTGCGTCAACGGCTGGGAGAGCAAGCTTCCCAGCCTGCTGAAACGACTATAATTACATTTCATACAGGCTGCGGCTTGACAACACGCAGGCTGGAAGCCTGCGCTCCCAGCGCACCTTCGCTTCAAGTTGGCTGGATACTGACATTGTCCCGCATCCAGCTTGTCCTAATGGGGCACCCGCTGTCAACGGCGTATGAGGGCCGCCAGGATGTACATTTGCATCATGGCTACGGCACGGGCATTCTCACCTCCGTTGGGGATGATGATGTCGGCATACTGCTTGGTGGGTTCGATGAACTCGTCGTGCATGGGCTTCAGGACGTTGCGGTATTTGCTGATGAGCATTTCAAGCGGATGACCTCGCTCGGCTATATCGCGCTCTATGACGCGCAACAACCGCTCGTCGGGTTCGGCATCGACAAATATCTTCAGGTCCATCAGGTCGCGCAGCTGCTTGTCGTAGAGGGTCATGATGCCTTCTACAATGATTACTTCGCGCGGCTCTACGTGGATGGTTTCGGCGAGGCGGGTGCAAGTGAGGTAGGAATAGGTGGGCTGCTCGATGGCCCTTCCGTGGCGAAGCTCGTCGATCTGATGCGCCAGCAGCGGCCACTCGAAGGCATCGGGGTGGTCGAAGTTGGTGAGCTTGCGCACTGCGAGGGGCAGGTGTGACTGGTCGTTGTAATACGAATCCTGGGGGATGACGGCCACGGTGTCGGGTGGCAGGGTATCGACTATCTTGCGTACCACGGTGGTCTTGCCTGACCCCGTGCCGCCTGCTATTCCTATAATGAGCATAGTATAACGATATTAGATTCTGCGGCGAAGTTACACTTTTTTGTCAAACCCGTGCGATGATTTTATGAAAAACTAAGGAACAAGAAGGCCGAAGCGGGCATACAAGAATAGCTCCGGAGGCCTGCGTGAAGGGATAGGAACTTGAAAAAACGGTGTGCAGGGCGCATCCGGAGCTAAGAATCGGGGCAGTGGGGGAAGGCACTGCTGTTTAATCATCCCCGAAAAGTTGTCTGTGAGGCAATAGTTGCTACAACATTTCGAATTGTTCTTTCAGCTTCGAGAAGTATCGCCGCGAGGCGATGATTTCGAGGTGTTCAAAGGGCGGGGCAAGCCGGCACCGCTGGGTATTGTTCTCAACTGCGCTGAGATAGGTGAGGTTGATGATACAGGTGTTGCTGATACGCACCAGGGAAGGAGAAAGTTCCAGAAGGTCGGAGGCCGACGTGCCGCGCTTGAGCGTATAGGTGGTACAGTCGGTCAGCATCAGCTGCCAAGAGCGTTGCAGGCTGTTGTAGTTGAACTGCAGGATTTGCTGTGTCGTGATGAAGAGCAGTTCGCTCACGGTCTGAATGGCCAGCTTTCGCGGTCCGTTCAGGTTGGCTGCGGGCTGGATGTGCTCCCGGCTCGTCTTCGCCTCAGCCAACCGCTCCACCACAGTGCGCAGTTCGCTCTGCTTGTAGGGCTTGAGCAGGAAGTCGAAGGCTGACTGGCGGATGGCATCGAGCATGTAATCTGAGTAGGCCGAATAGAACACGACCTTGAAACTGAAGTTGATGTGCTGCCGCACGGACTGCAAGAACTCAAGGCCCGACTTGCCCGGAACCTCCACGTCGAGAAAGAGCACATCGGGGTGTATCTCCAGCATGGGCAGGGTGGCTTCGACGTAGTTGCCGTAGGTATATACGTCGCTCACCTGCTCAAACTGACGCAAGTCGGCGGCGAGACATTCGAGTGCCGCAGAGTTGTCGTCGACTATGAAGACTATAAGACCCTTTTTTTCGTTCATCCTGTCAAACTTGAATGTCGGGGAGGTTCTTTGTTACTGGAAGCAAAAGTACATCTTTTTGCTTTCATGTTTTTTATATTTTGCTGCCATTGGGCTTAAGCGGCTTCCCGTTTGGCCTGAGCGGTTGAAAATTGGGTTTGAACGGTTGGCTTTTTTTGAAATAGCCATGCGCTCGCGCCCTTCCCCACCCTATGGTTGCCGCCCAGTGTGTCCTGAATACAACTGAGGCTATAAGATTGCCGCCTGACTGCACACATCGGTGCTGCTACGGCAATCTTATAGCCTCAATTCTTCCATGCAGGCAGTGAGTCCTCATGCGTGAGGTCGGACACTGCCGGCTGTGTTGTGTCAGAACTGGTAGCGATGGTCTACCATGCCTGCCTTATGCATCATCAGGTAGTTGAACACTGACTGATAGGCGCGCTGACCAATGCCCTGGGCGTACTGCGACATTTCGGCCGCAGCGTCAAACTTGGTGTCGGCCTTGGCTGCCTGGGCAGTAACGTTGGCCAGATAGATGGCGGCGGCACCCTTCACCAAGCCTGAGTTGTTGTTGACAGCCGTCTTGGCAATGGCTGCTGCCAGCTTGGGTTCGGGGGTGTTGACCATGTTGAGCGCAGGATAGCCCGAGAAGGTCTGGCCGGAGAGTGTATCGACTACACAGCCCTTGCACTTCTGCAGGTCGGCAATGGTCTTGGCATTCTTGGCCAGGGCCAGTGCCTTGTCGGCCTTCTTGTTCTGCATGACTACGGCAGTGAGGAACTCCTTCACCTGGGCATTGTCATAAGGCAGATAGCCCTGCTTGTTGACACCTGTCACGCAAACGACGAGCAGGTGGTCGTTGGCACGGCCGCACTCGTAGAGGCGAGATACCTGTCCGGCTTCGGCCTCATCGAAGATCCAGCGCACGCAGTCCTTGGACTGGCTGCCGCCAATGCGTGCGGGGATGAGGTTCTGCATGGGTGAATAGCCGGGCAGGTCGGCCAGCATGTAACCGTT
>JBJEAF010000143.1:0-4419 GCA_051868755.1 Alloprevotella sp.
ACGGCAAGGACGAGAAGGTGGATGTGGCCATGCGCGTCATTGCCGACCACCTGCGCGCCATTTCCTTCTCGATTGCCGACGGACAGCTGCCCTCGAATGCCAAGGCTGGCTATGTGATTCGCCGCATTCTGCGCCGTGCCGTGCGCTACGCCTACACCTTCCTGGGACAGCGCGAAGCCTTCCTGTGCAAGCTGGTTCCGACGTTGGTAGCCGAAATGGGCGATGCCTATCCTGAGCTGAAAGCACAGCAGGTGTTGATTGGCCGCGTCATGCAGGAGGAGGAGGAAAGCTTCCTGCGCACCCTCTCCACGGGTATCAACATGCTCGAAGGGGTCATTGCCGAAACCCAAAAGAGCGGCCTCAGGGTGGTGGATGGCACCAAGGCCTTCACGCTGTTTGACACCTACGGCTTCCCGCTTGACCTCACCCAGCTCATCTGCCAAGAGCATGGGCTGACTGTTGATGAAAAACAGTTCGATGCCGAAATGCAGAAACAGAAGGAACGCGCACGCAATGCCGCCGCAGTCGAAACCGACGACTGGGTGGTGCTGCAGGAAGGCGAGACGGAGTTTAAAGGCTGGGACTTCACCGAACACGACTGTCACATTCTGCGCTACCGCCGTGTACAGCAGAAGAAGCAGACCTTCTACGAGCTGGTGCTGGACTACACGCCCTTCTATGCCGAAATGGGCGGACAGGTTGGCGACAGCGGTGTGCTGAAGAGTGAATCGGAAACGATCGAGGTGTTCGACACGAAGCGAGAGAACAACCTGCCCATTCATCTGACCAAGAAATTGCCTGCACACCCCGAGGTTGTCTTCCATGCCGAAGTCGACGTGAAGGCACGCCGCAGCAGCGAAGCTAACCACACAGCCACCCACTTGCTCGACCAGGCCCTGCGCGAGGTGCTGGGCACGCATGTGGAACAGAAGGGCTCGTTAGTAACGCCTGATTATCTGCGCTTCGACTTCTCCCACTTCCAGAAAGTTACGCCTGAGGAGCTGCGTCAGGTAGAACGCATTGTCAACCGCCGCATTCGTGAGGACATCCCCTTACAGGAACATCGCGACGTGCCTATGGAAGAGGCCAAGAAGCTGGGGGCCATTGCCCTCTTCGGCGAGAAGTATGGCGACCGCGTCCGCGTGGTGCAGTTTGGCCAGAGCGTAGAGTTCTGCGGCGGCTGTCATGCCCAGAGCACCGGCCGCATCGGTATGCTTCGCATCATGTCGGAAAGCAGCGTGGCCGCCGGCGTGCGCCGCATTGAAGCCATCACGGGAGCTGCCGCCGAGGAGAGCGTCTATAACCAGGAAGACATCCTGAACGGCCTGAAGTCCTTCTTTGCCGGAGCCAAGGACCTGACCGCAGTTATCCGCAAGACCATCGAAGAGAATGAAGGCCTGCGCAAGCAGGTGGAGGCACACGTCAAGGAGCAGTTGGCCAACCTGCGCAACCGCCTGGCCGGCAACGCCGAAGAGGTGGATGGTGTCAAGCTCATCAAGGCTGTACTTCCCACAGCCATTGGGCCTGATGCGGCCAAGGACCTGGCCTTCCAGCTCTCGGGCATGCTGCCTGAAAACATGCTTTGCGTGTTGGGCACGACCCACGAGGGCAAACCGCTCCTCACGGTGATGATCAGCAAGAACCTGGTCGAGGACCGTCAGCTGAACGCCGGCACACTGGTGCGAGAGGCTGCCAAGCTCATCAAGGGCGGCGGCGGCGGTGCTCCCCACTTCGCCACAGCTGGCGGCAAGGATGCCACCCACTTGGAAGAGGCTGTGAAGAAGGTCGTTGCACTGGCTCTGCAGGCATAACGTCCTGACGCGATTTGCGAGAACGAAACGACAAGGAGGTTATAAGGTCACACCAGTGCACGCGGCTGAAACGCCGGAGTGCTCAAGCAGTGGCTTCATAACCTCCTTTTCTCTACGCCTGCCCACACTGAAGGCAGGCATTTGTCTGAGGTATATTTATAGCAGCTATCACATCATCATGAAGAAAGCAGACATTGACATTCTGGCCCGCGAAGATGCCTTCCAGCTGATTGGCAAGGAATGGATGCTGGTCACAGGCGGCACGCTCGACAAGGGCTTTAACACCATGACGGCCTCCTGGGGAGGCATCGGCTGGCTCTGGAACAAGCCGGTGGCCTTTGTGTTTATCCGTCCCGAACGGTTCACATACGGTTTCGTCGAAGCCAACGACTACCTCACGCTGTCCTTCCTGGGCAAAGACCCGGCCATGTGCCAGGTGCTGAACCTCTGTGGCACGCTGTCGGGACGCGACCACGACAAGGTGGCCGAATGCGGACTCACGCCAGTGGCCACCGAACATGGGGCTGTCACCTTCGAGCAGGCCCGCCTCACCATTGAGGGCCGCAAGCTGTTCCGTGCCGACATGCAGGCACAGCAATTTCTCGACCCCGAAGTGCTCAGCCGCTGGTACAACGACCAGCCCGGCGGCTCGCTCCACACCATCTATGTGGTGGAGATCGAGCATGTTTATACCCGTTAACACCCCGACGTATGGATACACTGGAGTTTGACCCCAACAAGCTGTTCTACTCCATCAGCGAAGTGTCGCACATGCTGGACCTGCCCGAAACGCTGCTGCGCTACTGGGAAAAGGAGTTTACGCAAATCGCGCCCAAGAAGGGTTCGCGCGGCGTGCGGCGTTACACCAAGGAGAACATCGAGACCATCCGGGTCATCAAAGACCTGGTCAAGGTGCGCGGCCTGAAGATTGCCGCCGCACGCGAAGTGCTGAAGCAGAACAAGGAGGGAGTGCCCCGCCCCTTGGAGGCCCTGCAACGCCTGCGCGCCATACGCTCTGAACTGGTGGCCATGCGCGATGCGCTCGGCGCCATGTAACTTCGAGGATAGGCGAGACGACACAGCAAGCTGCATGTGCACGGCCTGTCCTAACCCTTCGCCCCTAACAGCTACTCCTTATTATATATATAGGTATGGCAAAGACCAAGACTGTATACGTTTGCTCCGAATGCGGACAGGACTCTCCCAAATGGATTGGCCGCTGCCCGGGCTGCGGCCAGTGGAACACGATGAAAGAGCTGACAGTCGCACCGAGCAAGGCATCTGACAGCATCACACATTCCCTGCACACGCTGACGGGAATGGAACGTCACGCCCCCAAACCCGTGCTTCTCTCGACAGTCAAGGCCGAAGAGGAACCGCGCTACCTGACCGCTGACACCGAGCTCGACCGTGTGCTCGGCGGCGGACTTGTGCCGGGCTCACTCACCTTGCTGGGCGGTGAGCCCGGCATCGGCAAGTCCACCTTGCTGCTACAGACTGCCCTGCGCATGCAGGGCCGCAAACTGCTGTATGTGAGTGGTGAGGAAAGCGAAAGGCAAATCAAGCTCCGCGCCGACCGCATTGCGCTGCACGCCAACGACCTGCTGCTCCTCTGCGAGACACGGCTGGAACAGGTGTTTGCCCACATCAAGAACACCTGTCCCGACGTGGTCATCATCGACTCCATCCAAACCATGGCCTTAGAGAGCGTTGACGCTTCGCCCGGTGCCGTCACGCAGATTCGCGAATGCGCCGCCATGCTGCTCAAGTTTGCCAAGGAGAGCGGTGTGCCCGTCATCCTTGTAGGCCACATCACAAAGGAGGGAACCATTGCCGGGCCCAAGGTGCTGGAGCACATTGTTGACACCGTGCTGCAGTTCGAAGGCGACCGGCATAACATGTACCGCATCTTGCGCAGCATCAAGAACCGTTTCGGGTCTACTGCCGAACTGGGCATCTATGAAATGCGGGGCGACGGCCTGCGACCTGTCGAAAACCCTTCAGAGCTGCTGCTCACGCAAGGAGACGCACAGCTCAGCGGCATGGCCATCGCTGCGGCCATTGAGGGCATACGCCCCTTTCTCATCGAGACACAGGCTCTGGTGTCGACAGCCGCCTACGGAACGCCCCAACGCTCGGCCACTGGCTTCGACCTCCGACGCTTGAACATGCTGCTGGCTGTGCTTGAAAAGCGGGTGGGCTTCAAACTGGCACAGAAGGATGTATTCCTGAACATCGCCGGCGGCCTGCGTGTCACCGACCCTGCCATCGACCTCTCAGTCATCGCCGCCGTGCTTTCGAGCAATGTCGACACGGCCATCGAGCACAACATCTGCATGGCGGGCGAAGTGGGCCTAAGCGGTGAAATCCGTCCCGTGGCGCGCATCGGCCAGCGCATCAGCGAAGCGGCCAAACTGGGATTTTCCAGCATCCTCATTCCCGAAGGCAATCTCAAGGGACTGGAAACCAAGCTGGCCTCCATCGAGATTATTCCCGTAAACCGAGTGGAGGCGGCCCTGCGCTGCCTGTTTGGCTAACCACAGTCCCCCGCTGTTCAGCAGCGGGGTCCCCGAAAGCCAACCCGAAGCCCCCATCCCATTGACCACCG
>JBJEAF010000143.1:4519-11949 GCA_051868755.1 Alloprevotella sp.
CCCCCACACGAAGAAAGCCATCATGCAAAAGCAACTCAACCTGCGGGTCTTGCCCCACATAGCGGCCGATGAGCGGCAGCTCATCCGCCAAGCCTCAGCCGAACTGGCCATTGACGCACGCACCATCAAGGCCCTGCGCATCCGCCGCCGGAGCATCGACGCCCGCCAGCGCACCATCTACGTCAACCTGAGCCTCGACCTCTACATCAACGAGATGCCGCCCAAACTCGACTTCGAGCCAGTGGTCTACCCCGATGTGAGCAAGGCCCCGCGTGTCATTGTGGTAGGTGCCGGCCCGGGCGGACTGTTTGCCGCGCTGCGCCTCATCGAGCTGGGCCGACGGCCCATTGTGCTGGAACGCGGCAAGGACGTACACGAACGGCGCAAGGACATAGCCCGCATCTCGCGCGAACACCGCGTGGATGCTGAGAGCAACTACTCCTTCGGCGAAGGCGGAGCGGGAGCCTACTCCGACGGCAAACTCTTCACCCGCTCGAAGAAGCGCGGCAATGTCGAGAAGATACTGCGCGTGTTCTGCCAGTTCGGTGCATCGACCGACATCCTGGTCGATGCTCATCCGCACATCGGCACCGACCGTCTGCCCCGCATCATCGAGGCCATGCGCGAGCAGATCAGGCATTGCGGAGGCGAGGTGCATTTCCAGACCCGCGTGGACCGGCTCCTGATAGAGGGTGGCGAAGTGCGTGGGGTGGAATGCCACAACGGCCAGACCTTCCACGGCCCGGTAATCCTCGCCACCGGCCATTCTGCGCGCGATGTGTACCGCCACCTGTACTGCTCCGGCATCACCATTGAAGCCAAGGGCATTGCCGTAGGCGTACGTCTGGAACACCCGGCCGCACTCATCGACCGCATCCAGTACCACAACCCGGCGGGTCGGGGCAAATACCTGCCCACGGCCGAGTACAGCTTTGTCACGCAAGCACAGGGACGGGGTGTCTACAGTTTCTGCATGTGTCCCGGCGGTGTGGTGGTCCCCGCAGCCAGCGGACCGCAGCAGGTGGTGGTGAACGGCATGAGTCCCTCCCTGCGCAACACGGCCTGGAGCAACTCGGGCATGGTGGTCGAGACCCGTCCCGAAGACCTCTCCGCCGGACTGCAACGCTTCATGACCGAAGCCATGGCCGACGGAGCCTTTGCCGAAACGCACGCCGACATGGACAATCCCGGCCATCCGCTGCGCATGATGTACTTTCAAGAGGCGTTGGAGAAGGCATGCTGGCAGCAAGGCGGACGAAAGCAGACGGCTCCCGCACAGCGCATGGCGGACTTTGTGAACCGCCGTCTGAGCTACGACCTGCCCGACTCCAGCTACACGCCGGGCCTCATCTCCTCGCCGCTACACTTCTGGATGCCCGACTTCATCACTTCGCGCCTGATAGAGGGTTTCAATGCCTTTGGCCGCAAGAGCCACGGTTTTCTGACCAACGAGGCGGTGATGATTGCCGCCGAAACGCGCACCTCTGCCCCCGTGCGCATCCTGCGTGACCCCGAAACCCTGTGCCACGTGCAGGTCAAGGGGCTTTATCCCTGTGGCGAAGGGGCCGGCTATGCGGGCGGCATCGTGTCTGCGGCCATCGACGGCGAACGCTGTGCCGAACAGCTGTGTGCCGGGTCTTGAACCGAAGAGGCGCGCCGCTCCCGCAAGCATTCTCTGACAGGCTCTGAGTGTCTGTCTGCACTCCCCCACCCTATCATTCCCTTCCCATGAACTACACAGAAATCAACAGTGAGCACCTCGAAGTGCTGGCCCGCACAGCGGCCCAATGTCACGCCGCAGTCAACCAGACCTACGGCGGCTATCTGCCCTACGAATTTCACCTTCGCCTCACGGCCTCCTATGCCGCACGCTTCATGCACCTGCTGCCCCTGAATGCCGAAGAGGCCGAGACGCTCTTTGCCGCAGCCTACTTTCACGACTCGCTCGAAGACGCCCGCCTCACCTACAACGACCTCACCAAACTGCTCACCCGCCTCAAGCAGGAACACAATCTGCTCGTCAATGTACATGAAGCCGCCGAGGCGGTCTATGCCCTGACCAACGACAAGGGACGCACGCGGCAGGAACGAGCCGGCGAAGCCTACTATGCAGGCATACGTGCCACGCGCTTTGCACCGTACCTGAAAATGTGCGACCGCCTGGCCAACCTTCGCTATGCTACCCTCTTCTACACCCGCCAACGTATGGCCGAGGTCTACCGTCAGGAAATGCCGCATTTTCTGGAAAGCATCGGCCCGGTGCCCGAAGAAATGGTCTGTGAGGCACAAAGGCTGCTCGCAGAATAAAAAATACACGGCAAGTCATGCCGTGTATTTATTTTTTGTGTAGTTTTGCCAAGTAATTATAGCAGAACGGCCGCTTGTGCCCCTCTGCCGACCTGAAGCCTTGACAAGAACAACCATCTAATATCTCTTCTAAGTCAAATCTTTTATGAAACCTACACTCTTTCTCCTCGCAGCAGGAATGGGTAGCCGCTATGGCGGCTTGAAGCAGCTCGACGAGCTGGGCCCTCACGGCGAAACCATCATGGACTACTCCATCTACGACGCCATTAACGCCGGTTTCGGCAAGTTGGTATTCGTTATCCGCAAGGACTTCGAAGACGACTTCCGCCGCATTGTGCTCTCCAAGTATGAAGGCCACATTCCCTGCGAACTGGTATTCCAGAGCCTCGATGCACTGCCCGAAGGCTTCACCTGCCCGGCTGAACGCACCAAGCCCTGGGGCACGAACCACGCTGTGATGATGGGTAAGGACGTAATCAAGGAACCCTTCGCCGTGCTCAACTGCGACGACTTCTACGATCGCGACGCTTTCCGCGTAATGGGCAAGTGGCTCAGCGAACTGCCTGAAGGTTCTACCGGCAAGTATGCCATGGTTGGCTTCCGCGTAGGCAACACCTTGAGTGACAGCGGTACGGTGAGCCGTGGCGTTTGCGAAAACGACGACCAGCATCACCTGACTTCGGTGGTTGAACGCACCAAGATCCAACGCTTCGACGGTGTTGTGAAGTACCTCGATGAAAACGACGAGTGGGTGGCCATTCCCGACACGACTCCCGTTTCGATGAACTTCTGGGGCTTTACTCCCGACTACTTCGCCCACAGCGTTGAGTACTTCAAGACGTTCCTGTCTGACCCTGCCAACATGAGCAACCTGAAGAGCGAGTTCTTCATTCCTCTCATGGTCGACAAGCTCATCAAGGACGGCACTGCCACCTGCGAAGTGCTCGACACCACCTCCATGTGGTTCGGCGTAACCTATCCCGAGGATCGTCCCGGCGTGGTTGAAAAGTTCCAGAAGCTGGCCGACGAAGGCGTTTATCCCGAAAAGATGTTCTAAGCCGTTGTACTGCCTCACACGGGCAGCACACGCACCTAACAATCAGGAGCGGTTTGCACGCGCAAACCGCTCCTGATTCTTTTTTGGGGCGAAGCTATAGCAAGCTATTGCCTTCTATAGCAAGCCAAGTTCCCGCGACTGTCAGCGAACCACTAACTTGCGGGTAACAACTTGCCGCGTGCCACAGGCTGCCTTCACGACATACACGCCGCGAGGCAGAACTTGGCGGCTGTCAACGGCACAACCGCGCGCGTCAAACAGCTGCAAGGAGGTGATAGGCCCTGTCACGTGCAGACGGCGGTCAGCACCGATGGCAATGGCCACACTGGCGGCAGCTTCTATCTGCCCAATGCCCGACGGGTCAACCGGCAACATCAGCTGTGCGGCATTGAGCACCTCGTTGGCACGCATGTTCTGCTTGTCCATCAAGTGTACGAAGGCCATCAGGCGGCAGTTCTTGCGCACCCAATCTTCCTGCCAGACCACGGGAGCGAAGTCCACGCTGTAGGCATTGTTTTCATCCAGCACCAGGCGGTCGCCCGTCAGCTCCGTGCAATAGTTATGGCGCTTCACGCCGTTGTGCTTGAAGCGGTCCTGCAGGTCATCGGGCGCACCGTCGCCGGTCAGGCCCTTCTGTGGGTACTTGCTCAAGGGGATGCTGTCCTCGACCAAGTAAACGGAGAGGTAGAGCGGGGTGTCCGATGCGGCCATATCCTTGTTGATGCGGCCCGAAACGGTGCAGGCTATGCCTTGCTCGTCTTCCTTCAGCGTTATTTCCACGCCGGCCATGGCCGGACGCACAGCTGCCTGAGCCAAGGCCGAAGCATAGGGTTCGGTCTCAGCCACCTGGGCTGTGACAATGGGGGTTTCCTTGCCTACAGGCACCACGCGGTCGTACATCACTGCGGGATTAAACGTGTCGCCCGCAGGGCCGAACAGGTAGAGCAGTTCGCCGTCGACGGGCTGCGTGAAGGCATCATTCTGGAAACCGCTGTGATGCGACACATACACCAGGTCTGACAGGGTGTGCTGCTCCATGGCCAGGTCCAGATAGTAGAACATGAACGGGCAGGCCGTGCAGTACTGGCTGGTGAATTCCTCGACCAAGGGCACACGCGTGAAGGCATCTTCGGTGACATACAGCCAGCTGCGCCCGGGCATCACGGGCTGTGCTTCGGCATCGTCCACCTTCACCACCGACACGTCGAGCCACTGGCTTGTACCGGTTTCTGAGCCGCTGCGCACGCCCATCGACACCACACGGGCCTCATAGGGTGCCAACGGGGTGTCGAACTGTACCAGCTGTTCGTCGGCCTCGGCATCGCCCTGTCCCTGCATACGCAGCACCACCGAGCTGACGGGTTGCTGCGAACAGTTCTGGAACGACACCTTGCCTGCAAAGTGCTTGGCGGGTTCTACCACCAAGGGGGCATGGGAGGTTTGGGCAAACACACTGTGGTCGAGCAGCGAGGCGGCCTCATCGTCCAAGATGGCCGAAATCATCAGCGTGCCGCGGTCGTCATACGACTTCCAACCCTGGTCCTGCAAGTTGAACCAGCAGCCTCCGGCCACATTCACTGCATCATAGGCTGCGATGGGATAGCCCGAACCTAACGTCTCGAATACTTGCAGCCCCACATACAGCGGCTGGTCGCCGATAGTGATGGGCTCGTCGAAGTAGACATTGTTCCAGCCTTCGACAAACTTGCACACTTTCTGCACGGGTTCGGCATCCACGCTGCCTTCGGCACACTGAATGAGCGAACGCTTTTGGCGCTGCTGGTCGTATTCATGGCTCATGAGACAACGCACGCCTACTATCTGGTGGCCTTTCAGGCGTGCCACGGCGGGGTCGAGGGCCGGGTCCAAACAGATGTAGGCCGAAACAAAACCGTTTTCACCGATGCCCTGGAACTTCAGTTCCATGCTGTCGCACACCTCTGGAGCATAGCCATATCGCGGAAAGTCCTGTGCCTGTGCCTGCCAGCCGAGCCAGCAACAGCACATAAACAGCCATAAGATTTTTCTCATCGTTTCTGAATTTTAGGTTGGGCCAAGGACTGGGACCGTCGGGAGCGCAGTCCTTGGCACCGTGTTTCTTTAAGGAGTATCAGTCTGTCAGAAGGCTATCTTCATGGCCTGGGCCGAACGGTTCACGGCTGACTTCACCACATACACGCCACGCATGCCCTTCACCGACTGCACGCGCACACCGGCCAGGTTGTATACTTCGGCCGGAACTCCGTCCAGATAGAGCACACCCTGACGCATTTCCAGGCCCTTGGTCATCTCTACCGTGCCGATTCCGGCGGGCAGCGGCACAGCCGTCTCGGTGCTGTTGATGACCTCGCGGCTCAGATGGTCGTTCTTCACGCCACGGTTCACAAAGGCTATCACGCTGAGCTTGGCGGGATTGTAGTCGGAGTAGATGGGGGCCTCAAACGTCGCACTGTAGCTGCCGTCGTCAGCGAGCTCAAGCTTTTGGCCCCAGAAGGGGGTGAGGATGTCGCGGATAACGTTGTAGTGGGTGTAGTGCTGGGCTGGCTGTTCGCCTTCCTTGTCGTCCCAGAACTTCTGGCTGTCGCTTTCCACTTCGCTCTCCATCACATAGGCGGTGAGGTAGAGGGGCTCGTCTTCGGGCATCACGCCCGGTGCCACATCGCCCTTCACCTCAATGGTCATGTTCTGACCCTCCTCGTCGACAGTCGGGGTCACATGGACCGAAGCGAAGGTAGGACGGGTCAGGATGGAGCGGTACATGTTGGTGCCTTCGCCGGGATAGGGAATGCCATAGAGGAAGGGCGTGCCGGGAATGGGCGACAGGTTGCTCAGATAGTCGGTGCGGTCCATGCACATGTTGGGCATGTAGACCTTCATCGAGTCACCGCCGCAGAGCGACAACATCATGTAGAGGGCGTCGTTCTTGCCCGTCATGAACTGGTCGTCCATGTGCTGGTTCACGAGCGTGATGCGGTCGCGGTAGGCATAGAAGTCGCTCATGAAGTACTCATCGAAATAGGTGGGCACCATGTAGCTGTTCTCTGAGGCGAAGAACTCTACCAGCGGCCGGAACACATACTGGTCGGCCACCTCCTGCGGCACGGCAATGAGGTTGATGTCGGTGGTGAAGGGTTCGGCACAGGCCACACCGTTGAGTTTCGTCACCTTGACCTGTCCCTTGCCGCTGCCCAGATAGTTGATGGGCAGGTTCACGCGCTTGGAGTCAACGGTCGAGAGGGGCGAACTGAGTTTGACTTCTTCGCTGACGGACTGGCCGCCTACTTCGGTGGTGATTTCGATGCTGCTCAGGGCATTAGAGCCCATGTTCTTCACGGTGAACACGGCGGCCTTGGGTTCTCCCTTCAGGCCGATGTGCTCATAGCGCAGGTTCTGAATCTCGGCCAGGTTGACGAACTTGCCTTCGGCATCGTCTATCACCAGCATGATGGCCATTACGCCTACGCTGCTGAAGTCATACCATATTTCCTTGCCCTGGGCATCGACGTCACCGTCGGCATAGAGGTAACACGAGTTGGCCACGTTCAGGGGATAGAATTTGGGAATGCAGCAGAGGTTGGCGGTCAGGTTGGTGTAGTAGCCTACCACCAACTCCTCTACATCGGGTATTTCGAATGGCTCATCGAGCGACACGATGTTCCAGCCGAACTTACCCGTGCCCTTGCCTGTAGCCAGATTCTCACCGTCGAACGAGGTACGGATGAACATGTCGAAACTGCCGTCTACATTCTGCTCATCCCAGCCCAAGCGCAGGGCTGACACCTTGCCGCCGATGTAGTTCTTGAACTGGTCGCGGGTGAGCTTGATAGCCACGCCCACGCGGCTGTCAGTCGACTGCGAAAGGCCGTCCCAGGGATAGATGTAGTCATAGTAGTTGCAATAGCCCAGATAAATCTGTCCGTCGGTAGCGTCGGCCTTGGCCTCAGGGGCCTGGGCCGGTGCCTGCAGGGGTTTGTTCACCTTCCACTGGGGCTGGGCAAACAGATAACCCGCTGCACACAGACAGGTCAGTACGAATGCCAGCATGCGGTTGTAGATAGTTTTCATA
>JBJEAF010000144.1:0-2939 GCA_051868755.1 Alloprevotella sp.
CTGAAACCTGAAACCCTCTGAAACCTGAAACCCTCTGAAACCTGAAACCCTCTGAAACCTGAAACCCCTTGAAACCCTCTGAAACCTTGAACTAATCAGTATAAAACCTCACCAACCGCTCAATGGCCCTCTGGCACACGGGACAGAACGCCTTACATTCGTTCGTGCGCATCCGGCAGTCGGGACAGGGACGGTACACACCCTTGGGCATGTAGCCGGCTCCTTCATACACCCCGATTTGGTCTGCGCCGCGTCCTTCTGGCGATGTAGGCACCGGAGTGCCCGCAGGCAACATGTCCTGCCACTTGTCGGCAAAGCTGTGCAGCGTGGTGAGGTTCTGCTCCCACGGTTCTATGTGGCTGAAGTAGAAGTCGCCATACGAGTCATTGTAGGCATACTCGTCGCCCAGACCGGCAAAGCTGTGTCCGAACTCATGGACCACCACGGGGCGGAATTTCGCATGGTGGGTCGTGGTCAGCGTATAGGCATTGTAGATGCCACCGCCACCATACGTGCCCGTATTGGCCAGAATGATGATGTGCTCATAGGGTATGCCGGCCAGCAGATTGTGCAGGTCGCGCATACGCAGGGTGGTCAGGTAACGGTCGGAATAGAAAGTCGAGAAATGCGAGCCCAGTGCCGTGTGCCTCCACTTGCCTTCGAGCGGAATGCTCACATCACTGTCATGCGAAGGGGAGGCCACCGCCACAAAGTTGAAACGGTCAGCCAACCGGCCGAAAGGTTCATGGGCCAATATGGCATCGACCGTTGCCTGTGCGGCCTCATAGAAGTCATCGGCCTGAGCCGCCGTATATCCTTCGGCCACAATAGCCACATCGATTTTGTCGGCTGGCTCTCCGCTGCGGTGCAGGTAGCGGTGAGGCTGGGCGGGCAGGCTGTCGAGCCGCCTGATCAGGATGTCATGCGGGTCAACCGTATGCGTATATTCCGCCTCAACCTGCTGGTCCATACTGAACAGCCGCACCGTAATGCGGGCCGAGTCGGTCGGCATAGGCAACAGGAAGCAATTCTCAAAGGCCCGGCGGGTGTGACGGGCCTCATCGGTAGTGACCCACTCTTGGAACAACGTGCTGAACGACTGGCAGTAGAGCACCTGCCCGGTGCGGGCATCGCGCAGCGTGATGTCGCCATTGCCCTTCAGGGGCACGCGGTCCATGTTGACACGCCTACCCGCCCATCCGTCAAAGCTGCACAGCTCCGACAGGGCTATCAGCCGGGTCTGTGCATCACCGGCAAACTGATAGTCAACGCGCAAGGTGCGGTGGAAGTCAAGCACGGTTTGGGCTGACAGAGACAGCCCACAAAGCACAAAAAGCAGGGTATGGAACAGTTTTATCATTTCTGAATTTGATAGAAAGGGGCTGCAAATGTATACAAAATCCGCGACATTCCGCCCCAGCAAGCCCAATAACCTGTTTTCTTCACCTGCATAGCGATGGACAGAGGGCTGCCAGCCGGACTACGTCTGCCACATGGCACACGCCTATATATATAGGTATACCGCCCCGACACTCCGCTTGGCGAAAGCACACATGGACGACTCCAAGAGGGCACCATACGCTCCGATGTCATAGTTGGAGGACGGGGCGTATTCCATCAGCAGGGGCTGCTTGGCTTCCTTCTCCGTTCTGATTACCTTTTGAGAAACCCGTATTCATATACCTTAGGCTGGATCTTTTCCGCCAACAGTTTCATTCTCTGCCTCAGCGTGGAGAGCAGGGCGGTGTATTGCGGGTCGGAGCTTTCGGTGTTCATCTGTTCCTTGCCCTTGGCGGTGGTCTTCGTGCCTTGGAAGTGAAGGCGTATGTCGTAGTAGGAGGCGTTGGGGTTTGCACCCTCCTGACTGTGATAGTATCGCCATAGCTCGCGCCCCGCATCCATCACGGCCTGTGCCTCAGCAGAAAAAGTTATGGCTCCTTGGGGTGCAGAGGATGTCGTCGGATTTCCGAACAAGTCTTGCTGCTGGGCAGGCTGGGGACTGTCGGCATGAGCCTTGCCTGTGATGAAGTCGTGCATGAAATGGCTGTCGAAGGCATCCTGTGCGCCAACCTCCTCTTCGGTGAATGGTATCCAGTGGTTCACGCCGTGGCGGCTTTGGATATTGTTGAATTTGTTAAAAAGAGTGTAAGCAAGGCAGTCACCTATAAACTCTTCGTCACTCTTCCAATTGTTGTTTGGATAAAGAAATTGGTCGCGGTCATTGAGCCATGTAGCTTCGATACTGTGACGGACGGCAAAATAAATGGCAATTTCAATAATGTTTTTGGTTGTTACCATTGTGCCTCTTGGATGAGGAAGTTGGCTTTGGTTGTTTATGATGAAGTTGTAATTTATGTTCTGAAAATCACAACCCTTTGCGGACATAAAGCCAATGTTCTTTTCCTTTGCTCTGTTTCTTGTCTCTATAATCCAATCATTGATAGACTTGAAATCTGGGTTGGATTCAAGTGTTTTCTTTCCAATTTCATTGCCTTTTGAGTCATATACATCAGCTGTTGTTGTGGTGAATATAGATTCTCCATCTAAATGCCAAATAAAGAAACCTATGGGGAACTGCCCCTTCACATTATCGAAGCTATCAGCTGGGACCAAGAAGTTTCGGCCGAGCTTTGCTCGGAATGAGTTGCGGAAATCACGGAAGTTCGGTGCTTGCACAATTTTCAACTTTGAAAATTGTGCAAGCACCGAGGAAGGGATTTCATCATAAACCCTCATAAAGAACTGGGCAAAGAGTTCTCTCCCTGCAATGCCTATTTTATTGATATATTTTGTGTAGGTGAGTTTAGTTACAGCTACATCTTTCTTGTTTTTACCCGTATTAGCAACAGTGTGTTTGTCTGCTGCCTCAGCATACGGTGGATTGATATAAATGACAAGATGCTTGCGCTTTTCGGGGTCATTGATAATGTTACGTAATC
>JBJEAF010000145.1:0-2932 GCA_051868755.1 Alloprevotella sp.
GCCGCTGGGCAGGCCGAGGTCTATGGCATGGGGATGATGACCGTCGGGGCAGCTGAACACCTTGTCCTCATGGTCCAACGGATAGTCGTGCGGCTCGCCGTCGTAATGTTCCGAATCGCCTTCGTACCTGACGTAGGTGTACAGGCAGGCCGTAGAGTGGGCCTCGTTGCGATAGTAGGCGTACCGCGTGTCGGTATAGGACTGGCCGTAGTCCATGAGCGAAATGCGCTTGACATTGCCGTACGGGTCACGGTACACATAACCCCAGTCGGCCACGCCCTCCAAGTTGTCTATCTCAGCGGTCAGGGCCACGTCGAACTTGTAGTCGTAATAACGGCCGTCGTTCATGAACGCACCTGACTTGTGCTCCGAGTCGGTCACTTTGAAGGCGGTTATCACCGGATGTGCATTCGTCAGCTTGGCCGAAGGAGTGGCGAGCATCTCGTAACCGAAGAATTTGACAGTAGGATAGACCGTATAGTCTTCATCCTGGTTCAGGCTTCCAAAGCTGTGTTCCAAGCGGCTGGTTTGGTTGGTATAGCTCACCGAAGCGTCATAGTCTGCCACTTCGTTCATGTCGGCATCGAACAGCTTGTAGCCTACAGGCGTGGGAAGGAGGCAATTGCCCGACAGTTCCGTATAGGCATCGGCCGATGTGGCAGAACCCGGTGTATGGGTCAGTCTGGTATTGCTGAAAGTTGGGACGAGATCCCATTTGTTTAATGCCTCCGAAAGCTGCCAAGTAATGCCACCCTGCGTAAGGGCGACAGAGGCTATCAACGAGGCATTGACAAACGGGCCCCACTCCAAACTGGAAGCCTTGAGCCTTTCATACAACACGGTTTCACGTTCCGCATTTTCGATGTCCGTATTGCGGAGCACGAAATTCCCGTTTAACTGCACGCCAAATTCTCCTCGTACGCAAACCCGGGATATTTCCCTGGACAGCAAGTTAAAGCCTGTTTCGACATAAGCTCCCAAAGCGGCACTGCCGTCAATGCTCCCTTCCATGTCGGTTGAGGATGATGCCAAGCGGCCTCCAAGAGAGGGCTTCACGACATTTTCGCCCATGGAACTGTAGTCAAAGGCCATTCCGAAAGTGTAGTTCCTATAGTCCGTCAGGGAGCTGGTTATCGTTGCACTGGCACGGACGAAGAGGCCGGGGTTGAAGTAGAAATTGACCAGACCGCCCGTATGGGGGATGGGCACGTCGAACACAGGATTCAGGAACTCATGTTCCCATTCAAGGCCTCCGTAAGCGGAGGTCTGCGAAGTCACTTCCAGATTGCCTGTGACAGAACAGTTGAAATACGTACCCTGCCCTTCGCCTACAATCAGGAACGTGTGGATGCGCAAGGTGGGTTCAACTGTAATGGAAGAGCTGCCTCCTCCCTTCAAGGCGAGGTTGCCGTCTGGAACAAGCTTCTGGTTCAATTCTCCGCTCACTGAGAATGTATAAGGTCCAAAATGAAACTCCCTGTCATTCGGATTAAACGTAACGCGGTTGGGGTCTGAGGGGCTGCGCTGTGACGAGGCATTCCCGCTCTCTTCGGCATAGCCCGCCATAGTCTGGACACTACAATAAGAATCAAAGACATCCTCTATATAGGTTTGCTCACAAACCACCTCCACGCAATCGCCCAAGCTGCTGACGGTCTCCACCTTACCGGCAAAGCCGTAAGGCAGCACTTCGCAGCCTTCCAGCAGTACCAGCAGGTCGCCCGTCTGCGGAAGGAGATAGGATGGTGTGTCGGATTTCAGTTTCAGCGTCAGGCCGTCGGCACCCACTACATAGGGCAGCAGGCTTTCTTCTATCTTGGTAACACCTTCCTTATAGATTGTGGGCGGTGCCACAAAGCTGATGCTGTCGATAGCGGCCAAGGGGATGCGGTAGACGGAATCGGCTGTCCAGATTTCCTGCACGACATAGTCGGCGTGCATAAGGCTGTCAAGGTCTGTCTGCGAACAGACCATGCTGTCGATGTCTGCACGCAGGAAACCATGGATTGCACCGTCGTTGCGGTAGACAAACAGGGCATCGTTCTGTGCTTGGGCCCCGCACAGGAAAGCTGCAAAAAGCAGGATGGAGGTCAGCAGGCGTTTCATGGCTTACGGAGTTTGAAGGTTACGGACGGGGTTTTCACTACATACACGCCTCCTGCCACTTCGGGCAGGGCGAGCGTGGCACTGCCCTGTGCATCGGTCTGGGCCGTGACCAGCAGTTTGCCGTCGACGGTATAGACCGACACGGCAGATTCGGGAGCCAGGTGCTTCACTTGCAGGTTTTCGTCAGCAAAGGAGAATACGCTGCCCGACTGGTTAGTCTGCTTGATACCGGTGATTACTTCGTCTTCGTTGAGATAGGTGAACTTCAACACTTCGTCCGCCGGGTAGCAGACAACATGGGTCTGCGTGGTCAGCATCAGGTCGTTGTTGGCAAACGTGACCAAGGGACGTTCGCCCAGCAGGATAGTGACCGCTTCGCCCGACTTGCAATGAATCTTCAAGGCACTGATCGTGCCCGAATCGGCCCATGCGTTCCATGCTGGCAACAGCAGGGCTAACGAGAGAACGGCTCTCTGTAAGGAGGGTACATGTAACATAAATAAGGATGTATAAGTTGAATCGTTGTGAACAGCTCTGAAGCAGGATGTTCCGGCATGAAGGAATTTTCACCTTCATGTCATGAAACAGGTGCAATATTACGCAAATATTTCAGTTCTTTTGCAGCACGGGGCACTAAAAATGTATTTTGTGTCGGTCGCATACGGCTATAAGTCCTGTTTTTCTTCTAATGGTAGAATGAAGGAGGCCAACTTGAGGCGCTGGTGCACTGGGAGGGCGTGGCTTCCAGCCCGCCCTGATTTCAAGCCAACTTGAGGCGCTGGTGCACTGGGAGGGCGGGCAAAGGCCCGCCTGTTTATTATATTTA
>JBJEAF010000146.1:0-2921 GCA_051868755.1 Alloprevotella sp.
ATAAATGAGTTCACTCATGGGGCGTTCTTTAAAACCTAATTTATAGAACACCCCTCAACTCCTCCTTTCGAAAACATTCCCTCCAACCGAAGAAAAGCTTTTTTCAATGAAACAGATAATGACTTGCGTACTGCTGCTGATGTGGGCGGCCAGTACATTTGCCCAATCGCCCGAAAGTACACGGCAGGACTACCGCCGCCGCTATGCTGAACTCTCGGCACTACAACTGCCTGACAGCCTGACCAAGCTCAGGGTGAGCCACGAATGCCGAACGGCACTTGAGTTCCTGTATGCCTACATGCCCTGGCCCGATGTGGTGGACTACAGCGTGGACTATCACCGCCAACAGGTTGAATGTGCGCTGAAGGCCCGCACCGAACTGCCTTGGGGCGCGGCGGTGCCTGATAGCTTGTGGTGCCACTTTGTGCTGCCTGTCAGGGTGAACAACGAGCACCTCGACGCTTTCCGCACGGCCTATTACCCGGAACTGAAGCAGCGTGTGGCCCGGCTGACCATGGCTGAGGCCGCACTGGAGATAAACCACTGGTGCCATGAGCACGTCACCTACAAGCCTTCGGACGCACGGACCTCATCGCCCATGGCCACCTTGCTCACTGCTACAGGCCGCTGCGGCGAGGAGAGTACGCTCACCGTGGCCGCCCTGCGCACAGTAGGCATTCCCGCCCGGCAGGTCTACACCCCGCGCTGGGCACATACCGACGACAACCATGCCTGGGTCGAAGTGTGGGTAGATGGCTCTTGGCACTTCATGGGTGCCTGCGAACCCGAGGCCGTGCTCGACCTGGCTTGGTTCAACGAGCCTGCTTCGCGTGGCATGCTGATGCACACCAAGGTCTTTGGCCGCTATCGGGGCGGTGATGAAATCATGGATGCCAACCCATGTTATACCGAAATTAACCTGACCTCGAACTACGCCCCAACCGTACGTACCACCGTGACTGTGACCGATGCCGCCGGCAAGCCCTGTCCGCAGGCTACGGTAGCCTTTAAGGTGTATAACTATGCAGAGTTCTACACCGTGAAGCGTGCCGTCACCGACCGCAAAGGGCAGGCATCGATTGTGACAGGCAAAGGCGACCTCGTGGTATGGGCTTCCCACTGCGACCGCTATGGCTTTGCCCCGGTACATGCAGGGGACGACAACGTGGTGCTGAAGCTGACGCATCGCAGCGGCGAAAGGCTGTCGCAGCGCTTCACCTTGACTCCGCCTCCACCCCATGCCAACCGGCCGCAGGTTTCGGACGATGCTGTCGCCCGGTTGAACCGGCGTTTGGCCTACGAGGACTCGCTCCGTGCCGCCTACACAGCCACCTTTGCCGATTCGGCTACCTTGGTACAATTCAGCCGGCAGCAGCATCTGCCCTTTGATACCCTGAACCATTGGGCCAAGCGGGCTTGCGGCAACTGGCGCAACCTTTTGACCTTGCTCAACGGAAACGATGCCCCGCGTACGCTGAGATGGCTGCGTACGCTGTCGGACAAGGACCTGCGCGACTTCTCGCCCGCTGTGCTCCGCAGCCACCTGCAGCGCGCTCATCTGGAAGTGGCCGATGCGCTGCCCGAGGCGCAACGCTGGTTTGTGTACCGTTATATATATTCTCCCCGCATCGCCGACGAGCACCTCACGCCTTGGCGGCAGCAGTTCGAACAGCTGCCCGACGAGGTGAACCGTGCGTGCAAACAAGGACCCGAGGCTGTGGCCCAATGGATTGGCGGACACATAGCTGACAATGCCGAATGGAACCGGCAGAGATTGCCGCAGTCGCCCGAACGCACCTTAGCCTCGCGCCAGGGCGACGAACTGGCGCGTGCCTTGCTCTTTGTGGCGCTGTGCCGTTCGGCAGGTTGGGCCGCGCGCATAGACCCCGTGACGGGAGCAGCACAGTATGTGGCATGTCGCGAACTGGAGGAAATGCCCGACGAGGGCCATGCACAGTGGCTGTCAGCCCGGCTCACTCCCCCGAGCACCGCGCAGAGCGACAACCTGCAGCCGGCTACCGGCCGCCTAAAACTGCACTATGCGCCGCGCCGCTACATGGAGAATCCCGCCTATTACCAGCACTTCACCCTGAGTGCCTTGCAGAACGGGCAGCCTGTGCTGCAAAATTATCCCGAAACGGCCACGTGGCAGGAGCTGTTCCGCAAACCATCGCGTGTGGCGGCGGGTGACTATCTGTTGGTGTCGGGAACACGCCAGGCCGACGGATCGGTCCTGGCTCAGCTGCGCGTATTCCCGCTTCAGAGCGAAACGACGCTGACCGACACATTATTCATGCCCCAACAGGCAGGGACGGTCGAGGTGATAGGCTCGTTCAACAGCGAGAACCTGTTTCAGCCCGTGCAGGCAGGTCAGCAGCCGCGTTCGCTGCTTTCTGCCACAGGGCGCGGCTATTATGTGCTGGCCCTGCTGCGTGCCGCCCACGAGCCGAGCATCCACCTGTTGCACGACTTGGAACAGCAGCGTGCCGAACTCGAAGCGTGGGGCCGTCCTATTGTGCTGCTTTTCTCAACGGCCAAGGACTATGAGCGATTCAGCCGCAGCCGTGCCGACTTCCCGAATCTGCCCGCTACGGTGGTGTTCGGCATCGACAGCCGGCACGTGACAGAGAATGAACTGAAGCAGCATGGCCTGATGCGTGGCGGCGAACAGCCCGTGCTCATCGTGGCCGACACCTTCAACCGCGTGGTCCATTGCACACAGGGCTATGCCGTGGGACAGGGCAAGCAGCTGCTTGCCACCCTTGAGCAGTTGGCGTTATGAGAAAAGTTGAACGTTTATAGTTGAGAGTTTAAAGCTTATAGTTGAGAAGTTGTCGTTAGTTGACAAGGGTTCAAGGCACGCCCTGTTCTGGTTAACAAGCGTCCAAGGCACGCCCAGTTCTGGTTAACAAGCGTCCAAG
>JBJEAF010000147.1:0-11739 GCA_051868755.1 Alloprevotella sp.
CGTTGATGTAGAGCGAGCACATACCGCAGATGCCTTCGCGGCAGTCGTGGTCGAATACGAAAGGTTCTTTACCCTCTTCAATGAGTTCCTCGTTGAGGATGTCGAGCATTTCGAGGAAGGAAGTGTCGTCGGGGATGTCGTGCATTTCGCGCGTGTCGAAGTGGCCCGCATCCTTAGGTCCGTTCTGCTTCCAATATTTAATGGTGAAAGATATGTTCTTAGCCATGGCTTTTTAGTTCTTATAGTTTCGGGTTTTAACTTCAATAGCTTCGTACTTGAGAGGCTCCTGATACTTCACAGGATCCTTGTCCTCGCCCTGGTATTCCCAGCAGCTTACGTAGAAGCAGTTCTTGTCGTCGCGCTTGGCTTCGCCTTCTTCGGTCTGGTGCTCTTCGCGGAAGTGTCCGCCGCAGGATTCCTCGCGGTTGAGGGCATCGATGGCGATGAGCTGTCCCATGGTGATGAAGTCGTTGAGGCGCAGGGCCTTGTCGAGCTCGATGTTCACGCCTTCAAGCTGCGGAATGAACAGGTTGGTCTCGAATTCCTTGCGGATTTCCTTGAGCTTGCCGAGCGCGGTCTGCAGGCCCTCCTTGGTGCGTGCCATGCCGACATATTCCCACATCACGTGGCCGAGTTCCTTGTGGATGCTGTCGACGGACTTCTTGCCCTTGATGTTCATGAGGTGGTCGATACGTGCCTGGACAGCCTTCTCGGTGGCCTTGAATTCAGGCAGGTCGGTAGAGAAGCGGGGCACGGTGATCTGGTCGCTGAGGTAGTTCTGGATGGTGTAGGGGAGCACGAAGTAACCGTCGGCCAGACCCTGCATGAGGGCCGAAGCACCGAGGCGGTTGGCACCGTGGTCAGAGAAGTTACACTCGCCGATGGCGAAGAGACCGGGGATGTTGGTCGAGAGTTCGTAGTCTACCCAGAGGCCGCCCATGGTGTAGTGGATGGCGGGGTAGATCATCATCGGGTTGTAGTACTTCACGCCGTTCACCTCCTTGGCGAGTTCGCCGGGGTTCACGTCGGTGATTTCCTCATACATGTCGAAGAGGTTGCCGTAGCGCTGGAGCACCTGGTCGATGCCGAGGCGGTTGATGGCTTCGGAGAAGTCGAGGAACACGGCCAGACCGGTGTTGTTCACGCCGAAGCCTGCGTCGCAGCGTTCCTTGGCGGCGCGGCTGGCCACGTCGCGGGGCACGAGGTTACCGAAGGCCGGGTAGCGGCGTTCGAGGTAGTAGTCGCGCTCTTCTTCGGGAATGTCGCTTCCCTTGATTTCTCCCTTCTGGAGCTTGATGGCGTCTTCCTTCTTCTTGGGTACCCAGATGCGGCCGTCGTTGCGGAGCGACTCTGACATGAGGGTGAGCTTCGACTGCTTGTCGCCGTGCACGGGGATACAGGTCGGGTGAATCTGTACGTAGGCCGGGTTGGCGAAGTAGGCACCCTTGCGGTAGGCGGCGATGGCTGCGGAGCAGTTGCAGCCCATGGCGTTGGTCGAGAGGAAGTAGGTGTTGCCGTAGCCGCCGGTAGCGAGTACCACGGCGTGGGCAGCGAAGCGTTCGAGCTTGCCGTTCACGAGGTTGCGGGCTACGATACCGCGGGCGCGGCCGTCAACGATGACTACGTCCTGCATTTCATAGCGGCAGTAGAGCTTCACGGTGCCGGCGTTCACCTGGCACATGAGGGCCGAGTAGGCACCGAGCAGCAGCTGCTGGCCGGTCTGGCCCTTGGCATAGAACGTACGGCTCACCTGTACGCCACCGAACGAACGGTTGGCCAGCAGGCCGCCGTATTCGCGGGCAAAGGGAACGCCCTGGGCTACGCACTGGTCGATGATGTTGGCGCTGACTTCGGCGAGGCGGTACACGTTGGCTTCACGGGCACGGTAGTCACCGCCCTTCACGGTGTCATAGAAGAGACGGTAAACGGAGTCGCCGTCGTTCTGGTAGTTCTTGGCAGCGTTGATACCGCCCTGTGCGGCGATGGAGTGGGCGCGGCGGGGAGAGTCTTGGATGCAGAAGTTGAGCACCTTGAAGCCCATTTCGCCCAGTGAGGCGGCAGCCGATGCGCCGGCCAGACCGGTGCCCACAACGATGATGTCGAGCTTACGCTTGTTGGCGGGGTTCACCAGCTTCTGGTGAGCTTTATAGTTGGTCCACTTTTGAGAAATAGGACCTTCGGGGATTTTGGAATCTATGTTAGCCATAATGTTTCTTGATTATTTGTTGGTGGAGTGAATGGCCGGATGCAGTCCGGCCGTTGAGCGTGTCAGGCAGCGCAGGCAGCTGCACAGCAACCGCCGCAGAAGGCGAACTTCAGGGCTACCACTGCGAAGATGAGCATCAGCACGGTAACGTAGACGGTGCCGATGGCGCGCCAGCGGCAGAACCAGATCTTGCCGCTCCAGCCCAGGGTTTGGAAGGCACTCCAGAAGCCGTGGGTCATGTGGAACCAGATGGCGGCGAACCATACGAGGTAGAGCACGGTGTAGACCGGGCAGCTGAAGGTGAGGGCCATGAGGCTGTAGCCGTCGGAGGCACTTTCCACTTCGTTGACGAAGGGCATGCCGCCGTTTACGAGTTCGGCAAACATCATGTTGTACCAGAAGTTGTAGAGGTGTAGCAGCAGGCCGAGCACGACGATGATGCCGAGCACGAGCATGTTCTGCGAGGCCCATTCAACCTTTTCGGGCTTCTGCGTGACAGCGTAACGGTTGCTGCCGCGGGCCTTGCGGTTTTGAAGGGTCAGGATGATGGCATAGATGAAGTGCAGGGCAACGAGCACGGCCAGGCCCACCGTAGCGGCCACGGCATACCAGTTGGCGCCAAGCATTTCGCACACCAGGTTATAGCCTTCCTTCGAGAAGAGGGCCACCAGGTTCATGCAACCATGAAACGTGAGGAACAGAATGAGCGCAATGCCGGTTACCGACATGATTACCTTCCGTCCGATGGATGAATTAGTTAACCACATAGAAGATGTTTTGAATTAAGTTGATATTTGGTGAATATTAGATATTAGATGCTTGGTCGAAGAGGCAGGCCACGTTGGCGGGAATGCAAGGTCTTTGAGGCTTGTCCGGGCAGCGTGGTGCATGGTCTGGGGCGGCGAAATGGCACGCTGCCAGCCGTTGCGTGCTTGCGACTACGGTTTTCTCTGGCAAAAGTAAATGATTTTATTTGCTTTTGCTAATGTTTAAGGTAAGAAAAGTTGAAAGTTTAGAGTTGAAGAGTCGAAAGTTTAGAGTTTAAAGTTTATAGTTAAAGTTTGAAAGTTTATAGTTTAAAGTTTATAAGGTCACTATGATGCGCGGTAATCACTCGCTCAGTAACTATTCTTATAAGCTTTAAACTCTCGACTTTCAACTCTCAACTTTAAACTTTCAACTCTCTTCTCCTCCTCCTCACTGCCCTGCCCTTCGGCTGAAGAAGTAGGTGCGGCGCGGTGTGGCGGGTTGTTCTTCGGTTTTCGGCTTCAGTTCGGGGTAGGCAATGCGGGTGTGGTAGATTGTCTTGAGGCTTTCCACCAGTACGCGCTTGGCTTGTGACAGGTCGCGGAAGGTGATGGGGCATTCCTTGAAGTAGCCCGCCTGCATCTGTCCGTCGACGATGCGGTCGACGAGTTCCTTCAGGCTCTCCTCGGTCACCTCCTTCAGCGAGCGCGAACTGGCCTCCACGGCGTCACACATCATCAGGATGGCCTGTTCGCGGGTGAAGGGATTCGGGCCGGGATAGGTGAAGACCGCCTCATCGGGTTCCTGGTCAGGGTGGTTGTTCTTCCACTGTATGTAGAAGTATTTCGTGGTCGAGCGTCCGTGGTGGGTGCTGATGAAGTCGCGTATCACCTTCGGCAGGTGGTACTTGTCGGCCAGGCGCAGTCCTTCGGTCACGTGGCTGATGATGATTTGTGCCGAACGTTCCTCGGTCAGCTCGTCGTGCGGGTTCACGCCCGTCTGGTTTTCGGTGAAGAAAGCCGGGTTCAGCATCTTGCCGATGTCGTGGTAGAGAGCTCCCGTTCTCACGAGCTGCGGCTTCGCACCGATTTTGTCAGCCACTTCGGCAGCCAGGTTGGCCACTTGCAGCGAGTGGGCAAAGGTACCCTGTGCCACCTTCGACATGCGGCGCAGCACGGTGTTGTTCGTGTTCGACAGCTCTACCAGCGTCACGCTGGAGGTGAAGCCAAACAGTTTCTCGATGAGATACATGAGCGGGTAGGCAAAGAGCAGCAGCGTGCCGTTCACCGCGATACACACGTAGAGCGTCGGGTCGAGGTGATCCAGGTCGATGCCCTGCGACAGGTCGTAGCCCAGCATCACCACGGCGCTGGCCGCTGCCACCTCAAACACCACGCGCACTAACTGCGAGCGTTCGGTGAGGTCTTTCAGCGCGCTGATGGCCGTCATGCCCGCCACGAGCTGCACCACGGTAAACTGGTAGTTGGTGTGCAACACGAGCGAGGACAGCACCACCGTGCACACCGTGGCCATGAAGGCCGTGCGCGAGTCGAGAAAGATGCGGATGAAGATAGGCACCATGGCGTAGGGCACGAGGTAGACGTTAAACACGCCCCGTGCCACCATGAGGTAGGTAATGAGCGGGAAAATGGCGATGAGCGAACTCATCAGCAGGATGCTGTGGGGCGATTCGAGATAGTCGCGGCGGAACAGGCGCAGGTAGAAGGCGAAAGCCACGAGCACGCTGCCCACAAAGAGGGTCTGGCCCAGCAGAATCAGCCAGTAGCCCTTCGAGGGGTCGTTGCGCCGCACGCTCTCGTGCTCGAACGACTGTAGGATTTGGTATTGCTGCGGTGAGACGATTTCGCCCCGGTCGATGATGCGCTGGCCGCTCTGCACCATGCCCGATGCAGGCGACACCGACTGGATGACGTCTTCGCGGGCGGTGCGCGTCTTCACACTGTCGATGAGCAGGTTCGGCTCTAAATACTCGTTGATGTTGCAGCGCGCCATCATGTCGCGCGGAAAGCGCACGGTGTCGGCGTGCATGATGTATTCATAGGCCGAGCGGGTCGAGAAGAGTTCGCTCAGCGTGTGTGAAATGGCCTCAGTACCCTCCACCAACCGCAGGCCGGGCGTGCGGTTCTGTGCCATGAGCGACATCTGTTCGGTCGACACGATGCCTTTGTCGTAGACCTCGGCGAGCAGCCGTTCGATGTGTGTCAGGTAGCTTATGGGCACATCCTTGAACTTGCCGTGCAGGAAGTCGGCCCTGAAACTCACCATCAGCCGTTGGGGCAGTGCGGTGTTTTCCGAAAAGAAGGGCATGAAGTCGCGCAGCGCGCTGTCGCGTTCGGCCTCGACCTCCTGTTTGGTTTTGTACACGGGGAAGTCGAACGGGGCGATGAGCGAGCTGTACCGCCACGGGCGGCCCTGTTCGTATTCATAGCCGAACTTGCTTTCGCGCGGCATGAAGTACACCAGCAGGGCGACCACCACGAGTAGTGAGCCTGCCAGCGTGATGCGGCTTTCTATCTTTCTGCTCATTTCATAGAAAATGGATTAATGATTTATAATGCGGGCTGCGCCGATGTCATGGCCGTAGGCCTCATTATACATTATTCATTATACATTGAAAAATATCTCTCGCCTCAGCGGATAGTTTCCGCGCAGCATTTCGAACTGTTCGGGGTGAGCCTTCAGGTCCATGCTGTCGCGTGTAGGGTCATAGAGGCGCAGGGCTTCGCATCCCGTGATGTCGGCCGTGGCCTTCGGCAGATAGCTGAAGTCGGGCGGCAGGTCGGGCGGAGCCACCAAGCGGCAGAAGGCATCGTCAAGGCCGAAATGGCGGGCCACGGCCTGCAAGGCCATGCGCGTGCCGTTCGCCTTGCCGTCGGCACTGTAGCCCGCAATGTGCGGTGTGCCCAGAAAGACGCGCTGCAGCAGTTCGCGGTCAATCTGCGGTTCGTTCTCCCAAGTGTCGATGACCGCCGTGCGCAGGCTGCCTCCGTCCAGTGCCGCCTTGAGCGCAGCTGTGTCGACCACCTCTCCGCGGCTCGTGTTCAACACTACCGCGCCGCGCTTGAGCTGCGCGAAGAAGCGTTCGCCGGCCAGATGGAACGTGCCGTGAGGCTCTGCAGCCGGGGTCAGCGGCGTGTGAAAGCTCACCACGTCACACTCCCTCGCTACCTCGTCGAGTGTGGCCCACGCCGTGCCCCCTTCGCGTTCGGCCCGCGGCGGGTCGCACAGCAGTACGCGGCCGAAGCCTAACCGCCGCGCCACGCGCAGTACCTCCGTGCCCACATGGCCCACGCCCACAATGCCCAGCGTGAGCCGCTTGAATACACTGGTGTCAATCTTCGTGGCGGGCACTTCGGCGGGCAGGAGCGGTCCGTCGTTCCAGCAGCCGTGGGCGGCAAGCAGCAGCAGCACACATTCCACATACTGCCCCACGCTCCCCGCGTTACATCCCGGGCAGTTGGCCCAACCGATTCTGCGTTGCGCCAGGTAGGCCGTGTCGAGGTGGTCATAGCCTATGGTAGCCGTGGCTATGAACTTCACCCGCGAGCCTTCGAGCAGCCTGCGGTCGCAGCGTGTCCGGGTGCGCACAATGAGTACGTCGGCCTCGCGCACATCCTCGGGCGTGATGTCGGCCCCGTTCACATAGCGCACACGGCCCAACCGTTCGGCCAGCCCGCGCATATAGGGAATCTTTGCGTCTATCAGCAGGAACACGTTATTTAAGTATTAGGTATTAGTGATTAGTGATAAAGTTCTTCCTGAGATGACTAAGGATGAGAACATCCTAATCACAGTAAATCAAGTATTAGTGATTAGTGATAAAGTTCTTCCTGAGATGACCAAGGACGAGAACATCCTAATCACAGTAAATCAAGTATTAGGTATTAGTGATTAGTGATAAAGTTTTTGTTGAGGTTTGAGGGTAAGAACAACTTAATCCCTAATCACTAATACCTAATACTTAGTTTTCATTTTACCTTTGCCTCCTGCGGGTTTCGCAGTCCGCGAGCTCCGGTCAGGAAGGCTTTGGCCGTGCCGAAGTTCAGGTTCATGTCGAGTCGTACGGGCAGGTGGTTCTTGTCGTCGGTGATGTAGAAAGTCACGATATCCTTTTCCTTGCCGTCATCCTTGTCCTTTTCGACAAACGAGAACACGAGGCAGCGGTAAGTGGTGGAGCTGTTCTCCATCTTGAACTTCTTCTTGCCTCGGTAGACGATGGCCTTCCATTCGCATTCCCTGCCGTCGGCCATGAGAAAGTTGATGCGGTGTCCTACCTTCATGCCTTCGGCCGAGAAGGAGCGGGCGCGCATCAACATGCTGATCATGTCGAAGGCGCAGTACTTGCTCGAATAGTTGTTCAGCTTCGGCGCATTGTTGTCGCGCTGGTAGCGCATCTTCACGGCACACTTGCCCGAGGGATAGGAATACCACACCTCGTTCTTGCGGTAGGTGTCACCCTCAAGCGCCTTTTTGACATAGTACTTCGGCACCAAGTCGAGGCCCGTGTAGGCCATCAGCGTGTCGCGCATCACGAAGATGTTGTCAGCCTTCTTCGAGCCTCGCGTGATGAGATACGAGCGGTAGGCCGGTTCGCCGCCGTAGGTAGTCTGCGTGGTGTTCATTGAGGCCGTGCCCACCTTCACCCATACGAACTTCCAGTTGAAGTATAGGTCGTAGATGAGCGTTTCGCCGCTTTTGAAGGCCGTATTGTCCGACGAGCATTGTGCCCGTGCCGTTATGCAGGCCGAGGCCGCCAGGGCGAGCATCAGCACCAGTTTCTTCATTGTTTTCATCGTGTATGCTATTTGTGTTGGGGATATTCTTGGGTTATGAGATATTAGGTTATAAGGCAGATGTTCGAGTAGAAGAGTTTATCATTTAAAGTTTATATGGCCACCAAGCGTTCAAGGCGCGTCCCTTTGGGGCGTGCCTTGAACGCTTGTCTACTAATAGTGCTTCCATCGCTCAAGTAGTAACATTATAACCTTATCCCTTATAACCGGAGGAAAGCAATCTTCTATGATGCTCTCTTCGCTCTTTCCCGTTCCGCGTTGCGGTTTTTGGGCGTAGTCTTCTTGTTGTCCTCCTTCTGCTTGATCAGTTCCCGGGGCTTTTGGCGGAAGCGCGGCATGTCGCCAAGCTTCCATGTCTGTTCCAGGTCCCAGTTGGCGCGGATGTTGAATTTTTGTGGAAAGTAGTACACCTCTTCCGCCTGGCGCTTCTCGGCATACGAGCCTTCGTCCCAGCGTCCGTTCCGGTTGCGGTCGTTGAAGAGTTTCACGTACACCTCGCCCGGCTCCAAGTAGAAGAAGTCTGCCCTACCCTCCTCCACGGCCACTTGCCTCATCACCTTCTCGCTCGCCGACAGCAGCTGTACCACCGCCGTCGAGTCAGCATCGGGCAACAGGAGGAACAGCGCGCCGAAGTCCTCCGGCCCTGCGATGCTGAACTGGCTGTCGCTCGGCAGGTTCACCCTGCCCGAAATGCCCGTGATGCAGGCCGAGTCCACATTCAGCACATACTTCTGTCCCGGCCGCCATGCGCCGCGCAGCGTGTAGTCGAGCAGCGCCAGCGAGTCCCGTTCGAGCCTGAAGGGCACTTCCTCATAGAGCGAGTCCACCTGCAGGAAGAGGTGGATGCCCGACGTGTCCACCTTCAGCGCAGGTTCGGGCAGCCTGAAGTGCTGGTTCTGGTCCGGGGCCAGCTTCGCCACGATGTCGAACTGCACCTTCAGCGGCTCGGCCGGCGGTGTCTCTTGTGAAAAGTCACCCCGCTTGTGCCGCCGCTCCAGTGCCTTCTGGAACCGCTCCAGCTCCTTTTCGCGCAGCTTCATACGCCGCTCGTAGGTCAGTTTCGGCACCAACTCCAGCGTGTCCGTCTGTAGGTAAGGCGCCGTCACCGAGTCGTTCGTAGCCTCGTAGGCCAGTTCCACCTGCAGCGTGTCCTGGTTCACCAAGACCGTGTCGCGCAGCCAGAAAGTCAGCGTGTCGAAGCCTGCCGAGTGCTCCACCACGAAGGCGTCCCGGTCATCGAAGTTCAGTCCCCTCACCTGCGGCATCCGTTCCATCGGTGCGGTAAAGAAGAGCCTGAACCACTCCGGCTCGCGCAGCGTCTTCAGCAGCTGGCACGTCGGGTTGCGCTCCGTGAAGGCCAGCAGCACCACGTCGTCGGGCGTGAAGTGCGTGAAGGGCACCGTCATGATTGTGTCGATGTGGACTGTGTCGGCCCACAGCGTGTCCTGCCTCACGTCGGCAAAGGCTCCTGGCCTTATCGGTTCGTCAAGCCACGCCAGCAGTTCGCCCCGCGTGTAGCGGTAGTCGCCGTCCATGTCGCGCAGCGCATAAATGCGGTAGTCGCCCGGTGCCACCCCCTTCACCACGAAGTGACCGTCGCCGTCGGTGCGCGCCACACGGTCGAACGCCAGGGCCGTGAAGGCCGAGTCGGCCGGGTTGCTGTGCAGTCCCACGGTGATGCCCTTCAGCGGCTCCAGGTTGTCGGCAGCCAGCACATAGCCCGCCACCTCCATCGTGTCCACCGTCTCGCCCGTAGAGAAGAAGTAGGTGAAGTTGCCCAGCGGGTTGCCCTCGTTGCTGTCCACGATAGCATCGCTGAAGTCGATCGTGTAGGTCGTGTTCGCCTTCAGCGAGTCCAAGAGCGTCACGGAGATGTTGCGTCCCGACGTCTTGATTTCGGGCATCTCTACCTGCGGCGGCGAGAACACGATGTTGTCCTGCGCGTTCTCAATCTTCACCATTTCGTCAAACGTGATGGTCAGCTTCTTGGCCTGTTGGCGTGCCGCCCCGAGCGGAGGCTGCATGGCCACGATCTTGGGCGGTGTCTCGTCGTACGGTCCGCCGTCCGGCCCGCTTCCAGGATTGGCGCACGCTGCAGCCAGTAGCAGCAACAGGGCCGGCAGCAGCAGCGTTATGTCAGTGCGTTTCATGCGGAATCATAGTTCTTATAGTAGAAAGTTTATAGTTGAGAGTTTGAGAAGTTTATAAGAATGCTCACTGAGTGGATGGAGCATCCTTTCAAATACTATTCTTATAAACTCTTCAACTATAAACTTTCAACTGAGCCAAGCAGGATGCTTTGCTCATCTCATGTCCAGTATCTGCTCGATTACCGTGCGGTCGTTACACAGGCGCGGCACCTTGTGTTGTCCGCCCAGTTTGCCGCGGCTCTTCAGCCAGTCGTCGAAGAGCCCTTTGCGGGCCGGCAGCAGTTCGAGCCGTTGCAGCGTGATGTCCTTGCGGCGTTTTGCCTCATAGTCCGAGTTGACCGCCTGCAGTGCCTTGTCGAGCAGTTCGGCGAACTCCTCCGTGTCGGCGGGCGGCACGTCGAACTCCACTACCCATTGGTGGCGGCAGCGTCCCTCGCCGTCCATAAACACCGGTGCCGCCGTATACTCGTTTACCACAGCCCCCGTCAGGCGGCAGGCCTCTTGCAGGCCCCGTTCCGCGTTGTCCACAATCAGCTCCTCGCCGAAGGCATTGATAAAGCTCTTCGTGCGCCCGCTGATCACAAACTTGTAGGGTTGTACCGAAGTGAAGCGTACCGTGTCGCCAATCAGGTAACGCCACAGGCCGCACGAGGTCGAAATCACCATGGCGTAGTTCCGCCCCGGTTCCACCTCCCACAGCGGCACCGCCGCCGGCTGAGGTCGTCCCAGCTCTTCGAGCGGCACGAACTCGTAGAACACGCCGTAGTCCAGCATCAGCAGCATCGCCCCGTCGTCCGGGTCATTCTGCAGACCGAAGAAGCCCTCCGAGGCGTTGTACGTCTCCATGTAGTTCACCTTCGGGCCCATCAGCCGCCTGTACTGTTCGCGGTAAGGCGTGAAGGCCACTCCGCCGTGGAAGAACACCTCCAGATGCGGCCACACCTCGTCGATGCGCTCCTTGCCCGACCGTTCGAGCACCTGCTTCAGGACCGCCATCATCCACGACGGCACGCCCGAGAGGTTCGTCACCCGCTGGCCCATGGCCGTCTGCGCGATGAGGTCGCGCTTCAGCTCGAAGTCCTCCAGCAGTGCCACGCGCTTTCCTGGCGTGCGCAGCAGGTTCACCGCCGGGTTGATATTCTCGATCAGAATCGCACTCAGGTCGCCCACGAGCGAGCCCTTGAGGTTATAGTTCGGTGCGTGCGAGCCGCCCAGAATCAGGGCCCTGCCGTCTAACAGGCGGCTCTCCGGGTGGTTCTTCAGGTACAGCGCCACCGCATCGCGTCCGCCGGCATAGTGCGTGTCCTTCAGCCCCTGTGGGCTGACCGGTATGAACTTGCTCTTGTCGGCCGTCGTGCCCGACGATTTGGCGTACCATTTCACCCTTCCGGGCCACAGCACGTCCTTCTCGCCGCGCCTCATGCGTTCGATATAGCCCTTCAGCTCCTCGTAGGAGCAGAGCGGCACGCGCTGTCTGAACTCCTCGTAGCAGTCCGTTTCGGCGTAGCCGTACAGCCTGCCCCACTCCGTGTCCTGTGCGCGGCGCATCAGTGCGCGCAACACCTCACGCTGAATCTCTTCGGTGTGTTCGGCGTAGCGTTCGATTTGTCGCGCGCGGCGCAGGAAGAAGGGGCGTATAATAGATGTGATGCTCATATTGCGGGCAAAGATAGTGCAAGGTGAGCGCAGCGGAAAGAAAACAACGCAGTTTTTTTCTTTCCACTGCCGAGCCGCAGCCTGTCTTATTTAAAGATAGTGCAAGGTGAGCGCAGCCTGTCTTATTTAAAGATAGTGCAACACCGTCTCAGGTTGGCTTGACAAC
>JBJEAF010000148.1:0-2917 GCA_051868755.1 Alloprevotella sp.
TAAAGCCGTAATCTTGCACCGTCTTACAGGCAGTTTACTCCTTATTATATATATACATGGACAAAATAGACTTCGACACCATACAACAGGTCAACGACTACTATGGCATAAGCACCCTTCACCCGTTGGTCACCGTCGTACACTTGAAACGGAACAACTACACCGCCGCGGCCAAGTCGCAGATACACTACGGCGTGTATGCCATCTGGCTGAAGGAGACCAAAGGCTGCAACCTCTCTTACGGTCGCACGCCTTACGACTTCGACGAGCAGACGGTCACCTCCTTTGAACCCGGACAGACCGTGACGGTCGAGGTGACTGACCAAAGCGTCCGCCCGCGCTGTATGGGCCTGCTGTTTCATCCCGACTTTCTGCACCGCACGGCCCTGAGCCGCCACATGCAACGCTACGAGTTCTTCTCCTACAGCAGCACCGAAGCGCTGCACCTGTCGGAGGCGGAGGTCAACGTGTTCAAGCAGGTGCTCGACCTCATCGACGCCGAGCTGCAACACCCTATCGACAACCACACGCGCGAGCTGATCGTGTCGAACATCGAGCTGCTGCTCAACTACTGCCTGCGCTTCTACGACCGCCAGTTCATCACGCGCGAGGAAATCAACCACTCCATCGTCAAGCAGTTCGACCAGATGCTGCGCGACTATATGCTGAACAAGGCACACAGGGAGGGACTGCCCACCGTGGGCTACTTCGCCGACAAGTGCAACCTGTCGACCGGCTATTTCGGCCAGTTGGTCAAGACCGAAACGGGGCATACAGCCAAGGACTTCATCAACGCCCGCCTGCTCACCGTGGCCAAGGAGCAACTCAACGACGAGCTGCTGACAGTGAACCAGATTGCCGAGCGTCTCGGATTCGACTATCCGCAACACTTTGTGCGCTTCTTCAAGCAGCATACGGGCCAGACACCCAACCAGTTCCGCAAAATCGGCTAATGCCTGCCTTTCGGGCCGGCTGCCCCTTGCCCCCTATCACGACAGGGGAAAATCTTTTTATAACACCACCTCACTCTAAACCCTAAACTCTAAACTCCAAACTCCAAACCTTTCCACACAACTATCACATGCTTATAGAAAACATCCAGTCTCCGGCCGACGTGAAGCGTCTCACGCTGGAGGAAATGAAAGAAGTGGCCGTCGAAATCCGCACGCTGCTCATCGAGAAGGTCAGCCGCCACGGCGGTCACTGCGGCCCTAACCTGGGCATGGTGGAGGCCACCATCGCCATGCATTATGTGTTCGACTCGCCCAAGGACAAGATGGTCTTCGACGTGTCGCACCAGAGTTATCCGCACAAAATGCTCACGGGGCGCGTGGAGGCTTTTCTGCATGCAGACCGCTACGACGACGTGTCGGGCTACAGCGAACCGTCGGAGAGCGAACACGACCATTTCGTCATCGGTCACACCTCCACTTCGGTCAGTCTGGCCGGCGGACTGGCCAAGGGCCGCGACCTGAGGGGAGAAAAGGGAAACGTGATTGCCGTCATCGGTGACGGTTCGCTCAGCGGCGGCGAGGCGCTCGAAGGGCTGGATTGGGCCGCCGAACTGGGCACGAACTTCATCATCGTGGTGAACGACAACCAGATGTCCATAGCCGAGAACCACGGCGGCCTGTACCGTAATCTCGAAGAACTCCGGCTGTCAAACGGCACTTGCAGCAACAACCTCTTCCGTGCCATGGGCTTGGACTACGTGTATGTCGGCCAGGGCAATGACCTCGCCGCGCTGATCAAGGCTTTCCGGCAGGTAAAGGACACGGACCACCCCGTGGTGGTACACATCAACACGCTGAAGGGAAAGGGTTACGAACTCGCCGAGCAGAACAAGGAACGCTGGCACTGGAGCGCGCCCTTCGACATCGCGACCGGCGAACTGCTGCATCCGTTTACGGCTGAAACCTACGACGAACTGACCACCGCCCACCTGCTCGAACGGATGAAGCAGGACTCGACGCTCTGTGCCATCACGGCCGGAACGCCGGGCATCTGGAACTGGACTCCCGAACGCCGGCAGGAGGCTGGCAAGCAGTTTGTCGATGTGGGCATCGCCGAGGAACATGCCGTCGCACTGGCCTCCGGCATCGCCAAGGCCGGAGGCAAGCCGGTGTTCGGCGTGTGCAGCTCGTTCATCCAGCGTGCCTACGACCAGCTGTCCCAAGACCTCTGCATCAACGACAACCCCGCCACGCTGCTTGTGCTGTGGGGCTCGCTCTCGACGATGACCGACGTGACCCACCTGTGCCACTTCGACATTCCCCTGCTTTGCAACATTCCGAACCTCGTATATCTCGCCCCGACCAACCGGGAGGAGTATCTCGCCATGCTCGACTGGAGCATCGGCTACAAGGACCACCCTGTGGCCATCCGCGTGCCTGTCGGACCGACTGTACCTGCCACACGTCCCGTGCCGGCAGACTATGCAGACCTGAACAAGTACGAGGTGGTGAACCGCGGCCAGGATGTGGCGATACTGGCTCTCGGCAATTTCTTCGCACTCGGCGCAAGTGTTTGCCGGCTGTTGGAGGCTCAGGGCATCCATGCCACGTTAGTCAATCCGCGCTTCATCTCGGGGGTAGACACCGCCCTGTTAGACAGTCTCCAGGCCGACCACAGCGTGGTGGTTACGCTCGAAGACGGTGCGCTCGAAGGTGGCTTCGGCGAGAAGATAGCCCGCCACTATGGCCCGTCGGCCATGCGGACCCTGTGCTACGGTGCCAAGAAGGAGTTTGCCGACCGCTATGACCCGCAGGAGTTCCTGGCCGCAAACAGACTGGTCGATACGCTGATTGCCGAAGATGTGGCAGCCCTGCTGCACGTTTAGCCGGCCGAAAAGTCAGAAATAACGGCTCAAGCCGAAATCCCGGTGCATGATTCTTGGATAAATGTGTGAATGTAAGCG
>JBJEAF010000149.1:0-9024 GCA_051868755.1 Alloprevotella sp.
CGGGGCGTGCCTTGAACGTATGTAATCTTTCATCGATAACTTGCGAAACTCGTTTATTTCTTCATCTTCCGGATAGTGAAACTATTCGCCAAATAATTTGACACTTTGTCCTCTCGATTTTTATAAATGCACCGGGATTTCGGCTTGAGCCAAAAATTCCGTGTGCAGGGGCTGTGACCTGCCAGACATACGGCTTTCATTTCGGTATAGAAGGCTACCGTTGCGGACAGATTGCTGTGGCGGGAGAATTACTCGCCCAGCACGATCACCTTGATATAGTCCTTCAGGTGGAAGGGGCCTTTGCTGTAGCCGCCTTGGGAGTCGCTGACCAAGAGCAGGGTGCGGCGTCCGTCGTTCAGGGTGCGGCCCAGACACATGCCCTCATAGTTGGCAAAGTTCAGCTTGAGCGGCTGTGCGGCCGTTTTCCAGCTTGCCAGCAGCTTCTTGACGAGGAAATGGTTGGGGTCGAGCTTCTGGAGGGAGACGCTGCTGTCGATTTGGTGTCCCTGAGTGGGGTCAACCAAGAACAGTTTGCACTGCACTTCGCTGCTCAGCCCGCCGGCGGTCACGTTTGCCTCGCGTTCCAGCACGAGCAGTTTGCCATCAGGCAGGGCTGTCAGTGCCGTCACGCCGAAAGCATAAATTTTGCCAAAGTCATCGGTGCGTCCGGGAGCCATGCGGTAGGCATACTGGGCCACGGGTTGCAGGTTGTCGTCGAAGGCTTGCAGGCGCAGCAGGTTGTTGAGGCCGGGGTAGAGCGGTCCGGCAGCATCGCCGTCAGCCTTCAGCGTGCTTTCGGTGGTAGTCCAGAAGCGGTGTGTCTCGGGGCTGTAGGTCAAAGCCTCGAAACCGTAGTTTGGTACTATCTTGTCAAGGGCAAAGACGGCAGGCACGTTCAGTTTGCGCCCCGTGGGCTGTCCGTCGAGGGCATATTCCAGAATCTGCTGGTCGCCCTCTCCGCTGATGAAGAGGGTGCCGGCAGGCGCAAACCAGGCAATGCCTTCGCAGTCGCGCTTGCATATGCCCTGGGCATTCACGTGAGGCTTGGCGTTTCCTCTGAATCCTTCCAGATAGACGTTGGTCACTTCACCCGTTTGGGGGTGCTGGTCGATGCGGAACAGGAAGAAGCCGTCGGACGGCTCTTTGTCGCTGACCACGGCATAGCGGTTCTCGTCCAGATGCGTGATGCCGCTGTACTGGGCACTGCCAATGTTCCACTTGGAGAGCGATTGCTGCTTCAGTTCCATGGCGGTCTGTGCGCTCAGTCCGAGTGGGGCGAGGCAGGAGAGCAGGAGAGGGATAAGTTGCAACTTTTTCATGACAGGAGGCGCTGGGCGCTGGTGGGTTTGTTTGAGATTGGGGGGGGAGTAGGGGCAGAAGTGGAGTGCGGCGAAAATGTGTCAGGCCGGGGAAGGGCCAGAAAGGTGCCGCTCAGCGTGGTCATTCGTCCAGCAACAGGTCCATCACCATGGGCTGTGCGGCCATAAACATGGCGGCCAGTCCGCCCGGCGTGACGATGCTGGGCGGCTGCAGGTCAGTGAGCCTCACTTTGCCCTGCTCCACTCTGTACCAGCCGTTGTTCTCGGGAATGTCCAGGTCGCAGTCCACACCGATGTGCAGCTGGAAGCCGGGATTGGAGGCTGCGATGCTGCCCAGAAAGCGAGGCACGTTGATGACGCGTGCCATGGCGTAAGGGGTGGTGTTCTTGAGCGATCCCGGTGTGCCGAAGCGGCGGAACACCTGGTCTACTCCGCAGTGGCGGCACAGGTAGTCGACAAAGGCAGCCCGTGCTGCCGTTTCGCTGATGGCCAGTGTGCGCACATAGACCCGTCCGTTGGGCTCTTTCACTGCCAGGCAGAAGCCCACCATGCGGCGTTTGCGGCGGGCTACCAACACATAGCCGTCTTCCAAGTCGGCCGCTTCGAGTGCGGCAAAGAAGTCCGACTCGGAAGGGTGGACCATGAAGGGAAGCTCGGCGGTCATGCGGTGGTAGAAGACATACAGTTCCTGGGGCCACTCATCGGGGCGGCTCACTTCGATCTTGTCGAAGTGACCGTCGTGCGACACATCGAGTGGCAGTTCCTGACGGTAGACGGAGGTCCAGTAGTTGCCGTGTTCCGGCCGTTCGTAGAACTTGCGCATTTCCTCATTGGAGGGAATGAGGAAGCTGAGTGTTGCGCCTTGCCTGAACAGGCGGCGGTGGGCTTCGTGCAGCAGGTTGGTGGCATAGCCCCGGTTTCGGTGGGCTGGCAGGGTCGCCAGTCCTGACACGTAGCCGGCATGTTGCACATTGCCGTAGAAGGTCAGGCGGTAGGGAAGCAGCTGCATGGCGGCCACGACCTGGCCGCTCTGGCGCACGGTGAGGTTGTTCTCATCGGTGTATTTGTCGGCAAAGTAGATGTCGAGGAAGGCTTCGGGGTCTTCGAAGCACTCGCGCCACAGCTGACGGGTTTGGCTTTTTATTTCTTCGGGGGTGAGAAGCATGGTAGTCTATTGAAATGAGAGGGAGGGAGAGACCGTCGGGGCAGCACCCATGGGGTGCTTGGTCATCACAGTGTATTTGTGCAGCAGCGTGTGGGGGTGGTACGACAGCTTCGACTGGCGCAGGCCGTCGATGCCCAGGTCTTCCTCCCTATTTATATAGGTGTAGGACGGTGGGATGGTGCGTGCAAAGTCGCGGCAGAGTGTGGCATAGATGCCTTCATAGGCCGCATCGGCCTTTTCGGCGCACACATCAAAGGTGTCGTGGTTGACAGGAGCGCCGTAGGTGAAGGCGGCCAGCCGGTTGTCCACCCAAATGGTGCCTCCTTGTCCGCCGAGCGCGTCCCAGTGGTCAAACACCGTTTGCATGGATTGCAGTTCGGTCTGTCCTGTGTAGTTGCCGTGAGCCGATGAACCTTGTTTTTCGCTATCCCACCGCTGCGACAGTTCTATACATTCGTCGAAGTGTGAGGGTTGTAGCGGTTCGAAGCGGTAGTCAGGGTAAAGCCGGGCAAAGCGGTTGGCAAAGTTGCGCTTGGCCTGCATCTTCTTGCCGGCGAGTGTGGCCAATGATTCGCGCAGGTAGATGTAGTCTGAAAAGTCGCGGTCGGCCTTGGCATAGAAGTAGCCCGGCATGGCCTCTTCGAGACAGGCTACTGGGGTGTCACACACGCCGAGCATCAGGAAAGGGTGGCCCAGCGCCTGGGCATCGGCCTGCATCTCGGCCACAATGTCACGCCAGTCTCCGTTGCCCACAGGGGCCATGTAGGCGTTGTGCCCGTCGGCCTTGAAGCGGAAGAGCAGCCAGTCCTTGTAGACAGCCACTTCCGTATCGTACAGGAAGCGCCAGCTGAGCAGGTTCATGAAGTTGAGGTCACAGTTGCGGCACTCGGAGTCGTGCACCTGTTTCCTGACGGCCTCCTGGTCGGCCAGCGAGAGCGGATGAAAGGGAATGGGCATGGCAGTGGGTAGCGGGTGGTGGTGAGGAAGAAAAGTCTGGGCAACACGGTGCGAGGCGGCTGCTACAGCCCGAAGCGGTACGTCCTTTCGCCGTCTGGCGTGCCGACGGTGAGGTGCAGCGAGTCGGTGCCGGAGCGCAACGTTTCTTGCAGGGGGAGCAAGGGCAGCGAAAGGAAGGTCTGCCGGCTGTAGTGGGCCGGGTCATTGTGCTTGTCGTGCAGCAACAACACGTGCAGGGTTCGGCTGCCGTCGGCATTCTCCACCAGCTCGCGGCGGTGGAAGCCAAACAGGTGTGTACCCTGAGCTGTCCCCATGAAACTGAGCTGCAGGTTGATGTAGCGCATTGTTTGCCAGCAGGCCACTACGCTGACCGCATCGGTTGTGAGCTTGGAGTCACGGTATTCCACAACGGGCGGTGCCAGCAGCTGGGAGCAGCTGCGCAGGCGGGCGGTCGAGCCTTCCTGTGCCATCATGGCCAGCACGCGGTACAGCGTGTCAGCTTTGAGCCCGTTCACGGTCTGGGTCAGCGAGAGGCTGCTGCCGTTGTCCAGTATCAGCCGGTCGGTACAGCCCGAGGGGTCGGTGGGCAGGTCAGCCAGTGTCTGCTGGTAGTCAGGCAGGGGCGTAGGGTCGTCGGAGCAGGCCGCCATGACACCCAGCGCGGCCAGAAGTGCAGCCAGCTTTTTCATTCCTTGGTCACAGTCTTCCGTTTGTTGATGGCCGGATTGGCATACATGGTCAGCATGGAGCGGCGCAGGAACTCTTCGTCCTTGTCGGGCAGGTCGATCAGGTCCAGACGCGATTGCAGATACTGCTCGAAGCGTCGCTTCTCGTCGGGAGTGTAGCAGTGGGTAAAGTCTTGCGTGCCTCGGAGCAGGTCGACGGCCACATAATTGATGGGATAGATCGTGTAGGAGGTGTGGATGGCGCGGTCAATGTGATGTGCCAGAGTCGTGAAGAATTCTCCTTTGGGCAGGCCAGCCAGTTCGTCGATCCAGGTGTTGACGGTCGATGCCATGCAGTACTGCACACGGCCCTTGTAGCCGAAGATGCCCGTCTGCATGTTCGTAAGGTCGTCCTGCTTGCTCTTCTTGAAGTTCGGATTGTCGCGCTTTTGCTGAAACTCCTTGGCTTTCAGGAAGTCGCAGGGGTCATATTCGTAGGAGATGGCTATCGGCACGATGTTCAGTGCCTTCAGCCGGTCTATGACGCTGCCGCTGCCGCCCATGGCCATCATCTTCAGCACCGATTCCTGCGTGCGGTCGTCCGAGTCCTTGGCCCGTCCTTCGCGCTGAGCGATCCAGATGTTCTCGTGCTTTTCGTTGATGGCAAAGTGCATGTACTCGCTCATTTGCCTGCTTGAGGCCAGCAGTTCGCGCATACTGACCGAACGCTTCACGATGAACGACTTGTTGATGCGCACCAGCGTCTTGATCCAGGGATGGATGAGCAGGTTGTCGCCAATGGCAATTTCGACCGTGGTGCGGAAGCCGTTGTCAATCAGCAACACGTCGAGCAGTCCGGCATCGAGCACGATGTCGCGGTGGTTCGATATGAAGGTGTAGCTGTCGCCACGGCGGGATTCGCGAATGGCGATGCAGTTGAGCGAGGCACCGTCGGAGCATTTCTGGAGCAGCTGCTTGATGAGGGGGTAGAAAATCCGTTTCTGGAGTTCGAGCGAATCCTTGCAGGCATAAATCTGCTGTTTCAATGCCTCGAAGGGCACATCCTTGAAGAACGACATCATGATGGCGCAAAACTGCGGGTCGGCCAGCAGGGAGTCATAAGCTGCCGGGAGTTCTTCGGGAAGGAAGGGACGAATGTCGTCAAAGTCGTGAATGTTCATGGCACAGGGGTGGTTGGAGAGGTTGGTTATGACAGTTTGCCTTCAATGATTTCGCTCAGCACGTCCTTCATGTCGAGTGAGGCTGCGCGGACCTGTTGCGGAATGAAGCTGGTGGCAGTCATGCCCGGTGTGGTGTTGATTTCGAGCACATTAACCTGTTCGTTGCCCTTTTCGCCGGTCAGGATATAGTCGATGCGGATAATGCCGTAGCATCCCAGCAGTTCGTAGATGCGGCGGGTGGTGGCACTCACCCTTTCAGCCGTTTCGGGTGCGATGCGTGCCGGTGTGATTTCGTCGACCTTGCCGTTGTACTTGGCGTCGTAGTCGAAGAACTCCTGGGAGGTGACCACTTCGGTGATGGGCAGGGTGGTGATGTCGCCATTAGCGCGTCGGTAGCATCCGCAGGTGATTTCCGTGCCGCTCATCATGCGTTCGATCATCACCTCGTCGCTTTCGGTCATGGCCTTCTCGATAGCGGCGCGCAGTGCGTCGGCCCGCTTCACCTTGGTCACACCAAAGCTCGAACCGCCCGCATTGGGCTTTACGAAGCAGGGAAGGCCCAGCCGGGCCACTACTTCGTCGTCGGCAGGGATGGGCTGGCCTCGCCTCACCAGAATAGAGTCTGACAGATGAAGGTCAGGGTAGTTGCGCAGGAAGTTGTTCAGCGCAAACTTGTTGAAGGTGAGTGCTTCGACCAGCACGCTGCCAGTGGAGTAGGGCAGGCCGATCAGGTCAAAGTAGCCCTGCATGATGCCGTTTTCGCCCGGAGTGCCGTGAATGGTGATATAGGCAAAGTCAAATTCGTGGCGGCCGTCGGTAGCGGTAAATGAGAAGTCGTTGCGGTCAATGCGGCACATTTCGTTGCCGTAGTGTACCTTCCAGTTGCCCGATTTGACTTCAACTACATAGCAGTTGTATTTCTCAGTGTCCATAAAGGAGAGTATGCCCTCTGCCGAGCGCAGGGACACATCGTGTTCGGAGGAGTCGCCTCCGGCAACAATGGCTATGGTCCGTTTCATATTGAAGGATAGTTTTGGATAGTTTTCAGAGGGAGAGAGGGGGGGAGCCGTTCTTCTGTGACTATGGCCGTCGGCCGGCGGTGAATCATGTCAGGCCTCCTGCCCCTTGCACGTAAGTGGCCCATTTGTCAATCAGTGCGGCCATGTCGGGTGGCAGTTCGGCCGAGAAGTCCATTTCGCGTCCCGTCTTGGGATGCTTGAAGCCCAGTGTGCGTGCATGAAGGGCCTGTCGGGGACACAGGGCGAAGCAGTTGTGGACAAAGCTGTTGTAGCTGCTGCTGTGCTTGCCGCGCAGTATCTGGTCGCCGCCGTAACGGGCATCGTTGAAGAGCGGGTGGCCCAGGTGTTTCATATGGGCGCGTATCTGGTGTGTCCTTCCGGTTTCGAGCACACATTCCACCAGCGTCACATAGCCGAAGCGGCGCAACACCTGATAGTGTGTCACCGCGTGTTTGCCTATGCCCGACTGCGGGTCGAACACCGCCATTTGCATGCGGTCGCGCGGGTCTCGGCCGATGTTGCCCTCTATGCGCCCCGTGTCGTTGGGCACGTTGCCCCATACCAGTGCGTTGTAGCGGCGTCGGGTGGTCTTGTTGAAGAACTGTACGCCCAGCTTGCTCTTGGCGTCGGGTGTCTTGGCCACGACCAGCAAGCCCGAGGTGTCCTTGTCTATGCGGTGAACCAGTCCCACGGCAGGGTCGTTGGGGTCGTAGTCGGGCTGGTCGCGCAGGTGCCAGGCTATGGCATTGACCAGTGTGCCCGTATAGTTGCCGCAGCCCGGGTGGACCACTAAGCCGGCGGGCTTGTTCAGCACGATCAGTTCGCTGTCCTCATACACGATGTCGAGCGGAATGTCCTCGGGTTCAATGAGGTTCTCATAACGCGGACGGTCGAGCAGCAGCGTCACCACGTCGAGGGGCTTGACGCGGTAGTTGCTCTTGACCGGCAGGCCGTTTACATGCACGAAGCCGGCCTTGGCTGCCAGCTGGATGCGGTGGCGCGAGGTGTCCTTCAGGTGGTCCATCAGGAACTTGTCGATGCGCAGCAGCTGCTGCCCCTTGTCGGCCACTACACGGTAGTGTTCATAGAGTTCGGCCGGCACTTCGTCGGCATCGTCTTCATTCAGTTCGGCCAGCACCTCGTCATCGGTGAGGCTGTCGGTCGGTTCGTTCGGAACTTGGTTCATGGGCGGGGTGGGGATTTCGTGTGGACAGGTTCGGTTGCTTAGAAGAGTTCGTCTTCGAGCGATTCGTCGGTGGGTGCAGGCTCCGGGGTGGTGTGGTCTTCGCCTTCGCCGCCTTCCACGATTTCGTCTTCGCCCGAGCTGTTCAGCACAAAGTCCAGACTGTCGTTGCCGTTGTATTCATCTTCCATACCGCCGGCACCGACCACCAGCGTGATGGGCGTGTCGACCGAAACTTTCGTGCCGGCCGGCACATTCTTGCCGTGAACCTTAATGCCATACACCCACTCGGCATCGCCCGTCACATACTCTGTGGCCCCCAGTTTGAAGCCCAGAATGCGCAGCTTGTCTTCGGCTTCGCGCCGCGAGCAGTTGTCGGCCACATCGGGCAGGGCGATTTGTCGCGACCCGTTGGCATTGATGGTGAGCAATACCGTGCGGCCCGGCTTGACCTTGGTGCCCGGCTTGAGAGACTGTTCGAGTACGGCGAAGGGGGCGGCACTGTGTACAAAACCCGTGTCGGAGACTTCGGCCTTCAGTCCCAGAGCTTCCAGCTTCTTGCGGGCCACGTTCTCGTCGGCACCGCACACGTTGGGTACTTCGATTTCCTCTCCGTGGTGGGTGTATACACCAATAAATATCCAGGCGGCGACACCCAGCAGGAGGCTGAGCAGCACCATGCCCAGGCAGTTGCCCACCAGCAGACGGCTGGTCAGTTTCTTGAACAGTTCGGATATGGACATAGTTGCAACAGGGGTGTTGTAGGTTTTGTTTGTCGTTTATGTGTTGCAAATGTAGACAAAATCCGCGAGACAGCTCTTTTTTATCAAATACTTTAAGGTTTATCGTTTCAAGTTTTGCCTGTCAAGCGGTTGGTGGGAGCTGGGGAGGCAAAGGATTTGTTTGCCGTAAGTGCTCAAAAACAGTCTATGTCATTTGTGCTCTATCATCTTGTTGCTTTCGGATTTCTAACACCCGCTTATACGTAATTTTAATGCCTGATAAATCCTTCAACCCTTCAGCCAACCTTTCATTATGTGTGATACTCAGGGGGAAACAGGCTGAAGGGTTTGTCCCTCAAACCCTTCAGGCTATTCAGCCGTGGATGCCAACCCTTCAGCCTGACTTTCGGCTTGAGCCCAAACAAGCGCAGGCTTTGGCGCGACAACTTGACGAGTTGTTTAACCAAGCCCAGACATAGAAATAGCTTAGCCTTGTGAGGCAGTTATTTGCTTGCTCGTTTTTTTGAAAAGTCAAAACGGTCAACCCAAATCAGGAAAAGTCAGGCTGAACCTTCCTGAAGGGTTTGAAAACAAAATCCTTCAGCCCGTTTCTCGATGAGTATCAACAACAATGAAGGGTTGGCTGAAGGGTTGAAACATTTTTCAGGGAGTAAATACGCGTATATTTTTTAGGTTATGAGGTTACCTTCTTAGGTTATAAGGTTTTAGGTTATGAGGTTATAATATTACTATTAGAGTGGCGAAACATCAACCGCTCAGTCTGTAACTTTATAACCTAATAACCTTATCCCT
>JBJEAF010000149.1:9124-11633 GCA_051868755.1 Alloprevotella sp.
AAAAAACGAGCGATGCAAAGCAGTGTGGTGCTTTGCATCGCTCGCATGCCGTATCGCAGACAATGCGACAGGCATATTTAGTTTTTGCCATGAACTTCGTCAGACACGGTCAGCTTCTTGCGGCCCTTTGCGCGGCGGGCAGCCAATACGCGGCGTCCGTTGGCCGTCAGCATGCGCTGACGGAAACCATGTTTGTTGTTTCGTTTGCGGTTGTGGGGTTGGAATGTTCTTTTCATTTTGTTTATGCTGTTTTTTGTTTTGTTTCCTGGGCGGTTTGGGCTGAAGGTCCCGGCGTGCTGTCAAGGCTGTTGGCAGCTGTGCTTTATGGGGTCTTCTCGCTTCGGGGTGCAAAGGTATGCAAACTTTTGATTATGAGCAAAGTTTTTGGCAAATTATCTTTCGTGGTATGCCGTGCCGGAGTGATTGCAGCCCAGCTTCCGCGTTGGAGGGGAGGGGTTAGCGTGCAAAGCGCCGGCTTTGTTCGGCAATGAGTTCGGCATCATCGAAGTAGTTTATTTTCATGGCGCGGCGCACGTGGTCGAGTGTGTCGGCTGCCACATTGCGTGCCTGTTCGCATCCCTTGCGCAGCATGTCGTAGACGGCGGGTATGTCCTTCTCGAACTCCGCGCGGCGTTGGCGCATGGGCTCCAGCTCTTCTTGCAGGATGTTGTTGAGGAACTTCTTGACCTTCATGTCGCCCAAGCCTCCGTGCTGGTAGTGTTCCTTCACTTCGTCCAAGCTCTGGTAGTCGGGCCAATAGGCGGCAAAGTGTTCGGGCTTGCAGAAAGCGTCGAGGTAGGTAAACACGGTGTTGCCTTCCAGGTGTCCGGGGTCTTCCACATGGATGTGCAGCGGGTCGGTGTACATCGACATCACCTTCTTCTTCACCTCCTGTGCCGTTTCCGACAGGTAGATGCAGTTGCCCAGGCTCTTCGACATTTTGGCCTTGCCGTCAGTTCCCGGCAGGCGGCAGCATACCGCATTGCCAGGCAGCAGGATGTTGGGTTCGGTCAGCGTGTCGCCATAGATGTAGTTGAAGCGGCGCACGATTTCGGTGGCCTGCTCAATCATTGGCTTCTGGTCTTCGCCGGCAGGCACTGTGGTGGCACGGAATGCCGCAATGTCGGCAGCCTGGCTGATGGGGTAGGTGAAGAAGCCTACGGGGATGCTCGACTCAAAGCCGCGCATACCAATCTCCGTCTTGACGGTCGGGTTGCGTTGCAGGCGGCTCACCGTGACGAGGTCCATGAAGTAGAACGAGAGTTCGCACAGTTCGGGAATCTGGCTTTGTATGAAGATGGTAATCTTTTCGGGGTCCAGTCCCGCAGCCAGGTAGTCGAGGGCCACTTCGATCACGTTCTGCCTCACCTTTTCGGGGTTGTCAATGTTGTCGGTGAGTGCTTGTGCATCGGCAATGAACACGAACATTTGCTTGAAGTCACCTTCGTTCTGCAGTTCGACGCGGCGCTTCAGCGAGCCTACATAATGACCTATGTGGAGGCGGCCGGTGGGGCGGTCGCCTGTGAGGATAACCGTTTCTTTCGACATGTTTTTTTGTGCGTTGTTACAAATTTCCGGTGCAAAGATAGTACTTTCCGCATTCCTTATGCTACCTTTGTCCGTCAAACTTCATTACTTGTCTTACTTCACCATGCAAATAAGAGTTCACAGCTATGAATCGATGGGCACTTTCGACGGCCCGGGACTTCGTTATGTTGTATTTCTGCAAGGATGCCCCTTCAAGTGTCTGTACTGTGCCAATCCCGACACAATCGACCCCGTGGGCGAGAGCAAGCTGACCGATGCTTCCTACATTCTGGAACAGGCGGTTTCGATGAAGCCGTTCTTCGGCAAGCGCGGCGGCATCACCTTCTCGGGTGGCGAGCCGACGGTGCAGGCCGAGGCTTTGGTTCCGCTGTTCAGGCAGCTCAAGGAAGCGGGCCTGCACATTTGTGTGGACTCGAACGGGGCTGTGTGGAACAGCCACGTGGAGGAGCTTTTCGGCCTGGCCGACTTGATCCTGTTAGATGTCAAGGAAATCAATGCCGAGCGGCATGAGCATATCACTTCGCGGCCCAACACGCAGACTTTGCGCACGGCCGAATGGCTGGAACAGCACGACCATCCCTTCTGGCTGCGCTATGTGCTGGTGCCGGGGCTGAGCGATTTTGAAGAGGACCTGCGCCGTTTGGGCGAGCACTTCAAGGACTACAAGCAGATTCAGCGCGTCGAACTGCTGCCTTACCACCGGCTGGGCGTACACAAGTATGAGGCACTGGGCTGGGAGTATAAGTTGCCTGAAGTGAAAGAGAACACGCCCGAACAGTTGGCACGGGCAGAGCACATCTTGCGCGAGTACTTCCCGCAGTTAGTAGTGAACTAATGCTCTTTCTTAGGTTATAAGGTTGTAATAGTTGATGAGTTTATAGTTGATAAATAGTTGAAGAGTTTATAGTTGAAAAGTTGATAATTATGCTCACTGAGCGGGTGACGACTGCGCTTCATAGTG
>JBJEAF010000150.1:0-8898 GCA_051868755.1 Alloprevotella sp.
TCAACGGCAAGGAGCTGGCCAACGCCTACTCCGAGCTCAACGACCCCATCGACCAGGAAGAACGCTTCCAGGAGCAGCTCCGCCTCTCAGAGAAGGGCGACGACGAGGCCATGTTCATCGACCAGGACTTCCTGCGCGCCTTGCAGTACGGTATGCCGCCCACATCGGGCATTGGCATCGGCATAGACCGCCTCGTGATGCTCATCACCGGCCAGACGCAGATTCAGGAGGTGCTGCTCTTCCCCCAGATGCGACCCGAGAAGAAAGCTCCGCGCGATGCCGCCGCCAAGTATGTCGAGGCGGGCATTGCCGAAGAACTCGTGCCGCTGCTGCAAAAGGCCGGCTACTATCTGGTGGCCGACCTGAAGGACGTGAACGCCCAGAAGGTGCAGCAGCAGCTGGGTGAAATCATCAAGAAGTACAAACTCGACCTCACCAAGCCTTCGGTCCAAGACATCGAGGCGTGGAATGTGTGAGACGCTCCTTAAACCTGCGCGCAGCGCATTCAAGCTATGTACGATTTGGGCAATATAGCCGTGCTGGGCAGTGGCAGTTGGGCGACGGCCATAGCCAAGATGCTCCTCGAAAAGGTGGACCATCTGTATTGGTATATGCGTCGCACTGATGCCATCGAAGAGTTCAAGCGCCAGGGGCATAACCCCTCTTACCTCACCAGCGTGCGTTTCGACACGGACCGCATCACCTTCACAGCCGACATCAACGAGGTGGCACGCGCGTGCCGCACGTTGGTGTTCGTCACCCCGTCGCCCTACCTGAAGAACCACCTGAAGAAACTCAAGGTCAAGCTCCACGAACACTTCATCGTGACCGCCATCAAGGGCATCGTGCCCGACGAGAACCTCGTGTGTTCGGAATACTTCAGGGTGGTCTACAATGTGCCCGACGAGAACCTGGCTGTGCTGGGCGGGCCGAGCCATGCCGAAGAGGTGGCCCTGTCGCGCCTCACCTATCTCACGGTAGGCTGTGCCGACATCGAAAAGGCGCAGGCCTTCTCCGAGACGCTCGCGTCGGGCTATGTCAAGACCAAAACCTCCTTCGACGTCATCGGCATAGAGTATGCCTCGGTGCTCAAGAACGTCTATGCCATTGCCGCAGGCATCTGCAACGGGCTCAAGTACGGCGACAACTTCCAGAGTGTGCTCATGGCCAATGCCGTGCAGGAGACTAACCGCTTCCTGCGTGCCGTCTATCCCATCGACCGGCAAGTCTACGACTCAGTCTATCTGGGCGACCTGCTCGTGACGGGCTATTCGAACTTCTCGCGCAACCGCGTATTCGGCACCATGATAGGCAAGGGCTACAGCGTGAAGTCGGCGCAGATCGAAATGGAGATGATAGCCGAGGGTTACTACGCCACCAAGTGCATGAAGGACATCAACCGCCTGTACCACGTGAACATGCCCATACTTGATGCCGTCTACAATATACTCTACGAGCGCATCTCGCCGGCTATCGAAATCAAATTGCTCACCGACTCCTTCCGTTAAGGGGTGTTCTATAAATTAGGCCGAGCTGGATGCTGGATTTTTAGAGATGACATTTTGTAAGTGGAGGAAGGAGCATAGCGGGCTATGCGACTGACGAGACTTGCAAAAGGTCGCTCTAAAAAACAGCAGGCAGCCGGAATAAGTGAGTTCACTCTTGGGCATTCTATAAAACCTAATTTATAGAACACCCCTTAATTAAATGGGGGTGGCTATAAATATAGGAATAAGTGAGAACACCCCTAAAACCTGATTTGTAGCCTCCCCCTTAAACATTCTTGATACATGTCAGCCATGCTGAACAGCAACACAACCTATACGGCGCAGGCCGACCGCTATACGAGCGGCATGCAGTATGCGCGGTGCGGGCGCAGCGGTGTGCTGTTGCCCCGGCTCAGTCTGGGCTTCTGGCACCACTTCGGCCAGACCGACGACTTCGCGCGGAGCCGCTCCTTGGCCTGCCATGCCTTTGACCATGGGGTGACGCACTTCGACCTGGCCAACAACTACGGCCCTCCGCCCGGCAGAGCCGAGGAAACCTTGGGCCGGCTCATGGCCGCTGACTTCGCTCCCTACCGCGATGAACTCTTCATCAGCACCAAGGCGGGCTATGAAATGTGGCCGGGCCCCTACGGCAACTGGGGTTCGCGCAAGAGCCTCATGGCCAGTCTGGACCAAAGCCTGCGTCGCATGAGGCTGGACTACGTAGACCTCTTCTACAGCCACCGCTATGATCCCGAAACACCTGTCGAAGAGACCCTTCAGGCACTGGTCGATGTGGTGCGTCAGGGCAAGGCCCTCTATGTCGGCCTGTCGCGCTGGCCGCTCGAAGCTACCCGGAAGGCGGTGGCCTATCTGACGGCCCAACACTGCCCGCCGCTGGTCTATCAGGGCCGGCTGAACATGTTCGACCAGGCTCCTATCGACGAAGGCATCCTGTCATATTGTCGCGAGGCAGGCATGGGTTTCGTGGCCTTTTCGCCCTTGGCCCAAGGACTGCTCACCGACCGCTATCTGCAGGGCATACCGGCCGACAGCCGCATGGCGCAGCAGCATTTCCTGAAGCGTGAGGCACTCACCCCGCAGCGGCTCGAACAGCTGCAAGCGCTGAACCGCACAGCCCAGGCGCAGGGGTGCACCTTGGCCCAGATGGCCCTGCGCTGGGTGTTGCAGCATGAGACCGTGACCACCGTGCTGGTGGGAGCCGGCAGCGTGGGACAGCTCGACCAGAACCTGCACGCGCTGCACTAAATCCGCTCTTCTGAGCTTCCCCCATGTCGCTTGGACATCCCGGTTTTACGGTTAGGCACAAAGTTTTGGCGCATAAACTTGGTCCCCAAGTGCGTAGATTCGAAAGAAATGCGTACTTTTGCACCCGATTTGTCCCTCAGCGGAGGCGAAACCACCCTCTGCGTGTGATGGCGAATTAAGTTTTTTAGGGTTTTGCCCGCAGGAGGTCGGCAGTCTCTGACGGCCCGCCTTTCTTCGGGAAGGCTTAATTTAGAGTAACACATTTATTATTTACAACAAAGACAAATGAAGCAGATTGCAATCAGCGGCAACGTCCGCACTGCCCTTGGCAAGAAAGCAACCAAGGAAATCCGCAAGAACGGTATGGTTCCGTGCGTGCTGTACGGAGAGTTGAAGGACGAGAACGGTGCTCCCGTAGCCACCCACTTCAACGTGTCCGAGAAGGAAATCAACAAACTGATTTACACGCCCCACATTTACTTGGTTGACATCAACATCGACGGCGTTGACCACAAGGCCATCATCAAGGAAGTGCAGTTCCACCCCGTCAAGGACAACGTGCTCCACGTTGACTTCTATGAAGTACACGCCGAGAAGCCCATCGTAATGGGTGTGCCTGTTGTGGCTCAGGGTCTGGCCGACGGTGTGCGCGCCGGTGGTCGCCTCATGATGATGGTGCGCAAGCTTCAGGTACGCGCCCTCTACGATGCCATTCCCGAGAAGCTCTTCGTCGATGTGACCAAGCTGCAGCTCGGCAAGAGCATCAAGGCCGGTGAACTCAGCTTCGAGGGTCTGGAAATGGTAACTCCCAAGGAAGTTATCGTTTGCACCGTGAAGATGACCCGTGCCGCTATGGGTGCCGCCGCTGCTGCTGCCAAGGAAGGCAAGTAAGGCGTCACAAGTACCTTCTTAGGTTAATAAGGCTATGAAGCCGTTTCCTTCGGGTTATGAGAGATAAGGTTATGAGGCTATAAAGTTACTGTTAGAGTGGATGACAATTCTGCCGCTCAAAGCGTTACTTTATAACCTCATAACCTTTTCTCTTATAACCCCTATAAATATAATCCCCTCCCCGTTTACCCATGAACTATCTGATCGTAGGTTTGGGCAACATAGGCGACGAATATGCCCGCACCCGTCACAATATCGGGTTCAGAGTTGTCGATGCACTGGCTGAGGCCGGACAGGCCGCCTTCGAAGACCGTCGCTACGGCTTCGTGGCCACCCTGAAGGTGAAGAACCAGACACTCATCCTGCTCAAGCCCTCCACCTATATGAACCTCTCGGGCAATGCCGTGCGCTACTGGATGAAGGAGAAGAACATACCTCTCGAACGCCTGCTCGTGGTCGTCGATGACCTGGCCCTGCCCTTCGGCAAGCTGAGGTTGAAGCCCGGCGGCAGCGAGGCTGGCCACAACGGACTGAAGCACATCACCTCGGTGCTCGGCACCCAGCAGTATGCACGCCTGCGCTTCGGCATTGGCAGCGACTTCCAGCGCGGAGGACAGATAGACTACGTGCTGGGCGAGTTCGGCGAGGAGGAGCTGCGCCAGATGGACGAGCGCGTCAAGCTGGCCGGCGAGGCCGTAAAGACCTTCTGTCTGGCAGGCTTGAACGTAGCCATGAACCAGTATAACAACAAGTGATTCCCCATGGAAGCCCGTTTAGACAAGTGGTTGTGGGCAGCCCGCATCTACAAGACCCGAACGCTCGCCGCCGATGCCTGCAAGAACGGACGCGTGAGCATCAACGGAGCAGCCGCCAAGCCCGCCCGGACCGTGAAGGAAGGCGACGAGGTGAGCGTCCGAAAGGCCCCCATCACCTACACCTTCCGCGTGAAACAGCCCATTGAGAAGCGCGTTGGTGCCAAAGTGCTGCCCGAAGTGTTCGACAACATCACCCCGCCCGCGCAGTACGAGCTGCTCGAAATGAGCCGCATCAGCGGATTCGTCAACCGCGCCCGTGGCACGGGCCGTCCCACCAAGAAGGACCGCCGCGCCCTCGACGATTTCGTGGCAGAGGATTTTTTGTTCGACGACGAAGATTTTTTGACCGATGAAGAATAACCGCAATACCTGGGCACCCCATGTCGTATTGGTGGATGCCGACTTCCTCGACGGCCTGGCCTTCGACCTCACCGTGAACTTTGAGCGTATGCTCGAACGCCGTCTGCCCAAGGCCGACCTCTGTCATTGGATAGACTGCGTGGCCCTCGACGGCGGACTGGAGCGGGGCGACAACACCGTTCAGGTCCACTTTCTCCACAGCAAGGCGAAGCAATGCTTCGACTATTTCAGGCTCACCTCCTTCCACGATGAAGGCCACAAGCTGAGTTTTGAGGCAGACCTGAACAACATGCCCTTTACCGACCCCGTGGGCAAGTTTACACTCTTCACCTTCCCCGTCGAGGACATCGTGAGCCGACAGGAATTTTTCCTTCAGTCCTTCACCATGCTCTCCCAAGCCTCCGACATCGAGAACCTCATGGTCGTGGGCGACATGCGGGAATATGGCGACCGGCTGGTGCAGCTGTGTGCCCAGAACCATGGCAAGCACATCACCCTCTACACCATGGAACCCTGCGTGGGGCGCGGCTTCGACCAGCAGATACTGGCCTATTCGGTCATGTCGGCACTCGGCATTCGGGGCGAAGAACTCAACTGACTGCCCCTTTTGTTCTGCTAAAAGTGCCAAACGACACCTGTCGCGAAGCCAGTGTGCCGCCCCGTTTTCCAAATAAAGCGTATATTTGTAGCCGCTACAACAACGTCACCATGGAACAAGACACGATACAACGCATCAAGCAACGCTACGGCATCGTCGGCCACTGCGAGGCACTGGACCGTGCCTTGGAGATAGCCCTGAAAATTGCCCCTGTCGACCTCTCGGTGCTCGTTACGGGTGAGAACGGCGTGGGCAAAGAGTCTTTCCCGCGCATCATCCACGACCATAGCCTGCGCCGCAACAAGAAGTATTTTGCCGTCAACTGCGGAGCGATACCCGAAGGCACCATCGACTCCGAGCTCTTCGGCCACGAGAAGGGAGCCTTCACCGGAGCCGTCGACCAGCGCGAAGGCTACTTCGCTGCGGCCAATGGCGGAACCCTCTTCCTCGACGAAGTCGGCGAGCTGCCCCTCCAGACCCAGGCCCGCCTGCTGCGCGTGCTCGAAACGGGCGAGTATATCCGCGTAGGGTCGAGCGAGGTGCGCAAGACCGACGTGCGCATCGTCGCCGCCACCAACGTCAACATGGCCAAGGCCATAGCCGAAGGCAAGTTCCGCGAAGACCTCTACTACCGCCTCAACACCGTCAGCATCGCTGTGCCCGCCCTGCGCGACCGAGGCGGCGATGCCGCCCTGCTCTTCCGCAAGTTCGCCCTCGACATGAGCGAAAAGTACCACATGCCCCCTGTGCGCCTCGACGAAGCCGCCCAGCGCATGCTGGTAGCCTATTCCTGGCCCGGCAACGTGCGGCAGCTCAAGAACCTGGCCGAGAACATGAGCGTCACCGCTGAGGAGCGCGACATCACTCCCGAAGTTCTGTCGCGCTACCTGCCCGCCGAGTCCTCCCACACCCAGCTCGTGGCCGTCGGCCGCGGGACAGAGACCCACAGCTTCGAGAACGAGCGCGAAATCCTTTACCAGATTCTCTTCGACCTGCGGCGCGATGTGTCAGAGCTGAAGCGCATCATCCACCAGCGACCCGACGACAGCCCGTCGCGCGCAGCCCGGCAGGCCGACAACTCCGGCCTCATGCTCGGAGCCGGCCACCCCTCGCCGAAGCTCAACAAGGCCGACACCGCCGAAGTGCCCTATTGGGAGGCCGAGGAGGTGAGCGACGAAGAGACCGATGCCCCCCGCAGCGTCGAACCCCGGCACAGCGACCCCGCAGCCGAAGCTGCCCCCACGGGCCGTTCGCTCGAAGAGGTGGAGCGCACCATGATCCGCCAGTCACTCGCCGCCAACAACGGACGGCGCAAGGCCGCAGCCGACCAACTCGGCATCTCGGAGCGCACCCTCTACCGCAAGATAAAGGAGTACGGACTCGAATAATCCCCCGCCGCCGCTCCGTCCTCCCTCTCGTTGCGTAAACCCCATGACACCCTTCAGCCCCAGTCCTGCCACCATGAAGCACCTCCTTCACCGTCTCCTCCTCCCCCTGCTTCTGCTGCTCCCCCTGCTGCTTGCCACCTCCTGCAGCGTCAAATACCAGTTCACCGGCACCAGCATCAACTACGACCTCATCAAGACCATCCAGATTGACAAGGTCGTGAACCGTGCCCCCTACGGCTGGGCCCCCATGGAAGCCATGTTCAACAACCAGCTTCAGGACCAGTACGCCAACCAGACCCGCCTGCAGTTAGTCAAGCGCGGCGGCGACCTCCACATCGCCGGCGAAATCACCGCCTACGACCAGTTCAACAAAGCTGTATCGGCCGACGGTTTCTCGTCGCAGGTTCAGCTGCGCATGACCGTCAACATCCGCTTTGAGAACAGCCGGACCCGCGAAAGCTGGGAGAAGCAGTTCTCCGCCACCACGCAGTACGACTCCAGCCAGCAGCTCACTGCCGTCCAGGAGACCTTAGTGACAGAAATGGTCAAGGATCTCTGCGACCAAATCTTCAACGCCACCGTAGCCGACTGGTAGCCCAAAAGGAGCGCGGGATTCCATCCCGTGAAATCCGTCCGACCACTGGGGCGCGGTGCTTCCAGTCCGCGAAATACGTTTGCAAAACGCCCCCCCCATGCAACACGCGCCTCTCCGCCGCCTCCGCCAACCTCCCTCCCGCTCCTCCACCATTTCACCCTTCCTCGACCCACCATGGAAATAGCCGAACTAATCACCCACCCCGACAGGCTGAACAAGGACACCCTCCATGCCCTGCGAGAGCAAGTGGCCCAATACCCCTACTATCAGGCCGCCCGCCTCCTGTTCCTGAAGAACCTCTTCCTCCTCCACGACCCCCTTTTCGGCGAGGAACTGCGCAAGGCTGCTCTCTTCCTGCCCGACCGCAGGGTACTCTTCGACATGGTCGAAGGAGGCAACTACACCATCCAGCCCACCCCCCTGCGCCGTGATCCCGCCGCGCAGCCCGCCGGAGCCGACCGCACCGTCACGCTCATCGATGACTTCCTGCGCACCGCCCCCGATGACTCCACCCAGCGACCTGCAGGCCGCAAGCTCACCGCCGCCGATGCCACAACCGACTACGCCGCCTTCCTGCTTCAGATGGAAGATGCCGCACCTGCCGCACCTGTGCAGCCCCGGCGCAGCGACACACTCATCGACGACTTCATCGAGAACCGGCCTGACCGCATCCAACTCCAGGAGACACCCCAGTTCACCCCCGAACTGCCCCCCGACAGCGACACCCCCGACGACAGCGGCGAAGAAGGATTCCTTACCCTCACACTCGCCAAAATCTACATCCGCCAGCAGCGATATGAGAAGGCTCTCGAAATAATGCGCAAGGTAAACTTGACCAATCCAAAAAAAAGTGCTTATTTTGCAGACCAAATCCGCTTCTTGCAGAAACTCATCATCAATAAAAATCATCAAAAACAATAACTGACATGTATTCTGTACTCGTAATTCTGGCAGTCATCACCGCCATCCTGCTCACCTTCGTAGTGCTCATTCAGGAGTCGAAAGGCGGCGGACTCGCCTCCAACTTCGCCGCGTCCAACCAGATCATGGGCGTGCGCAAGACGACCGACGTAGTCGAAAAGGCCACCTGGACCCTCGCCGGCGCTTTAGTGGTCTTCTCTGTAGCCACCATCTTCTTTGCCCCGCGCAGCGCAGACAACGACACCGTTGTGACCACCGCCGCACCTGCCGCACCTGCCGCACCTGCCGCTCCGACAGCACCCGCTGCTCCTGCCGCTCCTGCTACACCTGCCAACTGATAATATCGGTTGTCAGGTTACTCTTTTGGGGTAATAAGAGAGACAAGGTTATGAGGTTACTCGTAACCGAGGCTATAAGGTTATGAGGTTATAAAGCTACTGTTAGAGTGGATGACGATTCTGCCGCTCAAAGCGTAACTTTATAACCTCATAACCTTATCCCTTATAACCTCGGCAGCTGCCTCATAACCTCATAACCTCATAACCTGACAAAAGGTCCCCGCTATGTTCCAGTC
>JBJEAF010000150.1:8998-11623 GCA_051868755.1 Alloprevotella sp.
GACAAAAGGTCCCCGCTATGTTCCAGTCCGCCCTCCTGCTCTTCCTCTACCTCCATTTCGCCTTTGCCCAGGGCGATGTCCTGTGCTACCTGTGCAGCCAGTTCGTCGGTCGCCCCGTGAATAGCAGCGCGCCCCTCCTGGCCGTGGGGCCCACGTTGTTCGCCGCCCTCCTCCTCATGGCAGTGCGCCGCCGTTTCGCTCCGCGCCGCATCGGCAAGACCATAGCCAGCGTGCTCGTAGCCTGGCTCAGCACCGCCTTGCTCAGCCTCCCATTCGCCTCCTGGGGCTGGCAGGCCGGGCTGCTCCTCACCGCCCTGCTCATGGTGTGGGCCGACTGGCGGTGGAACGTCAGCCTCCTCCGCCGCTGGGGGACTGCCCGCAGTCCGTGGCAGAAGTTCCTGCCCCGCGCCGTTGAGCTCATCTTCCTCTTCCTCTACATCGGACTGAGCACCGCCGTGCCCGACACCGTCCACTACGAGTTGCGCACCGCCGCCGCCCTGCGCGGCAGCCAGCCCGAGCGCGCCTACCGCGTGGGTGAAGTCGAGCTGGCCGCCACCCCGCGTCTCTTCGCCATGCGATGCCTCCTCCTTGCTGGCACACAGCCCCACGGGCTGGGTGACAAAATCTTCCAGCAGCCCATACCCGCCGGAGGCAGCTCCCTCCTTCTCCTGCCCGACGATGACCGCCAGCGGCTCCTGTTGCCCGCCGACAGCCTGACCCGCCGTCTGGGCCTCACGGCGCATCCCGGCGAAGTCCCCCTCCGTTATCTCCGACGCTGTGCCGAAGCCGCGCAACGCAGCCGTCCGTGTGCCGCCCCGCCCCAGCTGCCCGTCGACTACTACCTCTGCGGCCTGCTCCTCGACCGCCAGCTCGATTGTTTTGCTGTCGAAGTCCTGCGCTATTACCCCCAGGCCGTGCGTCAGTCCCGTCTGCCGCTCTACTATGCCCAGGCCTTAGTCTGGTACGCCCGCCTTCACACCCATCCCGCCGTCATCTACCGCGATGCCGCCGTCGAGGCCAACCTGCGCGACTACCTCGACCTCTCGCGTACCCTGCCCCCCGGCCCGCAGCGTGTCAACCTGCTGCGCCGCTCCTATGGCGAAACCTATTGGTGGTGGTACGAATACGGGCATTCCGGCACAGCCCAACGTCCCTGAACCCCTCCCCACAACTTTCACTCCGTCCCCCTATGAGAAAACGTTGGAGCACAGAAGACCAGAAGACCCTGGCCCTGGCGGCCCTGCTGGTAGGCGTGGCAGTGGCCGTCGTGTGGTCCTGGCATCATTTTGCGCAAAGCGAGCACACACCGCCGCTCACGGAACGCGAGCGTGCCGCCTTGTCAAGTCTTGGCGAACAGCTGCGTGCCCGTTCTGTCCCAGCCTCCACCGCCAAGGACCCGAAACCTGCAGCGCGGCTCTTCGCCTTCGACCCCAACCGGGCCGATTCGCTCTCGCTCTTGGAGCTGGGACTGAAGCCCTGGCAGGTGGGGAATCTGATGAAATACCGCCGCAAGGGTGGTCGTTGGCGTTCGCCCGAACACTTCAGTCGGCTGTATGGCCTTACGCGCGAGGAGTTCGAACGGCTGCGCCCTTATGTGCGCATAGCGGACGCGGACGGGGCGCGCCGCCCTGCAGAGCGACGCAGCGGAGGACGGGACGGCGCGGAGGAGCCCCCCCGCTACCAGCCCGCAGAGAAGTATGCGGAGGGCACGGTGATTGCGCTCAACGCCGCCGACACTGCGGAGTTGAAGCACATTCCCGGTATCGGCAGCTGGCGGGCGCGCCGGATTGTGGACTACCGCTCGCGCCTGGGCGGCTTTGTCAGCGTGGCGCAGATTGAGGAGCTGGACGACATGCCTCCCGGCCTTTCGCGTTGGTTCACCTTGGGCGATGTCTCGCTCCGCACAATCCGGATAAACCGCGCTTCGTTCAGGGAGCTGGTGCGCCATCCTTATCTTAGTTACGAGCAGACCAAGGTCATTGTCAACCATATCCGCAAGTACGGGCCGCTGACTTCGTGGCGCGACTTGCAGCTATACGAGGAGTTTGCCCCCGCTGACTTCGAGCGGCTTGCTCCTTACTTCCGTTTCGACTGAGCCACACCCTCCTCGGTGCACCATCGCCTCAGATGAGCTGGCTTGAAGCGCTCAGGCTGGGAGGGCGGGCAAAGGCCCGCCACATGGAATGAGAGAGCGGGCTCACGCCCGCTTTTATTCATTGTTTGCCACCTGCCAGACCTTTGCTTTCCCTTCCAGCCGTTAGCACTACCATCTCATAAGTCTCATAAGTCCCCGACGAACGCACCGCCTTCGCGCGCCAGCACTTTGGGCAGCGGCAGGCAACTCAGAGATATAACGGCGAGGCACACAGCCTCTCCTTTTTCACTCCGTGCGCGTTCCGTTCCCTTTGACTTGATATAGAACATACATATTACTGAGCTTTTTGCTCTTGTTCTCTATTCTCGAATACCGCCAAATTTATATTCGCATGAGGACAAGCAGTATGAAGGTTCACGCCCTATGGCGTGAGCCATTCTGCGCTTGTTATGCGAAAGGGCCACTTGGCGGTAGCCCGAGAATAGGCAAGCACACGGATGGTTGCACGCCTTTTCTTTATCCTTTTTCAT
>JBJEAF010000151.1:0-2893 GCA_051868755.1 Alloprevotella sp.
ACCTAAGAAAGCAACCATTCAGAAGAAAAGGTAGGCTATGCCGATGGCGGCGATGATGCCGGCCAAGTCGGCCAACAGACCGCAGGCCACGGCGTGACGCGTGCGGCTGATGCCCACCGAACCGAAATAGACAGCGAGGATGTAGAAGGTGGTGTCGGTCGAACCTTGGAAGATGCAGCTGAGCCTTCCGACGAACGAATCGGCTCCGTAGGTGGTCATGGCATCGACCATCATGCCGCGTGCGCCGCTGCCCGACAGGGGCTTCATCAGCGCAGTGGGCAGTGCGCCCACCCATTCGGCATCGGCTCCGGTCTGCTGCACAAGCCACTTTACGCCTTCGATGAGCCAGTCCATGGCTCCCGAGGCACGGAACACGCCGATGCCCACCAACACTGCCACCAAATAGGGAATGATGCGCACGGCGGTCTCGAAGCCGCCTTTGGCTCCTTCGACAAAGGCATCGTACACGTTGACGCGCTTGCGCAGCCCGGCGGCAATGAAACTGACGATGATCAGAAAGAGGAGTATGTTGGCCGAGGTGGTGCCTACCTGACCCATCGTGGCATTGTCCAGCTGGCTGAAACCCCATATCAGGGCTGCCACGCCAAGCGACAGGCCGCCCAGTGTGGCTAACAGCACGGGCTGCAACAGGTTGATGCGCTGGAACAGGCTGGTCACTATCACGCCGGCGAGGGTCGAGAAGAAGGTGGCGATCAGGATGGGCATGAAGATGTCGGTGGGTTGGGCTGCGCCCATTTGTGCCCTGTAGACCATGATGCTCACCGGTATAATGGTGAGGCCCGAGGTGTTGAGCACGAGAAACATGATCATGGAGTTCGAGGCGGTGTCTTTCTTGGGATTGAGCTCCTGCAAGCTCTCCATGGCCTTGAGTCCAAGGGGCGTGGCGGCATTGTCAAGCCCCAGCATGTTGGCCGAGAGGTTCATGAAGATGTTGCCGAACACGGGATGATTGCGCGGAATGTCGGGAAAGAGCTTGCAGAACACCGGGCTGAGCAGGCGGGCCATGGCATTCACCACCCCACCCTTCTCGCCTATTTTCATGATGCCAAGCCAAAGCGAAAGTACGCCGGTCAGTCCCAACGAAATCTCAAAGGCGGTTTTCGAGGTCTCGAAGGTGGAGTTCATAATGGCGGGAAACACTTCTGCATCGCCCATAAACACCAGTTTGACCAGTGCGATGACAAAGGCTATGCCGAAAAAGGCTATCCAAATGTAATTCAGTACCATACGTCGTTGGGAGGATTAGTGATATCGTTTGAGAAGGGGCTGTGGACTTTCAACTTGCGCATTCCTGTATTCAATTGACCAGCAGCTCCTGCCGTCCGTCCACGCGCCAGGTCTGCCGGCCCGGTATGTCGGGGAAGTGCTCCGCATCGTGGCTCACCACGACCATGGCACACCGGCGGGCGTATTGCTGCAACAGGTCATACAGGTGGGCGCGGGCGGCATCGTCCAAGTGTGTCTCGGGTTCATCGAGCAAGAGCAGGTCGGGGTTCGACACGAAGGCCCGGGCCAGCAGGGTGCGCTGCCATTGGCCTCCGCTCAGGTCGGAGATGGGTCGCGCTGCCAACTCACCCAGGTCGAACTGCTCCAGCGTTTCAGCCACCCGTCGGCGGTGGGCGGAGGTGTACCGCTGCCAGATGTGCTTGCGACACGACAGCCCGGACAGCACAATGTCGCCCACGGTGGTAGGAAACTGGCGGTCGATGTGCCTGTATTGCGGCAGGTAGCCCACTACGGCCGGAGCGCGCTCTATGTAGCCCGCCGTGGGGGGCAGCAGCCCGGCCAAGAGGCGCAACAAGGTGGTCTTGCCGCCGCCGTTGGGACCAACCAGCACGATGCAGTCGCCCTGGTTCACCCGGGCTTCTATGTGGCAGAGCACGTGGCGTTCGCCATAACTCAGGCACACGTTGTGGATTCCTAACAGTTGGTTGTTCATTTCAGGGCTTGCAGAATGGTAAAAAACTGTTCATCTACTTGGCTTTGCAACGGATGGATGCGCACTACGCGGGCGCCGATGGTTTCGGCCAACCGCTGCGCAGCACGTCCGCTATGCTCGTCTGATATGAACACCACGCGCACGCTGTCGGCCTTGCACCGCTGTTCCAACTGTTGCAGATAGGCGACTGAAGGTTCTTTTCCGTCGCGCTCTACAGCCAACTGCACGAGTCCATACTGATGGGCCAGATAGCCCAATGCAGGATGATAGATGAGGAAGGTGCGGTGGCGCACCCGGGCAGCCTCTTGCTTCAGCAAGGAATCTGTCTGGCTATAGTAGGCCTGCCGCTTTTGGGCCCGCTCGCGGTACTCAGCGGCATGGGCGGCATCTATCTGGCATAGGGCCTCGCAGGCATTGGCTGTCATGCGGCTCAGGTTTTGCGCACTCATCCACACATGCGGGTCACTGCCGTGCGCCGCATCATGGCAGCCGTCGGCATGGGGCAAGGTCTCGATGCCTTGCGACAGGTCTATACGCTGCACACCGGGTGATGCCTCCAGCATTTTCGGCACGGCGGTGCATTCAAAGCCCAATGTGCCCACGCAGAACAGGGCCTGGCTCTCGCCCAACTCTGCCATCTGCCTCGGTGTAGGCTCATAGGTTTCGGGGCTGGCCCCACGGGGCATCAGTGTGACCACATCGAAATAGCCATCGGCCAACGGCTCTACCACATCGCGCAGCGGCTCTATGGTCACAGTCAGCACAGGACGCGCTTCGCTATCCGTGCTTTGACACGACTGCAACAGCACGGCCATACTGCCTGAAAGCAGCAGGACAAGCAACTTGAAGATTGCCGCATAGTGCGGGTTACACCTTATATACATTATAGTTGGGAGTTGGAAGTTAAGAGTTGGAAGTTGAAAGTTGGAAGTT
>JBJEAF010000152.1:0-2426 GCA_051868755.1 Alloprevotella sp.
CCCAGCCGTTAGCGCTACATCCCGGTTTGAATCATTGGATGAAACATCCGTTCAAACTTTTCTTGTTATATGATAGATAATGCAAGTGAAAGATCCGCGCAAAAAAAATGCCTAAGGTTTTTCTCTTCATTGTATCAGTGAGACGGAATAATCCCTGAACTGATTCTGGTATTTTTGCGGACATTCGCGTTTTAAAAGTTGGGAGCTGAAAAAACGAAGTGCCGAGTTGTTTTGCCTAAGTGCCGAATTGTAAAACCTAAGTGCCGAGTTGTTTCACCTCTCTCAGCACCCTACTTTTGCACACAGCAAGGCAGGCTGCGAATCACGGGGCATAACCGTCAAAAATATGCTATTTGGCATAATTAGAGGCTTTTTTCGGGCCGTTTAGGCAAATTTAGGTGTACGTCCTTTGGAGCGTGAAGGAAAAAATGTCTACTTTCGCAACGCAAACCAATATTGTAATTATTACAAATTAGTTAAATGGAAGCATCAGCGACCCTCCGCTACCTGACAGAACACGGTGTGAAGCCCTCGGTACAGCGACTGGCCGTGATGGAATATTTGTTGGAACACCACACGCACCCCTCGGCCGACGAGATATACAGTGCGCTGCACCCGCAAATGCCCACGCTGTCGAAAACCACCGTCTACAACACACTGAAACTGCTCACCGAACAGGGGGCGGCCATACAGCTGACCATTGACGAGCGCAACGTGTGCTTCGATGCCGACACTTCGCACCATGCCCACTTTCTCTGTACCCGTTGTGGCAGGGTGTACGACATCAGGCTGCACAACACCTCGCCTGAAGCAGCAGCCGAAATGCCCGAAGGCTTCATGGCGGAACAGACGGCCATCTACTTCAGAGGATGCTGCCGGGAATGCGCCCGCAAACAGGCTGCCCGCAAAGCGGACTGCTGAAGACAAGGTGGCACAGGTTGCTTCACTGACAGCCCAGTACCGGCCGCCGGCACAAACCATTGCAACAAATCATCCAAACATACAACTAACTCACCTCAAAAAACTCTCACAACATGAAAAAGAAATTCATCTGCACCGTTTGCGGTTATGTTCACGAAGGCGACCAGGCTCCCGAAAAGTGCCCCATGTGTGGTGTACCTGCTTCGAAGTTCAAGGAACTGGGAGACGAAGGCCTCTCTTTCGTAGCTGAACATGAAATCGGCGTAGCAAAGGGTTGCGACGAAGAAATGATAAAGGACCTCAATGCACACTTCAACGGCGAATGTACCGAAGTGGGCATGTACCTGGCCATGAGCCGTCAGGCTGACCGCGAAGGCTATCCCGAAATCGCAGAAGCCTTCAAGCGTTATGCTTGGGAAGAGGCCGAACACGCTTCGAAGTTTGCCGAACTGCTCGGCGACTGCGTTTGGGACACCAAGACGAACCTTGAAAAGCGCATGAACGCCGAGAGCGGAGCTTGCGCCGACAAGGCCCGCATCGCCAAGCGCGCCAAGGAACTGAACCTCGATGCCATTCACGACACGGTTCACGAAATGGCTCGCGACGAAGCTCGTCACGGACGTGGCTTCGAAGGTCTCTACAACCGCTATTTCAAGAAGTAAACCCCATGGATATGACAACAGTCGGGGAGCGCACTGCGCCGTCTCCGGCTGTTGTTTTGTTCTGTGACCCAGAAGCTGGCAGTGGGCTGCCCCCGTGCTCCCCCACAGCAGGTCGGGCACATCACCTTCATCTTAAACATCTACCAACAACCCTTACAAACATGAAAGAACTGAAAGGAACCAAGACCGAACAGAATCTGGCCACCGCCTTTGCCGGTGAATCGCAGGCTCACACCAAATACCAGTACTACGCTTCGAAGGCCAAGAAGGACGGCTATGTACAGATGTCGAACATCTTCACCGAAACGGCCAAGAACGAGAAGGAACACGCCAAGCTGTGGTTCAAGTACCTGCACGGAGGCGCAGTACCCGAAACGACTGTGAACCTGGCCGATGCCGCCGCAGGCGAAAACTATGAGTGGACTGACATGTATGCCACCTTCGCCAAGGAGGCCCGCGAAGAGGGCTTCGACGAAATTGCCGAGAAGTTCGAAATGGTAGGTGCCATCGAAAAGCACCACGAAGAACGCTACCGCAAGCTGCTCAAGAACATCGAGGATTCGGTAGTCTTCTCGCGCGACGGCGACTGTGTATGGCAGTGCTCTAACTGCGGACACATCATGGTGGGCCAGAAGGCTCCCGAACTCTGCCCCGTATGCGCCCACCCGAAGAGCTACTTCGAGCTGCGCGCCGAAAACTATTAATATCGCATACAATAAGAGCGGGCTGACGCCCGCTCTTATCATATCTGGCGGGCCTTTGCCCGCCTGATGTCAAGCCAACATGAAGCGAAGGTGGCTGGGAGGGCGTGGCTTCCAGCCCGCCTGATGTCAAGCCAACGTG
>JBJEAF010000152.1:2526-11492 GCA_051868755.1 Alloprevotella sp.
CATAATCACATCGTTGATAGGCTAAATGAAAAAAGCGGGCTAACGCCCGCCCTTATTATATGTGGCGGGCTGGAAGCCCGCCCTCCCAGTCCGAGCGCCTCCACACCGCCCGTGACAAAACGATTTGAGGCGAAGGTGGCGGGAAGGCGTGGCAAAGGCCCGCCCGTTATCAAGCCAACCTGAAGCAACGGTGTACGAAAACCCCGCCTCAACCACAACAAGCTACTGATTACAATCCTCCCCCACGAAAACCTTTAATGAGTATTCACCCTCTTTACAATAGCGGGGATTCTCAATGATATAGTTTATGGCGTTTTCGTAGTGAGCCATGTTGCGTATGATGCGGTCATGATACTCCCGTTGCCACAATCCTCCCTCACGGTGCAAGAGACGGTTTATCCCCAAGGCCGTATAGCTCTTCAATGAATGCATCACACGCTGGATTTCTATCCCTTCATGGGTTTCCAACACCACATGCACATGGTTGGGCATAATGACATAGGCATGCACAAGGGCCAACTTGTCGTTGACATACTCCAATGACTTTTCCAGAACTTGTCTCACCGCAGGATTCCTGAGCCAACAAGCACCATGGCCTTGGTCCATGTATGCCATCATTTTTGCGTACATGAATCTTTCCCGTTGGTCCTGAAGATCCGTCCCATCACCGTACAGGCTGGCGCATTCCTCCTGATATGCCTCTATCACATGCTTGGGCAGTGAATCACACAGACGGAACGTCACGGCATACAACTTTTGCTGTTGGCTCAGGTGTGGCAGATGTCCTATCGTGAAATAGTTCCCCTCATTTTTATTATAGAACGGATCATGCATATAGAACGTTTACGAATTGGATTCAACGTATTGGCGGGCTAACGCCCGCCCTTATTATATGTGGCGGGCTGGAAGCCCGCCCTCCCAGCAAGAGCACTTCCAGCCCGCCTGTAACCAAAGCGATAACGGTTATGCCTCGGGAATGCGTTCGAGAATCGTCTTCACGAAGTCCCAATACTTGCCTACACTGGGAATGTGGCAACGTTCGTTGGGCGTGTGAGGCGAACGAAGCGTGGGACCGAAGCTGACGAGGTCCATGTTGGGACGCAATGCACCGATGACACCACACTCCAGACCGGCATGGATGACCTGCACACGGTTCTCGGCCTGGAAGAGTTCGCGGTAGATGTCCTTCATCAACTCGACAATCTCACTGTGCGGATTGGGCTGCCAAGCAGGATAGTCGCCGCTCAGCTCCACCTTCATGCCTGCCATAGAGAAGGCACTTTCGAGCGTCTCGGCACAACATTCACGCATGCTGTCACGCGACGAACGAATGAGGATGAGGAACTTGGCCTTGCCTTCGCCAATCTCCACAATGGCGAGGTTGGAAGATGTCTCTACGATGCTGGGCACTTCGGGAATGAAGCGCAGCACGCCGTTGTGGGCTGCACACAAGGCATTGACCAGGTTGTCCTGAATCTCTGCGGGCACGATATGAGCAGGCAGGGCCACCTCTTCGATGGTCAGTGTGAGGTCCTTCTCGATGCTGCCGTATTCGCCCACAAAGGTTTCGCGCCACTCGTCGACCACTTCCTTCAGGGCAGGCAGGTTCTCCTTGGGGAGCGTGAGCACTACCTCTGCCTCACGCGGAATGGCATTGCGCATGTTGCCGCCCTTCCATTCGGCCAAGCAGGCTTCGAAGTTGGCAATGGCATCCTGTACCAAGCGGGCCATGGCCTTGTTGGCATTGCAGCGGCCTTCGTTGATTTCCAAGCCCGAGTGACCGCCCAAGAGGTTGCGCAGCACAACCTTGACGGCCACGTCGTTGGCATCGGTCTCCTCTTCCTTGTACTCCAGCGTGGCGTTCATGTTTACGCCGCCAGCCGAGCCGATAATCATTTCGCCTTCGGTCTCGTTGTCCAGATTGAGCAGGATGTCACCCTGTATGACATCGGCTTTCATGTGGTTGACCCCGTGCATAGTGGTTTCCTCATCGGCGGTGATGAAGCCTTCGATAGGTCCGTGCTTCAGGCTGTCGTCCTCCATGATGGCCATAATGGTGGCCACGGCCATGCCGTCGTCAGCACCGAGGGTTGTGCCCTTGGCCTTCACCCACTCGCCGTCGATGTAGGTCTGAATGGGGTCGGTCTCGAAGTTGTGGGTGCTCTCCTTGGTCTTCTGGGGCACCATGTCCATGTGGCCTTGCAGGGTCACACACTTTCGGTTCTCCATGCCCGGCGAGGCGGGTTTGCGCATGATGACGTTGCCGGCTTCGTCCTGGAATGCCTCCACACCTTTCTGCTTGGCCCAGTCGAGCAGGAACTGTTGTACCTTTTCGAGATGTCCCGAGGGACGGGGAACTTGCGTGAGCAAGTCGAAGTTTTTCCAAATGGCCTGCGGTTGCAGGTTCGCGATTTCACTCATTTTTCTTTCGGTTTATGAATTAGGGATTAGTATTTATGGCTGAGATTCACGCGCAACCAGCCGAAGCCTCCCAATGCGACCACAAGGGCTGTCTGTATGGTGTGGACCACCAAGGCAAACAGAATGGCCTGCGGTTCGGCCACACCGTAGAGCACCAGCATGGTTTTCACAGCAAAATGCCACGGTCCGGCACCGTTGGGCGTGGGCACGAGCACGGCAAATGTGCCGACACAGAAGATGAGGAAGGCGGCTCCGAGCGAGAGCTGCGCGGTAAAGTCGAAACAGAAGAAGGCGATGTAGAAGTGCAGGAAGTAGCCTACCCAGATGAGCACACTGTAGAAGAGGTAGAGCGGAAGGTTGCCCACATGGCGCAAGGAAAGCACGCCCTCAAAGACTTCGCGAAGCATGTCCTTACCCTTGCGGAACAGGGCGTAACGCCGCATGAGAACGGCGGCTGTGACCAGAACGGCCAGCAGACAGATGAAGGTGACTAAATAGCCGGTGCCTGTGAAGCGGTGGAGGATGTCGCCCAGGTTGGTGCCCGTCTTGTGGAGGAAGCTGAGGAACATGGGCAGCTGGGCCAAGAAGGCCAGTCCCGTGAAGAGCAACATGAGCGCAGAGTCAACGAGCCGCTCGGTAACCACAGTGCCCAGCGACTTGGTGAACGAAACGCCGTCGAACTTCTTCAGCGTGCCGCAACGGGTCACTTCGCCCACTCGGGGCACCACCAGACTGGCCGCATAGGACAGGAAGACAGCATCCTCGCAGGTGCTGCGGCGGGGCTTCTCGCCCAAAGGCTCCAAGGCCATCTTCCAACGCCAGGCCCTTGCCATTTGCGGCAGAATGCCGAAGGCGAGCGACAGGAGCATCCAGCCCCACTGCATGTCGTGGGCCACACAGGCAAAGAAGTTGCTCCAGTCGGTGCCACGGTACATCCACCACAGGATGCCCAAGCCCAGCACAAACGGCAGCGCGGTTTGTATGACGATTTTCAAGAAAGATTTCATGCTATTCAGTAGATTGTACTAACTTTGCTTCGCAAAAGAAAGCTTGCATTCACTTCAATTCTCACAAGTACAAATGATTATTGCTTGTCAACCAAGAGCGAATACTTGCAAGACTCGAATGGCATTCACTTTGCGAAGCGAAATTAAGCAATATAGTTTACATGAAGTCCGTACGCCCTAAAAAATTTCTCGGCCAGCACTTTCTCACCCATTTGCCTACGGCCCAAGCCATAGCTGACACGGTAGATGCCTGCCCCGACCTGCCTGTACTGGAAGTTGGTCCCGGCATGGGGGTGATGACCCAATATCTCATACCTAAACAGCGGGAGCTGAAGGTGGTCGAAATTGACTTTGAGAGTGTGGAATACCTGCGAAAGAACTTTCCGCAACTCGAAGAAAACATCATCGAAGATGACTTCCTGAAGATGCATCTGGAATATACCTTCGACGGAAGGCCCTTCGTGCTTACAGGAAACTATCCCTACAACATCAGCAGCCAAATCTTCTTCAAGATGCTGGACTACCGGCACCTGATTCCCTGCTGCACGGGCATGATACAGAAGGAAGTGGCCGAACGGTTGGCCGCCAAGCCCGGCTGCAAGGCATACGGCATCCTGACGGTGCTGGTGCAACTCTACTACCACGTGGATTATCTGTTCACCGTCGAACCGGGTGTATTCAATCCGCCACCCAAGGTGCGCAGTGCCGTCGTCAGGCTCACCCGCAACGAGGTGACAGACCCCGGTTGTGACGAAAGGCTGCTGCGCCGCGTGGTGAAGACGACCTTTAACCAACGCCGCAAAATGATGCGCGGCTCTATCAAGCCGCTGCTTTCCGAGTTGGACGCACAATGCCCCACCCCACCCGACCACACGGAGTTTCTGGCACAGCCTCTGCTGACACGCCGCCCCGAACAGCTCTCGGTGGAGGAGTTTATCGGTCTGACCAATCTGGTAGCACAGCACTACGCACAATAAAAAACGCCGCCGCACGTTTTGAAGAATATACCGCGCCCACACGGCGCCAACCTGCAACTACACTCCTTATATATATAATATGAAGACTTACCTCGTGACTGGAGCCGCCGGATTCATCGGCGCGAACTATGTGAAATATATGCTCGGCAAGTACAACGACGTGCGCATCGTGGTGCTTGACCTGCTGACCTACGCCGGCTATCTGGGTACCATCGCCGACGACATTGACAACGACCGCTGCATCTTCGTGAAGGGCGACATCTGCGACCGTTCGCTCATCGACCGTCTGTTTGCCGACTACCGCTTTGACGTGGTGGTGAACTTTGCCGCCGAAAGCCATGTGGACCGCAGCATCGAAAATCCGCAGCTCTTTCTCAACACCAACATCCTGGGCACACAGAACCTACTGGATGCCGCCCGAACGGCTTGGGTGATGGGAAAGGACGAACACGGCTATCCAACCTGGCGCAAAGGCGTGCGCTTCCATCAGGTATCGACCGATGAGGTGTATGGCTCGCTGGGGCCCGAAGGCTACTTCACCGAAGAAACCCCGCTCTGCCCCCACAGCCCCTACAGTGCCTCAAAGACTTCGGCCGACCACTTCGTGTGCGCCTACCACGACACCTACCACATGCCCGTGAGCATTACGCGCTGTTCGAACAACTATGGCCCCTACCAGTTCCCCGAAAAGCTGATTCCGCTGGTCATCAACAACATCCTGGAAGGCAAGAAGCTGCCCGTATACGGCAAGGGCGAGAACATACGCGACTGGCTGTATGTCGAAGACCACTGCAAGGCCATTGACATGGTAATCAGCAACGGAAAGGACGGCTGCATCTACAATGTGGGCGGGCACAACGAACGCCAGAACATACAGATTGTCAAAATCATCATCCGCACCATCCACGACCTGATGGAACAGGAGCCGCAGTTCCGCACCCTGCTGAAGAAGCAGGACAAGAACGCCGAGGGAGAAATCTGCATCGACTGGATCAATGAGGACCTCATCACCTTCGTGAAGGACCGTCTGGGCCACGACCAACGCTATGGCATCGACCCGTCGAAAATCAAGGCTGACCTGGGCTGGTATCCTGAAACGCCGTTTGAAGTGGGCATTGTCAAGACCATACGCTGGAATCTGGAACACCATGACTGGGTAGAAGCGGTAAGCGGCGATGACTACCAGAAGTACTACGAAAACATGTATGGCAAGAAATAAGCTTGCACAGATGCCACACATCCGTACCAAACACCTGGTGCTATTGGCACTGTTAGCCGCAGGGTTGAGCCTCTATCTGCTCGACCCTGCGGCTTATGCGTTGATGCCCAAGTGTCCCTTCAAACTGCTGACGGGGCTGGACTGCCCGGGCTGCGGCTTTCAAAGGGCCATGCACGCGCTCCTACATGGACGGGTGGCCGAAGCCTGGGCTTACAACCGTTTTCTGATATACTCCGTGCCCTACTGTCTGGGCCTCATGCTCACCGAATGGGTGTGGCGCGGCGAACGGCAGGCACGCTGGCGCAAGGTGTTAGAGGGCAAGGCGGCAGCCTGGACCTACATCGTTTTGTTCTGCCTGTGGGGCGTGGTGCGCAATGTTTATCCGCAGCTGTAGAAGAACGAGGTAAACTGGGTTATGAGGGATGGGGTTATGAGGTTATAAAGTCACCGTTAGAACGGTTGAAACTTCGCATGCTCAAATATGTTATAACCTCATCCCCCATAACCCAAGAAAGCAACCTGACGACAAAAAAACAAAAGCGCAAAACACTTTTTTACTCTCCCCATACGCCGTATTAGGAATAATATCTATTTTTGCATAAGTTTTACATAGGTGCCAGCTTACGCTTACGCCCTCAGCCTGAACACGATGAACGACTACTTTTACTTAGACAGCCAAAACAGGCAACACGGGCCTGTCAGTCCTGACAAGTTTGCCGAAAACGGTGTCACGCCACAGACGCTGGTGTGGTGCAACGGCATGAAGGACTGGATGCCGGCCGAAACTGTACCCGAACTCAAGGACTTCTTCAAGCCCTTTGCCGCAGGACCCCAGCCGCCGCAGCCACCTCATTGCAACGTTCCACAGCATGAAGCGCCACAGCCCAACGGCTACAACAGCCAACACCTGCCGCCCTGTCCCGATACCCACATGGTAGCAGCCGTGCTGGTGACTATCTGCTGTTGCCTGCCCTTCGGTATTGTGGCCATCGTGAAGGCTAACCAAGTAACCAATTTCTACTATCAGGGACTTTACGACCAGGCAGTCATGGCCTCAGCCGATGCCGACAAGTGGGTCAAACTCGCCCTGCTATTCGGTGTCATCAGCTTCTGCGCCTATGGTGGCCTTACCCTGCTTTCGGTCCTCTAAGACCTCATAACCCATGCACCAAATTACCCAACAAATATGGATTATAATAATACTAACAACCAGTCCGGTTACATCCCGGCCAAGCCCGACAACAACATGCTCTGGGCTATCCTCTCAACCGTTTGCTGCTGTCTGCCCTTTGGCATTGTGTCGATCGTCTACGCCGCCAAGGTGAACGGACTTTATCTGGCCAAGCAATACGATGCAGCCATTCAAGCTGCCGAACAGGCCAAGAAGTGGGCTATCATCTCAGCCGCCACAGCGATTGTCGTAAACATCATCTACTTCATCATCTATGCCTTTGTAGGCTTCAGTGCCCTGCTGGCCTCCTAAGCCTTGGTCACTTGAATCCCTAAACCCAAAACTTAGGCCAGTGCTCCGGCACTGGCCTCTTTTCTCTATGTCCCCCCTTATCGTTCCGGCCACACTTGTGGCCTATTTTTTCGTGCTATTGTACGTGTCGCACCGGGCTGCCCAACGCGGCGCACAAGGCAATGAAGCCTTCTTCCGTGCCGGACGGCAATCACCTTGGTGGATGGTGGCCATCGGTATGGTTGGCGCAAGCATTTCGGGAGTCACCTTCGTCTCTGTGCCTGGATGGGCAGCAGCAACGGGCATGACCTACCTACAAATGTGCATGGGCTTCATTGTAGGCTATGCCGTGGTGGCCACCGTGCTCCTTCCGCTGTACTACCGCTTGGGCCTCACCAGCATCTATGCATGGCTGGGCGAACGCTTCGGGCCTTCGACACACCGCACAGGTGCCCTGTTCTTTGTGCTGAGCAAACTCACGGGAGCAGCGGCACGCCTATACTTAGTCTGCTTAGTGTTGGGCGAGTTTGTCACCCGTCCGCTGCTGGGTGACGGACTGGGAGCCTTCCTGCTCACAGCCTTCGTGGTGCTCTGTCTGATTTGGCTCTACACCCGCCGTGCCGGCATACAGGCTTTAGTACGCACCGATGCCTTGCAGACCTGCTGTCTGTTGCTGGCTGGGACAGGCATTCTGGTAGCTGCCGCCCAGGTCATGGGCTTAGATGCAGCCGGTGTATGGTGCACAGTGACCGAAAGCAGCATGTGCCGCGTGTGGGAATGGGACCCAATGAGCAAGCAGGCGTTTTGGCGACAGTTCCTGAGTGGCATATTTATCGTCATTGTCATGACGGGCCTCGACCAGGACATGATGCAAAAGAACCTGACCTGTCGCAACCTGTGCGAGGCACAGAAGGACATGTTCACCTACGGGCTGGCCTTCCTGCCCGTCAACGCCCTCTTTCTGGCTCTGGGCATTCTGCTCTATACACTCTGTGCACAGCAGGGCCTGACACCGCCCGCCGCAAGCGATTCGCTCCTTCCTTGGTTAGTCAGCCAAGGCATTCTGGGCAGCTGGGTGATTGTACCCTTCACCATTGGCATCGTGGCCGCCGCCTTTTCGAGTGCTGATTCTGCGCTGACTGCCCTCACCACCACAGTCTGTATCGACCTGCTGAAAGTGGAGGAAAAGGCTTCGCCACAGCGCGCCGTGCGCATACGCCGTGTAGTACACTTCTCACTGATTGTGGCTTTCTGCCTGTGTATCGTCTGCTTCAAGTTAGCCGGCAATGACAACATGCTCAATGCTATCTACGTCATGGCCTCCTACACCTACGGCCCGCTGCTGGGCCTCTATGCCTACGGCTTGTTCACCCGCCGACCGCTCTGCGACAGTGTCATGCCCTACGTCTGCATAGCCGCCCCCCTGCTGTGCGGACTGCTCGACCACTTCGCCCCCATCTGGTGGAACTACACATTCGGCTACGAACTGCTGCTGCTCAACGGCACGCTCACCGCCCTCATGGGCTGGGTATGCACCTCCCTTTTGAAGTTAGGAGAACCATGATAGCGTATGACGCTGAGCCCTCTTTTTGTGAATCAAGTCAGCCCATTCCAGCATAATCAGTATTTTTGCAAAAGACGGGCTGCGCTCGGAAAGGCATAAGACAAGAGAGCTGGAGGATTGCCCGGCAACACACAAGGATTTTTTGTTAGTTCGCCAAGAGGGTAAACGTAATGTGCAATGCAATCATCGGTAAACAAAGGGCATCAGGAAAGCAGCAAATCTCCTTTTCAGTAGAAGTAGTACTGACACTGGAGTTTAAGTACTACTTCTACTGGCATTGAAGTACTACTTCTCCGGCAGAACAGTACTACTTCTC
>JBJEAF010000153.1:0-2845 GCA_051868755.1 Alloprevotella sp.
CAACCGTGTGATTTGTTGTTTTTCGAGGTTTGAGAGCATGTCTTGTTTGCTTTAGTCGTCACACCCGGTGCGGTAGGCTTTGGGCGTACAGTCGTATTGTCGGGCGAAGGCTTTGTAGAAGGCTTGGCGGGAGGCAAAGCCCGCGAGCAGCCCGATCTCTTCGGCGGTGAGGTGTTTGTATTTGGCCGAGCGCAGCATTTTGCAGGCATCGCGCAGGCGCAGCCCGTTGACTAATGCGCAGTAGTTCCCGCCCGAGCACACTGCCACAGAAGCTGAAATGTAGCGTGTGTTGGTTTGCAGCTCTTCGGCTAACTGTGCCGTGGTGTAGTTCGGGTCGCGGTAGAGCTTTTCGCGCGTGAGCTTCTGGAGGATGCGTATGTAGAGTTCGTCGGCCCTTTCAGCCTTGAGGCGCGAACGGTAGGCCGGCTCGGCTTTCTCCTTTTTCATGAAGAGGATGATTTAATTTATAGAGCACCCCTATTATTCATTGCCCGCGCTCAGCGCCGCATAGTCGCGGCTGTAGCGCAGCATCTGCTGGTCGTAGGCTTCGGAGTAGTCGAGCTTCACGTCGGTAATCTGTCCGTTGGCATCGCGTACGGCCTTGTAGACAGGGTTGATGAAGCCCTTGTAGGGCGACAGGTGCAGGCGTTCGTAGCGGGCGAGCACTTCGCGGTGCAGTTCGGGGTCAACCTTCACGCCGTAGTCCTCCACCAAGCGGCGGGCGGCTTCGAAGTCGCCTTCGCTCTTGATGCGTTGCACCTCGGCGAGCAGTTGGCCGAAGAGGTTGCGCAGGGCGGCATAGTCGTTGACCTTGACGTAAGTCTTTCCTTTCTTCTTCACCAGTTCGACTACCTTCTGGGCCTTTCCGTGCTCATAGGCCCAGCGGGCGATGAGGGCACGGTTGCGCATGTGGGCCTCCTCGATGTTGGCACCGGGCTTGATGCGCACCAACTGCGTCAGCAGGCCGTTCTGCATGTAGGTGTAGTACTGGCTCTTGTAGGCTTCGAGGTTGGGTGTCAGTCCCAGTTCGACCAGTTTGGGGTCGGCCACATAGTAGAGGCCGAAGAGGTCAGCGCGGGCCTCCTCAATGGTCGAGCCGTAGGCCCTGAGCGTGTCGGGGTCGGTGCCGGGCAGGAGCTTGCCGCTGCCGTGTCCCAGACATTCGTGGAGGTCGGTGTGGAGGTCGTCGCAGGCATCGCCATAGGTGGCGATGAGCTGGCGGGTGGCCTCGTCAATCACAAACTCCTTGTCCATGCCGTTGCCGTGGGCCGCCTTGTTGTAGGCATCCGTCAGGTTGCCGATAGTCACGCTCTTTGAGCCATGTTCGCGGCGCACCCAGTCGGAGTTGGGCAGGTTGATGCCGATAGCAGTCGAGGGGTAGAGGTCGCCGGCCAGAATGGCTGCCGTGATGACCTTGGCCGACACGCCTTTCACCTTATCCTTCTTGAACTGCGGTGCCACGGGCGAGTGGTCTTCGAACCACTGCGCGTTGTCCGAGAGCTTGGTGGTGCGCTCGGTGGCAGCCAGGTCCTTGAAGTTGACGATGGCCTCCCATGATGCCTTCATGCCCAGTGGGTCGCCGTAGCTTTCGGTGAAGTAGCAGGTGAAGTCCACGAGGCTCTGCGTGTCGCGCAGCCAGTAGATGGCATATTCGTCGAAGGTGCGCAGGTCGCCTGTGCGGTACACCTCGACCAGCAGGTCAATCACCTTCTGCTGGGCCTCGGTGTCGGCATAGGGACGTGCCTTGAGCAGGTTGTCGACGATGTGTTCGAGTGCCGGCGAATACATGCCACCCACGCGCCACACCCGCTCGGTGAGCTGCCCGAACTCGTCACGCTCCAGGCGTGAGTTCATGCCCATCATCACGGGGCGCGGGTCGGCTGGAGCCTTGCGCTGCGTGTAGAAGGTTTCGGCTTCGGCCTGCGTGATGCCCGGTGCGTAGTAGTTGCAGGCCGAGGTCAGCAGGAGGTCGTCGCCGTCCTTCTGGTTCACGCGCATGGGCATCACGGCAGGGTCGAACATCACGGGCAGCAGTTCGTCACAGAGTTGTGCGGCGGTCTGTCCCGGGCTGAGCGGCAACTTGTCGGCGGGCAGCTGCATCACGGCTTCGCGCAGGAGGTCAGCGCTGAAGCCCGGCTCGAACTTCTCGCAGCCGTAGTGGTGGTGGATGCCCGATGAGAACCACACCCGTTTCAGGTAGGTGGTGAGGCCCTTGAAGAAGTCACTGTCTCGGTCGCCGCTGTAGTCCGTGTAGACAGCTTCGAGCAGCTGGCGTATGCGCAGGTTGTAGCGTCCGTTCTGGTCGAACAGGATGTCGCGGCCCCACAGGGCGGCTTCCTGGAGGTAGTAGATGAATGTCTTTTGCTTGAGGGTGAGCTTGTCGAATCCCTCCACCTTGTAGCGGAGCATCTGGATGTCGGCAAACTGTTCGTCGGTGTACTTGAAGGTGTTGTCCTTGTCGGCGGGTGTGGTATCGGTGGCACCTGCGCCCAAGGCCGCTGAGGTGGCAAGTATCATGGCTGCGAGTTTTTGCTTCATAATAGAATGGTTTTAGGTTGTGGTTTTTTAATTTATAGTGATTAAGTAGTTCTTATCACCCATGACCTCAGGAATACCTTATCACTATAGCTTATTCAACTTTCGCTGGTCGTTGCCGTTAGGTGACAAGCGTTCAAGGCACGGGCTGAAAGCCCAACAAGCGCATAGCCCAGGGCAACGCCCTGGGTAGGTTAACCGCCGTAAATGCGCCCTGAAGGGGCAAAAGCGTCTGTTAATAACGCTTGTCATCCAACGCTTTTTCATACGAAATTACTTGTGCCGTTTTTGACTATAACGGCTATTATCA
>JBJEAF010000154.1:0-11347 GCA_051868755.1 Alloprevotella sp.
GCAGGACGGGGGCGGAGGCACTGTTTCGGGGCGCGGGAGCTGGAGGGCCCCGAAGCTGAACTTCGGGGAACGGGGGGGGGGGCAGCGGCAAGGGGCCGGCTGGATAAACCTGGCTCGGGATGGGAATATTCATCAGCAAGCAGGAAATATATATGGCTATCGATTAAAAACAAAAACACGCCACATCCGACAATCATTTTTTTGTGCAAAAACAAACGAAACGACGAATAATATTGTACATTTGCCTACTCATCCCAAAAGAAGCAAACTATGACTCGCAAAAAGAAGCTATTTACTCCTTATATAATAGGTATGGCATTGGCCGTATTATTACTGACAGCTGCCTGTTCGCACCCAACTCTGGGCAAGCTCGTGGGCAGCGACCGTGATGAGCATGGCTGCATCGGTTCTGCCGGCTACACCTGGAGCTATGCACTACATGACTGCGTGCGTCTGTGGGAAGTTGGCAAACGTTTCGACTCAGGACCACACCAAGTTTTTCTGGTGTTTAGCAACGATTCTACTTTCGCCGAGATCTTTGCGGCCAATCGAGAATCCTCCATCATCTGCAAAAGGGTGAAAAAGAAAAACGTGTGGAAGCCCAGCAAGGGACGTGAACAGGTTTTCATCAACAACGGCATTACATGTGTTCAGGTAAATGATTACACCTATACTCAAAAGGACTGAACCCCAGCACGTATACGCTGCCAGTCAGTTCTGTTTTTCCTAACACAAGCGACAAAAAGGTTATAAGATTGTAGGTATCCCCATACAACTTATAACCTTTTTGCGTACATCATTTAGTCCAATTCTTGTAAGGATTGGCTTTCAGCGAGGAGTTGTAATAACGTCGGTCTCCTGTCACCTCCATGCCAAGGAAATCTGGGCGTTCAAAATCCTCGCCTTCTTCAGCCAGTTCCACTTCGGCCAGCACGAGCCCCTCGTTTTCTCCGAAGAACTCGTCTACCTCAAACACATGCTTACCTACCGGAACCAACCAACGAATCTTGTCGACCATTCCAGGTTCACACAGGCACAAAAGCGAAAGAGCTTCGTCTACAGAAATTTCTTTTTCAAATTCATATCGCGACAATCCGCCGTTCAGAGAAGGACCTTTGATAGTCAAATAGCCTTTGTCATCACGCAGTCTGACGCGCACGGTACGTCCGCGCCCGCTGCATATGTATCCCTGTTTGATACGGCTGTGCGAAACGGCAAGCGACTTGTAGTCACCCTGCACCAGAAACTTCCGTTCTATTTCAAGAGGCATTTCTATAGGCTATGAAGGTGGTAACGACCTATTGCAACAGATAGTAGGCAATAAGAGCCAATACCATTAATAATATAAGCGCAATAAAGATGCCATTTATCACGCGGTTAGCCTGACGTGCCTGTCGTGCCTCACGCGCACGGGCCTTAAGTTGTTTATTCTGCTTCATGGTTATATGATTTAAAATGTTTCATTGCTCTTCGGCCTCACTTTCTGAAAACTCCATGAGGTATGCTTTGATAAACCCGTCAATCTTGCCGTCCATTACGCCACCCACATCACTGGTTTGGAACCCCGTACGATGGTCTTTGACACGACGGTCGTCAAATACATAACTTCTGATTTGGCTACCCCATTCGATTTTTTTCTTTCCGGCCTCGATCTTAGCCTGCGCCGCTTTCTTCTTTTGCAACGCACGGTCATACAATTGTGAGCGGAGCAAGCGCATGGCATTTTCCCTGTTTTCAAGCTGTTTGCGGCTCTCGGTATTTTCGATGAGGATTTCCTCTTCTTCACCTGTATCAGGGTCCTTATATTGGTAACGAAGTCGCACACCCGTTTCCACCTTGTTCACATTCTGGCCGCCAGCCCCTCCCGAGCGGAACAAATCCCACGAAATTTTCGAAGGGTCAACATATACTTCGATTGTGTCGTCCACGAGTGGAGTAACAAACACCGAAGCGAACGAGGTCATGCGCTTACCCTGTGCATTGTAGGGCGAAACGCGCACCAAGCGGTGCACCCCATTCTCGCTTTTCAAATAACCATAGGCATCGTCACCTTCGATCTCCATGGTCACGGTCTTGATGCCCGCCTCGTCTCCATCTTGCAAATGTGAGATGGTGCATTTGTAGTCATGAGCTTCGGCATAGCGCATGTACATACGCATCAGCATCTGAGCCCAATCCTGACTTTCCGTTCCACCGGCTCCCGAATTGATTTTCAACACGCAATCCATCGAGTCTTCTTCCTGTCGCAACATATTGCGCAGTTCGAGTTCCTCGATAGCCTGCATGGTATGGGCATATGACTCATCCACTTCCTCCTCCGTCACCATTTCTTCCTTGCAGAAGTCAAACGCCAGAGCCAGCTCATCTGCCAGCAGTTTCACCTGCTTGTAGCCTTGAATCCACTTTTCAATACCCTTCACCTTCTTCATCTGTTCTTCTGCCCTTTTGGCATCATCCCAGAATCCGGGGTCTTGTGTACGCAGCTGTTCCTCTTCAAGCTGTATGGTCTTAGCTTCTATATCCAAATATTTGTAAAGGGCCGACACGCGGTCCTGAGCGTCTTTTAGTTGGTCGGAAGTTATCATTCTTTTGTTTGAGTTGTTATTTTGAGAAGAGTTCCTGTCAGTGTGCAGCTACTGCCTCGGCATCGGCGTATATCTTGTCGATCAAGTCAGCATAGTGCTCATACACTATTCTGCGGCGCACCTTGAGCGTATTGGTCAGTTCGCCGTTTTCCATAGTGAAGGGTGAAGGCAGGAGGACGAAGCGTTTGATTTGTTCATAATGTGCCAAATCCTGCTGCAATGTTTCAATACGTTCGGTAAAGAACTTCAACACCGCCGGGTGTTTGCACAGCTCCTCGCGCCCGTTCACCTGAATGTTGTTCGAACTGGCATAGAGTTCCAGCAGCTTATAGTCAGGCACAATCAGTGCACTCACAAACTTACGCTGGTCGGCCACCACCACCGCCTGGTCAAAATAACGGTCGAGCACCAGTTTCGACTCTATCATCTGCGGGGCGATATATTTGCCGTTTGAGGTCTTAAAAAGGTCCTTGATACGCTCACGCAGGAAGAGCTCGCCATTTTTCATGTAGCCGGCATCACCTGTATGGAACCAGCCCTCGGCATCGATAGCCTCTTTCGTGGTCGTGTCTTTCTTGTAGTAGCCGGGTGTAATGGTCTTGCCGCGCAGCAAAATCTCATCGTTGGCCCCGAATTTTATCTCGATGCCATCAATCAGACGTCCGACCGAACCCATCGTCACAGGTTTGCCCGGTATGTCACACGACACGGTTGCCAAGCTCTCCGTCAAGCCATAGCCCACCACCATATTCAAGCCGGCTGCGTGCACAAAGCGTTCCACCTCAGGCGAGACGGCAGCTCCTGCTGTAGGGAAAAAGTTGGCCCGTTCCAGTCCAAGGGTTTTGCGCAACACCTTGATGATGGTTTTGTCATACAGCTGATATTGCAGGGTCAGGCCCAGCGGAGCCGTTTTTCCTTTCGCCTTGTATTTTTCCCAGTAACGGCCGCCCACTTCAAGTGCTTCGCGAATCAGCTTGCGCTCTAAGAACGAACCATTCTCCATTTTGTCGAGCACTGCCTGATAGACCTTTTCCCAAAAGCGCGGCACCGATGACATGCAGGTAGGATGTACCTCCTGCATCGAACGCTGCACATCGGCCGGGCGCAGGTTGACGCACTGCAAGGCACCTTCGGTCAAGCCTAAATAACACCAGGCCCTTTCGAAAATATGGGTGAACGGCAGGAAGTTCAAGAACACGTCATCCTCGCTCAAGGGCAGCACGGCATCGTTCACACGGAATCCTTCGCGATACTGCCCATAGGTGAGCATCACGCCTTTGCTCTGACCCGTGGTGCCGCTGGTATACAGGATGTTGCACAAGTCCTGATAGTTGGCATCTGCCTGACGTTGCTGGTATTCCTTCTCTACCTCCTGCAAGTCTCCCTGCAGTTCCTCCTGCAAGAAGTCTTCAAAATACACCGAGAGATGGTCTTTCTCATTGCGCCTCACCTTTTTGTCAAAGATGATGATGCGCTCCAGGGTCTGCGCCACGGCAAACACGCTAAAGGCGACCTCATACTGTTCCTGCTCCCCGACGAACAAATAGCGAATCTGCGCATCGTTCAGCATATAGGCCACCTGTGCGCCGCTGCTGGTCGCATAGAAAGGGATGCTCACCGCACGGATGCCATAGGCCCCAAAGTCGACAAACAAGCCCTCTGGCTTGTTCTGCGAAAAAACGCCCACATTTTCCTGCACCTTGACTCCCAAACGCAGCAAGGCGTATGATACCTTCTTCACCTGCTGGGCGAAAGTATTCCAGGATATAGGTTTCCACTGGCCTATTTCATAATCACGGTAGCTGAGTGCGGCCCGGTCGCCGTACTTCTTGGATTGCTCGAAAATGAGCTTGGAAAGGTGGCAGTTGTTTTGCATAGAACAGCTTGTTTTGACTGGCATTGATGCCTTCACACTCGCAAAGTTATCTATTTATATTGAAAAAACGCCTTTGCCACAAAATAAATGAGCCAAAAACGTAATTTTGCCGAACAAAAACCTCTTTCTACATGAAATATTCCCACACTGACTTCGACGTATTGGCCCGTCAGGCGAGCACACTGCTGGAATCCTTGATTCGCATTCCTTCCCTCAGCCGGGAAGAAACGGCATGTGCTGATTTTCTCGAAAAATACCTTTCCGAACAAGGCGCGCAACCGCAACGGCATGGCAACAACCTTTGGTGCATTCAGCCGCTTCACCACGAGGGACAGCCCACCCTGCTGCTCAACGCCCACATCGACACGGTCAAGCCCGCAGCCGGCTGGCAACGCCCTCCCTTCGAGCCTTTGCTTGAAGGTGACCGGCTCTATGGCTTAGGCAGTAATGACTGTGGCGGCGGGCTGGTCTGTCTGCTCCATGTTTTCTTGGCATTGAGAAATGAGGTCCTTCCCTATCGTTTGGTATTTCTCGCATCTGCCGAAGAGGAGGTCTCAGGGCGCAACGGCATCGAGAGCGTGCTACCGCTCTTGCCACCCATTGATGTAGCTTTGGTGGGCGAACCTACCGGCATGCGCCCGGCCATAGCCGAAAAGGGGCTTATGGTATTCGACTGCACGGCCCATGGCAAAGCGGGCCATGCGGCACGCAACGAAGGGGTGAATGCCATCTACGAGGCCTTGTCCGATATAGCCTGGTTTCGCAGCGAACCTTTCACCCATGTGTCTCCTCTGTTGGGACCTGTCAAGATGAGTGTCACCATGATTGAAGCGGGCAGCCAACACAATGTCGTGCCCGATACCTGCCGCTTTGTGGTTGACGTGCGGTCCAATGAGCTTTACAGCAACCAGGTGATTCTCGAAGAGGTCCGACGGCATGTCCGTTGCGACGTACAGCCCCGCTCCACCCGCCTGTCTTCCTCACGCATTTCCCCCCAGCATCCATTGGTACAACGGGCCATTGCCCTGGGAGGCACGCCATTTGGCTCACCGACTTTGAGCGACCAGGCTCTTATGCCCTTCGACTCTTTTAAGATGGGACCGGGTGACTCTGCACGCTCACACACTGCCGACGAGTATGTTTGTCTCAGCGAACTCCAACAGGCCATCCAAATCTATTGTCATTTGCTTACAGGGGAATAAGCCCTGGCCACATGGCTAAAGGGCTCTCTGCCTATTCGTGCTTGATGTCTGTCATCGGACCGTCAAACTCTGTGTGCTGCGCCTCCTTCACTTGACGCGCATGGCGGCTCACACTGAGTATCATGCCGATGTACACGCAGTTGATGAGTGTCGAGGTACCTCCGCGGCTAATCAGCGGCAGGGGTTGTCCTGTTACGGGGAACAGTCCCACTGCCACCAGCATGTTCAGGATGGCCTGCGAAACCAGCAGCAAGGTCAGTCCCATGGCCAGGAAAGGCGGAAAAGCCCGTTCGCATCGGCTTGAGATGCGACCGGCCCGGAATAGCAGGATGATATAGAGGAACACGACCGCCGCTGCTCCCCAAATGCCCATTTCCTCGATGATTATGGCAAAAATGAAGTCAGAGAAGGCCTGACTCAGGAAGTCCCGCTCTACCGAATTGCCCGGCATTTTTCCCACATAGTTGCTCGAAGCTATGGCAATATTGGCATGCGCCACCTGCGCCCCTTTGTCTATGTCGTACTTCATCGGGTCATTCTTCGCCGCATCATCCTCTCCCGACGACAGGTGGTTCGAAATGCGGTTGCTCCATGTGTGAACGCGGTGCAGCATGGGCAGGTCGTACAGGGTGCTCTCCTTCGGCATCGAGAAGAGCACCAATGCGCCCAGCAGGCCTGAAATGGCCAACACGCCGAACAGCTTGCCGAGCTGGACCAGCGACACGCGGCCTATGAACATCATCAGTACCACCACACCAAACAGCAGACAAGCCGTTGACAGGTTTTCGGGAAAGATGAGCAGGCAGATGCTTCCTGCCACAATCAGGATATATTTAAATGCCTGCTTGTCGGCTCCTTCTTCGCGTTGCATTCGTGACAGTATCAGGGCTACCGTAATGACAACCGCTCCCTTGGCTAACTCTGAAGGCTGGAACTGTATGCCAAACACCTCATACCAACGCGAAGCCTGATTCGCACTTTTTCCCGAGAACAGCGTGACGAACAGCAGCAGGAACGAAACAGGGAGCAGGAATATGGGTACGGCCTTGAACATGCGGCACGGCACTTTGTGAACGATAATCACCAACACCGTACCGGCTGCCAGAAAGCACGCCTGCTTGATGAGCGGATTCCAGAAACTGCCGCTCTTGTAAGCCAACGTACTGGCTGCACTGAACACCTCGACCAACGAGATGATGCAGAGGAAGAAATACACGACCCAAATGACGCGGTCGCCCATAAACCAAGAACCAATGGACTTCATGTTGCGGTTTTGCTATTTGTTGGGACAGACGACGGACTGAGCCTCAACCCTGAAGGGCCTCTTCATGGCAGTCATGTGCTCAGCCTCGTATGGACAAGATGGTTAAAGATGATGAGAAACTGAAGAAGGAGGGGAGATGTTGCCACAGCCTGAAGGCCGTTCGGTATACGGTTTTGAACCTGCCGAACGCCCGGTCTCGTCAAGGCCGGCGGCCGAATCAATGCTGTGCGCGTTCTATTTGTTACAGAAGCATTACTCTTGCCAGGCTTTCACCCAGGCTTTGAACTGTTCTCCGCGGTCTTCCATGTTGCGGAACAAGTCGAACGAGGCACAACAGGGGCTTAGCAGTACCGTGTCGCCAGGTTGTGCCAGCTGCACGGCCTGTTCCATGCAGGCTGCCATCGAGTGGGTGTCGGCTACGGGCAGTCCCAGTCCGTCGAATGCTTCATGCAACTTGGCGTTGTCGACGCCCATATATACCAGCGCACGGCACTTCTGCTGCACCAACGGGACTATCTGGCCATAGTCATTGCCTTTGTCGCGGCCGCCCACTATCAGCACCACAGGAGTTTCCATGCTTTCCAGCGCACAGTAGCAGGCATCCACATTGGTGGCTTTCGAATCGTTTACGAAGTGAATGCCCCGGACTGTCCCAGCCTTTTCAAGCCTGTGTTCCACACCGGGAAAATCAGCCAGACCTGCCCGTACAATCTGCGGGTCTATCCCTGCCGATAATGTGGCAATGGCTGCTGCCAGCGCGTTGCGCACATTGTGTTTGCCTCGCAGCGAAAGGTCTGCCAGCGGCATTTCGAACGCTACGGGTACATGTACCACTAACCGGCCTTCGGCTGCATAGCCTGCTGCTCCTTCCTGCGGGGCATCGCTGAATCCGCACCGCTTGCAGGGTTCCGGGCGTTTCTTTAGTTCACCAGGCACATAGTCGTCGCCCTCCCAATATATAAAGGTGTCGTCGGCCGTCTGATTCTGCACGATGCGCATCTTCGAGTCCACATAATTCTGCATACAGAAGTCATAACGGTCCAGATGGTCGGGCGTAATGTTCAGCAGCACCGCTATGTGTGCACGGAAGTCATACATGTTGTCGAGCTGGAAGGAAGACAGCTCTATCACATACGTGCCATGCGGCTGTTCAGCCACTTGCAACGCCAGGCTGTGTCCGATGTTTCCGGCCAGCCCCACGTCCACACCGGCTTTCTTCAGTATGTGGTAGATGAGCGAAGTGGTCGTGGTCTTGCCGTTGCTGCCTGTGATGCATATCATGCGGGCATCGGTATAGCGGGCCGCAAACTCTATTTCGCTCCATATGGGTGTGCCTTGCGCAATGAGTTTGGCTACCATAGGTGCCGTGTCGGGTATGCCCGGGCTCTTTACCACCTCATCGGCACGCAGCACCTCGCTTTCGGTGTGCCGCCCTTCTTCCCAGGCAATGTGTCGTTCGTCCAACATCTGCCTGTAGCGCGGCTTGATTTGTCCCATGTCTGAAACAAACACTTCATAACCGTATTTTTGTGCCAGAATAGCGGCACCCACGCCGCTTTCTGCGGCTCCCAAAACGACCAAACGCATAGTCTTTTCCCGTTTTTTTGTCAACAATATGATAGTTGCAACCGCGCCCGCACCGACATCACCTGATTTTCAGTGTAATAATGGTGAACGCAGCCAGAATGATGGTGGTAATCCAGAAGCGCACGGTTATCTTCGACTCGTGCCATGCACCCTTGGGCCATTTGAGCACATACTTGCATTCGGGGTCAAGCTGTGAGGGCAACACCCTGAAGTTGTCGTGTATGGGTGTACGCTTGAAGAGCCGCTGCTTGCGTCCCTTACGCTTGCCGAACTTGAAGTACTCTACCTGCAGAATCACGCTCAGGCTTTCAAGCAGGAATATGCCGCACAGTACCGGTATCAGCAGTTCCTTGTGGATGATGATGGCCAGTACGGCTATGATGCCGCCAATGGCCAACGACCCTGTGTCACCCATAAACACCTGGGCCGGATAGGCGTTGTACCACAGGAAGCCTATCAGTGCTCCCACCATCGCACAAGTGAAGATGACCAGTTCCTGCGAGCCCGGCACATACATGATGTTCAGATAGGAGGCATATTCTATGTGGCTCGACACGTAGGCCAGGATGCCCAGGGCTATGAATATGATGGCCGAATTGCCTGCCGCCATACCGTCCATGCCGTCGTTCAGATTGGCACCGTTCGACACGGCTGTAATCACAATGATGGTCATCAGTACAAACACCACCCAGCCGGCTTGGGTCTTGTACTTGCCCAAAAAGCCTACCAGCTCGGCATAGTCGAGGTTGTTGTTCTTCACAAAGGGAATGGTGGTCTTGGTGCTCTTCACCGCCTCGCTTTTATGTACGATCTCGGTCACAGCGCCCCGCCGTTGGGTTTCGACATTCTCACGTATGGTGGCATCGGGACTCAGATAGAGTGTCAGACCTACAAACAGGCCGAGCACGACCTGTCCTACTATTTTATAGCGGCCGGGCAGTCCGTCCTTGTTTTTCTTGAATATCTTGATATAGTCGTCCAGGAAGCCCAGCAATCCTAACCACACGGTGGTCACGAGCATCAGAATCATATAGATGTTGCGCAGGCGGCCCAGCAACAGGCAGGGCACCAGCACTGACACCAGAATGATGATGCCGCCCATCGAAGGCACATTGAGCTTCTGCACACCGAAGGGGTCGATGCTGGCATCGCGTTGTGTTTCACTGATGCGGTGGCGTTTCATCCATTTGATGAAGTACTCGCCAAACCAGGCCGAAATCACCAAAGCCAATATCAGGGCCAGCAGCGAACGGAAGGAGATGTAACCCCACATGGCCGAGCCGGGCACGCCGAACTGCTCCAAAAAGCGGAAGAGATAGTATAGCATATACTTAGTGTCTACTTACAGGGGGATTACTTATTTTTCCAGCCCGAATGCCTTGCGGATTTCCTCATGGTCGTCAAAGTGGTGCTTCACGCCCTTCACGTCCTGATAAGGCTCATGGCCTTTGCCTGCCACGAGTATCACATCGCCCGGTTTCGCCATCATGGCTGCGGCACGTATGGCTTCGCGACGGTCACAAATGCTGATGGTCTTTTGCATCTGCTCCTCGTCCAGCCCGGCCAGCATGTCGTTGATAATGTCCTGCGGCTCCTCGAAACGGGGATTGTCGCTCGTGATAATCACGCGGTCTGAACGCTTGGCAGCTTCTTGGGCCATCAGGGGGCGTTTGCCCTTGTCGCGGTTGCCGCCCGCTCCACACACCGTGATGACCTGTCCTTTTCCCTTCACGATTTCGTTGATGGCGGTCAGCACATTCTCTAACGCGTCGGGGGTATGGGCATAGTCAACCACCGCACTGAAGCCCTTGGGCGAACGGATGGCCTCGAAGCGGCCGTTGACAGGATGCAGGGCCGAAAGCACGCGCAGCACATCTTCGGCGCGCTGTCCCAACATCTGGGCGGCTCCATACACTGCCAGCAGATTCGACACGTTGAAGCGTCCCACAAAGCGCACGCTCACTTCGCGTCCGTCTATGTCGAGCAACATGCCTTCAATGCTCTCCTCCAGGATGCGGCCTTTATAGTCGGCTGCCGTGCGGGTTGAATACGTGCGCACGGTAGCTGCGGTGTTCTGCACCATGACCATGCCGTTGCGGTCGTCGGCATTCGTAATGGCAAAGGCACCACGCGGCAGTTGGTCGAAGAAGGCTTTCTTGGCATCGCGGTAATTCTCGAAGGTCTTGTGGTAGTCGAGGTGGTCTCTCGTCAGGTTGGTGAAGATGCCTCCGGCAAAGCGCAGTCCGCCGATACGCTTCTGGTGTATGGCGTGCGACGAGCACTCCATGAAGGCATATTCACAGCCCTCTTCGGCCATCTGCGCGAGCAGCCTGTTCAGCGTGATGGGGTCGGGCGTGGTGTGGTCGGCCTCAATGGCCCTGCCGTCGATGAAGTTGCACACTGTCGAACACAGGCCGCACTTGTAGCCGAAGGAGCGGAACAGGTTGTAGAGCACCGTGGCAATGGTCGTCTTGCCATTCGTTCCGGTCACGCCCACTAACTTCAGCTTGCTCGTAGGGTCGCCGAAGAACTGTGTGGCCACCTTGCCCACGGCATCCTCCGTGTCGGCCACCCTCACATAGCTCACGCCGGGTACCGGCTCGGCGGGCAGCGGGTTGCTCATCAGCACGGCTTTGGCTCCTTTTTCGATGGCCTTGTCTATATAGGCGTGGCCGTCGGTTTGTGTGCCCTTTACTGCCACAAACAGGTCGTCGCTTTCCACGATGCGCGAGTCCATGTTTACGCCAGTTATTTCGCGGTTCAGGTCGCCCTGCGACTCCAGCACCGCCACTTTCTTCAATATGTCTGACAATTTCATTGCCGTAGTTTTTTA
>JBJEAF010000155.1:0-2827 GCA_051868755.1 Alloprevotella sp.
GCCTTGAACGCTTGACAACCTGCAATGGGGCGTGCCTTGAACGCTTGACAACCTGTAAAGGGGCATTCCTTGAACGCTTGCCACAACCCTAATGATGTTTGTCACACCCCTAATTGCTCCCGGCCTGGGCGGCAAGCAGTGCGCGGGCCGTTTCGATAATGGTGTCAACGCTGCGGGCATAGTCCTCGGTGGTGATGTCTACTTTCACGTCAGGGTCGATGCCCATTTCGGTACACTGCATGTGGCGGTCATACATGGGGCAGGCCGAAAAGCGCAGGCTCCAACCGCAAGGCAGTTCGGACGAGAAAGGCATTCCGGCCCCGCCGCCAGTGCGGTCGCCCACCACGGTCACACGGGGCAGTCCCTTCACGTACATCACAAAACTGTTGGCCGCGCTGAAGGTGCGGCGGTTGGTCAGTACAGCCACGGGCTTCTGCCAGCGCAGTCCCTCGAAGGGTTTCAGTTCAATGGGTTCGGGGGCAGAGAAGTCATCGTGGCCGCTTCCCGTCTTGTGGCACATGTAGGCCCCTACGGTCGGTTCGTTGACAAAGAGCGATGCCAGTTTCGAGGCAGCCGTGAGCAGTCCGCCGCTGTTGCTGCGCACGTCGACAATCAGCCCATTGCAGGTGCCGAGCTTGCGCATCACCTCCTGGAGGTTACCGCTGCCGAACAACACGCTGAAGCTGGCGCAGCGCAGGTAGCCGATGTTGTCTTCCAGAATGCGGTATTTCAGTCCGGCGGCCGATTCATATTCCTGCGAGGTGCCCAGATATTTTCGTTCGAGCGAGTCGCTCTGGTTCATCGGATAGTCGTCGAACCACCGTCCGTAGCGCGCCACATCGTGTGCGGCATAGAGGTTGACATGACCGTCGCGCAGTTCGTAGGTCATTTCGGCCAGCACTTCGAAGAGTTGGCGGTCGGTCATGGCGGCATCAATGCGCGGGTGGTAGCGGTCGTACACCTCGTTCCAGTCCAGTCCGTACTCCTGCCGCTTGTAGTCGAAGAAGCAGTAGTGCGCATCGAGCGTGTGCCACAAGGCTTCGAAGTTGCCGCGGCGCGTGTCGTCCTCCACCTCCTGTGTAATGCACGAGGTGAGCAGCACAGCGCAGCAGAGCAGCAGCAAGCGGAGAAGGTGGAACATAGCGGAGGGTAGTTGGGAGGAGTGGAGTAGGGAGGGAGGAGAGAGGAAGAGAGCGGCGAACGGTGCGGCAGGCTTAGCGGCCGACGCGTTGCAGCCGGTAGCTGTAGCCAATGGTCAGACAGTTGCGCCAGGCGTGGCGTTTCAGTCCGCCCAGCTTGCTTTGCCTCACATCGGCCAGACAGCCAATGTGCAGCTCTGCCCGCCGCAAGGGAAGGGAGAGGGTAGTGAGCAGCCGGCCGGTGGGACAGTTCGCTGGATGAGTCAGGTGGACGATGCCCGAGGTGTGGCCCAGCTCGAATATCTCGTAGTACGACTGTCCGTATTCGGGCGAGAACTGCAAGCCCGCCAGTTGTAGGTCAGCCTGTACCGTCCATTTCACCGCCTTGCCCAGCAGTTTGAACCCGTAGACCGAGAGGGCCGAAGCTTGCAGGCTGAGGCCGAGCCGTCCTTGTGCCGGGTTGTTTGAACCGCGTGTGTTGTAGGTGAAACCGCCCGACACTTCGCCCGAGCAGCCTGCGGCCAACCGCCAGTTGTCCGACATTTGCCAGTTTCGCAAGGCGCCTCCCGACAGCGATAGTTCGCCGTCCCACTCCTTGCCGTCATCTGTGGGCGAATGGAGGTAGGCCAGGTGGGCGGTGAAGAGCGTGTGGAGCGAGAGGCGGCCCGCAGTGCGGCGCAGGGGACGTTCGGTGCGGTGGAGCACGTTGAAGTCCGGTCCGGTGTATTCCAATGGCGACAGATACGTGTCGAGCACATTGGAGTGTCCTGCTCCCCACATCCACTGGTGGTCCACCACTTTGGTGGCAGCGGCAGCCGAATCGGCCCGGGCTGTCAGTTCAGCCTGTGCCATGGCCGTGCCGAAGCTCAGCACGGCGGTCAGCAGGAGCAGCCATTGGTGTTTCATCATGGTGTTGGGGTTGCAGGGCGCAGTGCGCCGTTGGGGACAGGACAGGGGGTTATTTGTTCGCTTTGCTTCCTTTATATATAAGCACGCCCACCACGAGCAGCGCGATGGCCAGTATGGCATAGCCCAGTTCGTGGCTGTAGCGTGAGGCCAGCAGATACACGTCCTCAGTGGTCTTGAGGTCGGTGAAGCGGTATATCAGGTAGCCCAGCAGGGCGAGCACGGAGTTCCACACGCCGGCACCCAGTGTGGTGTAGAGCAGGAACTTGTCGACTCTCATGCCCGCCAACCCCGCCGGTATGCTGATGAGCTGTCTGACGGCAGGCACCAGGCGGCCAAAGAAGGTGGAGGCAGCACCATGCTCGCGGAAGTAGTTTTCGGCATGTTCCACCTTGGCGCGGTCAATGAGACACATGTGTCCCAGCCGGCTGTCGGCAAAGCGATAGACGATAGGCCTTCCCAGCCATTTGGCCAAGTAGTAGTTGATGAGTGCGCCGGCATCGGCGCCGAGTGTGGCAAAGCACACGACCAGCAGGATGTTCAGGCTGTCGTCCGCCATCGCTTTCCAGGCCGCAGGCGGCACCACCACTTCAGAAGGGAAGGGAATGAACGAGCTTTCAATGGCCATAAACAGGGTAACGACCCAATAGTCCAGATTTTCGAGAATCCATTTGAAAAGTTCGGCTGTATCCATGTAATGCAGTGCTTGTTTGATTATTCGGTGCAAAGTTAGTGCAAGGCGAGAGCAGTGCAAAAGAAAACAATGCAGTTTTTTCTTTTGC
>JBJEAF010000156.1:0-2811 GCA_051868755.1 Alloprevotella sp.
AGTTTATACAGTAGCCGGACGCGGTGCGTCCGCGTCCGGCTACTCCTTATATATATAGAACACCTCAATCGCAAGGCAATGAACCTTTCACACCTCATCAAACATAGCCTACTCACGCTGCTCGCTGTGGCCACACTGCCATCGTGCTCGATGATGGAAACTGACCTGAGCGGATGCCCTACGGGACTCTACGTCAGCTTCAAGTACGACTACAATGTGCAACGCGCCGACATGTTCAATGACCATGTGGGAAGCGTCGACGTGTATGTGTTCGATGAGAACAACCGCTTTGTGATGCAAAAAAGCGCAGAGAACACGCCCCAAAGCGCACCCCTGCGAAACCATGGCTTCTATCTGCACTTCAACGAACAGGAACTGCCCGCCGGAAACTACCGTCTGCTGGCTTTGGCACAGCAGAATGGATATGAAGCCTCACTCGCCACACCCGGCGCAAAGTTCAGACGTCATGCGCTGAAACCTGGCGACCCCATCGAACAACTCTACCTGACCTTGGACCGCGAAGCCGTATCGGACGAAGGAACGGCACGCGTGCCACACAGCAACCTGCCCTTAGACACGGTCTGGGCAACACGCAATCCTGAGTCGCATCATGTTACGCTGCGAAGCGGTTGCCCCACCCGCGACACCCTCTCATTGGTGCGCAACACCAAACAACTGAACATTACCCTGCGCCAGACTGAAGAACCCGAAGCACTGAGCCATGAGGACTTTGACGTGAGGATTACCGATAGAAACGGACGGCTGCTCTATGACAACAGCACCGACCCCAACGACACACCGCTGCTCTATACGCCCTATGCGCAGTGGACCACCGAATGGAACGCTGACAGCCAAGCCGCTGCATCACGCACACAAGCCACACTGAGCCGTACGGCACACTACGAGTTCTTTCTCAACCGGCTCGTATTCCATGACAGCTCGAACGACAATGCCCGTTTGGTCATCACCAACCGACAGACGGGACTGGTGGCAGCTGACATAGACCTCACACGCATCCTCTCGGACGGACGCAACTGCTTTGAACTGCAAAACTACTCGCCTCAGGAGTTCCTCGACCGCGAATACCAATACAGCCTCGACTTCATCCTGACCAATGGAGAGTGGAAGGAAATGACCCTGCGCATATCCATCATGGATTGGGCCAAACACTACCAACAGGTGAACCTCGGCCCGATTTGACCCTTCCGCCACTCCACACGCTGAATGGCCTCACTGAACTTTCTCTGCGAAAACTGACCCTAAACTGATCCACTACGCTATGCGATTCCTTGCCACCCACATATCCTGCCTGTGCCGGCTGCTGCTCCTGCTGCTGCCGGCCATGCTTGTGGTATCTGCGTGCGACAAGGACAGTGCAGCCGGCGCAGAAGGAGAACCCGAATACAACACTTATCTGCAAATTACCCTGCACACCGGCTCCATGGTTCCTGCCACCCGAGGTCCGCAGGGCGGCGAGAGCGGTGACGGAAACCTCACAGCCATAGAGCGCGAATGTGCCGTATACAATGCCACCATCTTGCTCTATAAGGATGCCAACGGCATCAACGGAAACGACGGCACCCCCATCAGCTACTCCTTCTACGCCCCCACCCTAACCAAAGTGGGCACAGGAAGCTCCGCCTACTACCAGACCGATGTGCTCCACAGCTTCGAGCCGATAGCTCCTGCCACCTATCATGTGCTGGTCATCGTGAACGCGGGCGACCTGTCCGACGTACTGGCAGGAAAGACCTTGGGCGAGGTGCGCGACTATACCGCGCTGGCACCCTATCAGCAAACAGACCCTGATGACCCCACCACTGCCGGTAGATTTGTCATGACCAGTGCCAACGATGCCACATTGGCCGTCACAGGTGCTGGCGGCATGGACAACATCAAGCAAGTCGACGTGACGGTTGAACGCATGGCCGCACGCATTGACTTTTCACCGGGGGTGTCGTATAAAACGAGTGGCTATTATGGCGGCGAATACTTAGACAAAGACAACACACCGCTCCAAGTTGCCGGCAACCCTGTTCCCTGCTACGAATACGCTGTAGTCAGCGAAGAGACAGGTGCTGTCAACGGCGACCACTTCTACCTCACCCACGTCCAGCCCCTGAACCTCTGGCAGGGCGGCACATACCTGACCAAGCGCGTGTGCGACATCAACTGGATCAGTGCTGAGAACATACTGAAAGCCCACCTGAACTATCTGGGAGATGAAGGAAAGAATTCCTTGAACGAAGCCACCAACTATGTGGTCTCCCCCGAGTTCCTGACGCGTACAACCACCCATTATACCACTGGAACACAACAGGCCGTCAAGCCCAGCTCTGAACTGGGCACAGAAACTGGCTTGATAGATGGGACTGACACAAAGCTGAAATACTACATCCTGACATACGCCCGCGAAAACACCTTCCCGGCACTGAGTAATCCGACTTCCTTTGCCACAGGGCTGAAAATCGACGGTTACTACAAGAAGAACGGGACAGACGTTTACAGCGAGAAGTCCTACGTCTACTACATCCGCCATGCCGACCCGAACAACAGCAACTCCAACTCGTTGGCCATGAAGTACGGCATTGTGCGCAACAACGTATACCGGGTGTCCATCGAGCGTGTCACCTCGTTGGGTGTCATCATGATTGAGGCACAAGACTGGATTACAGTCGAACTGCCCGACATTCAGATGTAAGTATGGAAACTAACGCTTTTGCCCTTGCAGGGCGCGCATCATCGCCTCAAACAACCCAGGGCGATGCCCTGGGCTAAGCGCTTGTTGGGCTTTCAGCCCGCCCCTTTTGC
>JBJEAF010000157.1:0-11202 GCA_051868755.1 Alloprevotella sp.
CTTGCATTCACACATTTATCCAAAAATCATGCACCGGGATTTCGGCTTGAGCCGGAATTTTATACATTTGCACGCATGGAAACAATGATTCTTTATGCCGACAGCGGCAGCACGAAAACGGAATGGATGGGCCACAACGGCCAGACCGAAGTGTTCCGGCACACGACACCGGGGATTAACCCTTTCTTGATGAGCAGCGAACAGATCGGGCAGATGCTGCTGGCCGAACCTGAGCTGATGCGCGCAGCGGCCCATGCCCATGACATCAGATTTTATGGGGCAGGGTGTCGCGGCACGGCCTGCAATACGGTGCGGACGGCACTGGAACGGGTCTTCAAGCAGGCACTGCACATTGTGGTGGACTCTGACTTGGCTGGCGCAGCAATGGCTCTGTTTGGCGGCGGCGATGGCATTGCGTGCATTCTGGGCACAGGCAGCAACAGCGGTCTGTTTGTAGCGGGCAAACTGGTGGCTCAGGTATCACCGCTGGGTTACATCCTGGGCGATGAGGGCAGCGGGGCGGTACTGGGCCGTCGCTTGGTAGGCGATGTGCTGAAAAGGCAAATGCCCGATGCGTTGTGCCAAGAGTTCCTGGGCACTTACCCGCTCAGTGCCGACGAGTTCGTGCAGCGCGTCTATCGTGAGCCTATGCCTAACCGCTTTCTTGCCTCGTTTGCTCCTTTCCTGCACAAACACCGACAGGAAGAGGCTGTACGCCGGCTGTTGCTGGAGGAGTTCGAACGTTTTTTCAAGCGCAACGTAGCTGCCTATCAACGCCCCGACCTGCCTGTGGGCTTAGTGGGAAGCATTGCCTTCTATTTTAAAGAGGAAGTGGCCGAAGCCGCTGCCCGCTGCGGATTGACTGTGGACAAGGTGATGAAGGGGGTGTTTAATTTATAATGTACAATGTACAATGTATAATTGCCTACGGCCCTGACATCGGCGTAGGCCTCATTATACATTATACACTGTACATGATTATATAATAAGGCCTACGCCCCTGACACCGGCGCAGGCCTTATTTATACATTTATATCAGTATCGGAGTATTTGTCCTGTGCGGATGCGGCGGCTTGCTGACAGACGGTTCTGCTTGGCCAGCACATCCTCTGAAACACCGAGCTTCGCGGCTATGGATGAAAGAGTGTCGCCCTTGCGCACTTTATAGAAGTGGGTGGCACGACGCGCTGCTTCGCCCTCGTTAGTTGCCGGTTCGCCAGCAGCAAGCAATGTGGTATTGTCGGCCGGTGTGCGCTCCTTGCGGAAGGTATAGAAATCACCCGTCACGTCCTGTGCAGGGAAGTCGAAGAGGAATTCGGGATTGATGGGTTCACCGGCCAAACGGGTCTCAAAGTGCAGATGGGAACCGAAAGAGCGGCCTGTATTTCCTCCCAAACCGATGGGTTCGCCCGCCCGCACTTCCTGATCGGTTGTGACGAGCTGCTTGGAAAGGTGTCCGTAGATGGTTTCCAGCCCGTTGGTGTGGCGCACTACCACATAGTAGCCGTAGCCGCCTTCATCGTAACGTACCACACGCACCTTACCGTCGAAGGCCGACACGATGGTGTCGCCGGTATAGACCTTTATGTCGAGTCCCTTATGTACCCGCTTGAAGGCTGGGCGATAGCCATAACGCGAAGTGACATTGCGCGAAGGGGTGGGCATGCAGAATCCGCGCAGGTCGATGACAAAGCTGTCGGGCACTTCTTCGCTTTTATAGGGATGGGCACGGTTGGTCACCCACGAGTTGTAAATAGAACTGCCATAGTTGTTGAGGTCAAGGTCGCGCTCTACGGCACGCTGTATGGCCACAGAGTCAACAGCACGCAAACGGCGGTCGACTGGTGCCTGACGGGCGATCAGGTCTTGTGCAGAAGCCGTGAGTGCACATCCTGCCAAAAGCAAGGCCCCGACTGCACGGCGCAATAGGTTTAAGCTCATTTTCTTTAAGGTTGAAGCAACGCAAACACGTTCCTGTTTTCCACGCAGGGGAGGGGCAGAAAACGGAACGACAAGGTTTGTCTGTGAAGTTACACACGAGGCAAACACACCGTTTGCATTTGAAATGCGCTGCGAAAATACACTTTTTTACGTTAGCTTCGATGAATTGCGCTGTTAAATATTGAAATAAAGGGCTCTTGTTTGGGGGATTAGGGGGGAATGGCTTGATTTGGACGGCTGAGCCGCGCGGTCGGGGTTGTTGTTTGCCCCGCAGTAAACTGCGGGGAACGGGGGCGGCTCCGCCCTTCCGCTCTCCTGACAGAACAAAAAAGCCCCGCAACGAACTGCGGGGCATTGGGGTCGGGACTGTCTTATTCATCCAGTTTACGATAACGGATGCGCTGAGGGGCTTCAAGGCCCAGACGCTTGGCCTTGTGGGCTTCGTAGTCGGTGTAGGAACCTTCGTAGAAGTATACCTGCCCGTTGCCCTCAAAGGCCAGAATGTGCGTACAGATGCGGTCGAGGAACCAACGGTCGTGACTGATGACTACCGCACAGCCGGCAAAGGCTTCGAGACCTTCCTCCAAGGCGCGAAGGGTGTTCACGTCGATGTCGTTGGTAGGTTCGTCAAGCAACAGCACATTGCCCTCTTGCTTCAGTGCAAGTGCCAGCTGCAAGCGGTTGCGTTCACCACCCGAAAGCACGCCGCACTTCTTCTCCTGGTCGGCTCCCGAGAAGTTGAAGCGGCTCAGGTAGGCACGGGCATTGATGTCGCGGCCGCCCATGCGCATGAGTTCGCTGCCTCCCGAAATGACTTGGTAAACGGTCTTTTCAGGGTCAATGTCCTTGTGCTGCTGGTCAACATAAGCCAGCTTGACAGTTTCGCCACAGACAAAGGTGCCGCTATCAGGCTGGTCGAGTCCCATGACAAGACGGAACAGGGTGGTCTTGCCTACGCCGTTCGGGCCAATCACGCCAATAATACCATTAGGCGGCAGGGTAAAGTTCAGGTCGGTGTAGAGCACCTTGTCGCCAAACGACTTCGACACACCTTGGGCCTCAATCACCTTGGCACCCAGACGAGGACCGTTGGGGATGAAGATTTCGAGATGCTGTTCGCGCTCCTTCTGGTCTTCGTTGAGGAGTTTGTCGTAAGAGTTCAAGCGGGCCTTACCCTTGGCCTGACGGGCTTTAGGCGCCATGCGCACCCACTCCAATTCGCGCTGAAGTGTCTTGCGGCGCTTGCTGGCCACCTTCTCTTCCTGCTCCATGCGCTTGGTCTTCTGGTCGAGCCATGAGGAGTAGTTTCCCTTCCAGGGTATGCCTTCACCGCGGTCGAGCTCCAGAATCCAGCCGGCCACATCGTCAAGGAAATAGCGGTCGTGGGTTACGGCAATCACGGTGCCTTCATATTGGTTGAGGTGTTGCTCTAACCAGTCAATGCTCTCGGCATCCAAATGGTTGGTCGGTTCATCGAGCAACAGCACGTCGGGCTTTTGCAACAACAGGCGGCACAGGGCCACACGGCGGCGTTCGCCACCCGAAAGGTGTTCGGCCTTCTGGTCAGCAGGCGGCAGGCGCAGGGCATCCATCGCACGCTCCAACCGGCTGTCAAGATTCCAGGCGTCGGTAGCATCCAGCACGTCCTGCAGTTCACCCTGACGGGCAAACAGCTCGTTCATCTTGTCCTCATTCTCGTAGTATTCGGGCAATCCGAACTTTTGGTTGATTTCTTCATACTCGGCCAAGGCATCGACCACCGACTGCACACCTTCCTGAACGATTTCCTTGACGGTCTTGTTGTCATCGAGGTGTGGGTCCTGAGGCAGATAGCCTACGGTGTAGCCGGGCGAGAACACCACCTGTCCCTGATAGTCATTGTCGAGTCCGGCAATGATCTTCATGAGGGTGGACTTACCCGAACCGTTCAGACCGATAATGCCAATCTTGGCTCCGTAGAAAAAGCTGAGGTAGATGTCCTTCAGCACTTGCTTGTTGGTTTGCTTGATGGTCTTTGAAAGACCGACCATGGAGAATATAATCTTCTTGTCGTCGACTGTTGCCATGCGTTTGGGTGATGGAGAATACGGTTAGCGTTTTTTCTTCAAGGTGATAAGGGTGTTGCCCTGACTGTCCTTCAAGTACATGGTGTCGCCATCGATTTCAGAGGCGGCCACCTTGTCGAGTGTGGCGACAAAGCGGGTTTCGTACTTGGCATCCTGACAGAGCATACGGGTCATGCCCAAGGGGCCGATGGCGGCCTTGCCCTTCAAGAACTGGGCGGCGTCGAGCCTGCCGGTCAGGCGGTTGCAACCGGTAAAGCCATACAGCACACCTTCGTTGATGTCGAAACCCAGGAAGGGGGTGTCATCGGCCGGCACGATGTTGGTGCCGCAAAGGTTCACGACATTCCATTCGCCCGAAAGACGGTAGGCCGACTGTGAAGTGGCACACGAGGCCAACAGCAACAAGGCAGCCGGAAGAATATGTTTCATTTTTAGCATGTATAGAGGAATCTTGGAGCTTGGAGTTTTTTTGTTTAGAGAGCCTAACCAAGAGGGCTTGAAAGCTTGGAGGACTTGGTTTCCGATCAGAAGCGATAGCCCAGAGTGAGCATGAAGTTGTGTCGGTTCAGGTCGAACGGCTGTGCTTCCAGGCGATTGGTCATGCTGTGTGCTTCGGGCAGGTGGAAGGCATAGACATCGCCCTTCTGCTGCTGATACTGGTAAGCGAAGTCGGCATAGAAGCGCTTGCCACGGAAGCCCAAGCCGGCAGTGACGCGGTTGATTTCGCCCAAGTTGACATAGTCGGTGTTGGTGCTGTAAGCATACGAGGGGCTCTCGGTGAAGAGATTCAGGAAGGCATCCTTCTTGAAGGGCGACGACACATAGTTGTAGCCCACACGTCCATACAGACCAGGAGCGAACTTCACTTCTGCACCCACACGGAAGGTGTGGACTGCCTGCATGCACTCGTCTATCTCGCGGGCCAGGGCACGGTCCTTGGTCGAACTGCTATAGTAGCTGTCCCACCAGTAGTCGTAGTCAAAATCGGGATAGCGCACCTGTGCTCCCTGCTGGCCGCTAAATTCATATTCGGCATCGAAGGCCAACACGCTGCCCACCGTCGTGGCCATGCTCAGGTTGAACTTCCAAGGGGTGTTGATGCGATAGTCAAAGTCGCCAATCTCCACATCGGCTTCGGTGCGGTCATACTGCTGGCCATTGTCTGCCGTATAGCCATAGGGGGAGTTCATGTAGAGATAGGAGTTCTGCGTCAGGTTGAAGAAGGTGGGGGTGCTGACAGCAAATCCCAAACGGAAGGGGGATTCCTCTATAGGACGCAGAATGACGCCCAGCTTCACATCCACACCCACACCGGTCAGCGACTCGGCATTGAACATGTTGTAAACCCCTGTGGCATTGTTGGCATCGCGCAGCAATTCGGCATACTCTGTCTGGCTATGGATGTCCACATTGTAGGCACCTACCGTCAAGCCGCCATATACCTGGTCCTGCCAGTTGAAGGAGAGGTTGAAGTCGAACTGCTGTACCCCACCCCACTGTGCGCGCCGATACGTGTAGGCATCGGCAAAGCTGGGTTCGTAGCCGGTGAGCTGGCCGTTCTCGTCGTAAATGGGGGCAATCATCTGGGCATCATAGCCGACCACGGCCAGCGGGGTGGTCTTGCGGTAGTCCTCAGAACTGGGCGACAGGTCGAGCCAGTTGCCGTTGAGGTCCATCGCCAGATCCATCATCTGCCACGACTGTGACATTCCGTCGCGCAGGGCGATGTTTTCAAGTCCGATATAGTTCTTGAGGTTACGCTTCTTCTGATAATTGAAACCGATGTTCAGGAAGGGTACGTTGTCGTTGTCCATCTCTACGGCCCAGACAAAGCCGGCCTGGTCGAACGAAGGACGCACCTTGTTGATGTCGCCAAATTCGCGTCCGTTGGTCTGCGCAGTGGTGCTCACAGTAAAGGCCACATCGCTGCGGCGATACAAACCGATGGCTGCGGGATTGGTGCCCATGGTCGAAATGTCGGCACCCAGCGCATTCATGGCACCGCCCATGCCCACATAGCGGGCCGTGCCGTTCAAGTCGCTGCCCGAAAGCATCTCTACCTTATATATATCCTGTGCATGCAGGACTCCACACAGGGCCATGCCTGTGAGGATGAGTGACTGTTTGCGTGTCATTGTCGAAATGTATTTGATTAGAAAAGTTCAGAGCCTATCGGCGGCCGCCAAAGCTGCGTCCGCCGCCTCCGCTGCTTCGTGAACCGCCGCCGCTGAATCCGCCTCCGCCGCCAAAGCTGCTGCGTGAAGGCTGGCTGAAGGAAGACGAGCGCTGGCTGCTGCGGTTGCTTTCGCTGCTGCGATAGCTGCTTGAGGATTTTCCAGATTCACGGTTAGAGTTTCCAAACGAACGTGACGGGCGCGTCGAAGTGCTGTTGCCGCGCAGAGAGTTGCCACTCGACGAAGGAGTGCCTGATACGCGTCCCGAGCCATACGAACGCGAAGGCCGGTTGGCCGTACTGCCCGTATAGCGTCCGCTCATGCCCAGCGAGCCCGAAGGACGCATGCTGCCGCCGCGACCGCCAAATGCCGCGCTGCCATTGGTGCCTCTCCGGCCGCCATAGGCCAGATAGCCGCCTCGCGGCCCACGTTCAGCATTCGAGGGATACCAGTGGTGCGGATAGTGACCATGCCAACCGGGATAGCCCCACCAAGGGTCATACCAGGCCCACGAAGGACCCCAGCCCCACCAACTGCTATAATAGGGTCGCCAGCCATACCAGCTGCCCCAACCCCACCAGCCGCTCCAGCCCCAGCTCCATGCTGCGCCGTAGCCGTAGTACCAAGGGTCGTAACACAGGTCGTAGTAGTCCATATAATAAGGACTGCTTACGTAGACACCGGGGCGCGGCGACCAGAAGCGCACGATGCGCGAAGTGTAGGTGCCGTCCTCAAAGCCGTCTTCGTAACCTTGGTCGTAGCAGCTCTTGTCGGCCAGTGTGTCGTTGCACTCTCCCCGGTAGTTCTTGCCCCGGCGGTTGTAGGCATCCACATCACGGCCTCCATTGCCACGTCCTTCGGCCCAGTTGTCCTCGTCAGACTGGATGGGAGTATAGGTTGAACGACTCGTCACAGGCTGTTCTGCCTTTGCCGTTTTCTGTTTGGATGACGGAACGAAGTATACATCGTCATCCTGTGCGTATGTGCCACACACGTTCAGGCACATCAACAAAAGTAATAGCGACTTTTTCATTGCTGTTCCATTTATTGGGTTTCTATACCCGTCTCTGCCATCGGGCAGCGCGCCGGGTGCTTTATGGGTTAGAATGCTGAATGAGGCGAAAGTTTAGTGGCAAAAGCCGCCTTTTCTTCTGCCTGCCAACTGCTCCAAGCACCCATCTGGGAGCAAAGATAGTAACTTTATCCTCACCCCACTGCCGAAAGGAAACTATTTAGGATGAAAAGCCCTTGCTTTTTACATTTTTAGGATTTGCCCTCAGCCCTTCTGCCCTTCACTCCTTCTCTACCGCGAAATAGCAGCTGCGGGGATGGCTGAACAGCAAGCCGCACACGGAGCTTTGGGGATACATGGCACCGTTTTCTGTGAGACGGATGCCCAACGCGTCAAAGTCGAGCAGCGAAGCGACCTTAAATATCTGCTGCTGGTCGGGCAATGAGGGATAACCTACCGCCGGACGGATGCCTTGATAGGCTGCTCGGGCCAGTTCGGCCAAGGTCAGCTGCTCACCGGGCGCATAGCCCCACAGTTCGCGCCGCACCTTGCGGTGCAACCACTCTGCTCCGGCCTCAGCCAAACGGTCACACACGGACTGAAGCAGCAAGGCATGGTAGTCGTCGGTACCGGCTTTGGCCCGCTCTAATTCATGGACCAAACAGGGAGCAAGCGTCACGGCAAAGGCTCCCAGATGGTCGCCGTAGGGTTTCGGGGCTACAAAGTCGCAAAGCGACAAGCGCGGTTGTCCCGCCCCGGCTGCATGTCTTTGTCGCGGCGTAGGTATCTCCACGTCCTTGCCGTCACAGGCAAAGACCACGCTATGGCCTGTGCCATAGGCCGGATAGAAGGAGACCTGAGCCTGTAGGAGCGAAACGGGAGTTTCTTCGCCAAGGACCGGCCGGCGTTCCAACTGCTGCAACGCGTCGAGCAAAGCCTCTGCTTCCTGCCGGACCGCCTCGGCCTCGGGGGTGCCGCGACGTACCCGCCAGAGGTTGTAAAAGTAAATCCAGTTGATGAGCGGACGCACCTCGGCCAGCGGAATGTCGGTCAGCGTGCGGCAACCCAGATAGGTGGGAAGAGGCAATGTTTCGTGTGCCCAATCTATATGTAGCCCGCCATCGTCATCCGGCCTGTCGGCCTGAGATGCCTCCCTGGAAGAGTCCGGAACCTGTTTCCTGGCGTGGTGTGCCTCGACCAAAGCGGCTTGGCGGCGACGGTTTTCGGCTATCAGTGCCTCGCGGCCTTCGCCTTTCAGCTGCATGGCCAACACGGGGTTCTGCGAAGCATCCTTCACATGGAACACAGGACCATCGTAAAGCGGGGCAATCTTCAGGGCCGTATGCAGTTCGGAAGTCGTGGCCCCTCCTATAAATAATGGTATACGGATGCCAGCCTGCTGCATGGCCCGGGCCGTGTGACACATTTCGTCGAGCGAGGGAGTGATCAGCCCGCTCAGCGCCACAAACTCTGCCCCATGCTCGCGAATGGCCTGCACGATGGTTTCGGCCGGTGTCATCACGCCCAGGTCCACCACATCGAAGTTGTTGCAGCCCAGCACTACCGCCACGATATTCTTGCCTATGTCATGCACATCGCCCTTCACCGTGGCCACGACATAACAGCCGTTGCCCGCCGTGGCCGTATTCCGCTGCTGTTCCAGATAGGGCTGCAGAAAAGCCACCGCTTTCTTCATCGTGCGGGCCGACTTCACCACCTGCGGCAGGAACATCTTGCCCTCGCCAAACAGGTCGCCCACCAACTGCATACCCTGCATCAGCGGGCCTTCGATAATCTGGCCCGGAGCGTCATAGCGGGACAGTGCCTCCGTCAGGTCATCGGTCAGGTATTCGTCGTCACCCGTACGCAGGGCGGTCATCAGGCGTTCTTCCAAGGGCGACTGCGTGCGGTCGGCAGCTGGCTGGAGGTCTGCGCTCCCGGCTGCAGGTTCTGCCATTTGTGCGGCACGCGACATCAGGCGTTCGGCCGCATCCTCCCGTCGGCACAGCACCACGTCCTCGATGGCTTCGAGCAGGTCGGCAGGAATGTCGTGGTACATGACTTTGGCGGCCGGATTGACGATGCCCATGTCCATACCCTTGGCTATGGCATGGTAGAGGAACACGGCGTGCATGGCCTCGCGCAGATAATTGTGTCCGCGAAAGGCAAACGACAGGTTGCTCACGCCACCGCTCACATGGGCTCCGGGCAGATGGCTGCGAATCCACTCGGTGGCACGTATAAAGTCGAGCGCATAGCGGTCGTGCTCCTTCATGCCTGTTGCCACCGTGAGGATGTTGGGGTCGAAAATGATGTCGCAAGGCTTCACGCCGGCCTGCCCGGTAAGCAGGCGGTAGGCACGGCTACAGACTTCGACTTTCCGCTCATAGGTGGTGGCCTGGCCTTCCTCGTCAAAGGCCATCACCACCATAGCCGCACCGTAGCGGCTGATGGTGCGGGCATGGGCCACAAAGGCCGCTTCGCCTTCCTTCAGCGATATGGAGTTGACCACAGCCTTGCCCTGCACGCACTGCAGGGCGGCCTCTATCACATCGAAACGGGACGAGTCTATCATCCACGGAATGCGTGCCACCTCGGGGTCGGAGGCCATGAGCCGCAAGAAATGGGTCATTTCTGCTTCGGTATCGAGCAGGCCGTCGTCCATGTTGACGTCAAGCAGCATGGCACCGTCGCGCACTTGCCCCAGGGCGATGGCCAACGCTTCGTCGTACTGCTTTTCCTTGATGAGCCGCAAGAATTTGCGACTGCCTGCCACATTGCAGCGTTCACCCACATTCATGAAGGTGCCCGGCATGGGCGAGAAGGCCTCCAGTCCGGCTAACCAGTCCACTGTATCTGCCGCCTCAGGGGCTACAGGCCGGCGCGGTGTGCGGCCTTCGGCCATACGGGCTATGGCCCGGATGTGGTCGGGTGTGGAACCGCAGCAACCGCCCAGAATGTTCACTGCCCCATCATCGACAAACCCCTGCATGGCACGGGCCATGGTCTCGGGTGTCTCGGTATAATGCCCTTCTTCATCGGGCAGTCCGGCATTGGGGTGCGCACTGATGCAGCAAGGGGCCTTGGCTGCCAGCGTCCGGACGTAGGGACGCATGGCCTCTGCCCCGAACGAACAGTTCAGTCCGACGCTGAACAGGTCGGCTGCGTGCCGGACCGAAGCCAAGAAGGCATCGAGTGTCTGCCCTGACAGGGTGCGTCCCGAAGCATCGGCGATAGTGGCACTGAGCATCACGGGGATGCGCCGGCCCGCCTGCTCGGCCACCTGTTGTGCGGCCATCAGCGCGGCCTTGGCATTCAAGGTGTCGAAGATGGTTTCGATGAGGAACAGGTCCACACCGCCTTCGGCCAGGGCCTGCATCTGTTCGGTGTATGCTTCCAGCAGCTCCTTGAAGGAGAGTGCCCTAAAGGCAGGGTTCTCCACATCGGGCGACATGGAGAGGGTCTTGTTGGTCGGTCCCACCGAACCGGCCACATAACGCGGTTTCTCTGGCGTGAGTGCCGTCATGCGGTCGGCTTCGGCACGCGCAATGGCTGCTGCCGCCCGGTTCATCTGCTGCACATAGTCTTCGGTGCCATAGTCGGCCTGCGACACGCGCTGGGCATTGAAGGTGTTGGTTTCGATAATGTCGGCCCCGGCCTCCAAATAGGCGCGGTGTATTTCGCGGAGCACATCGGGACGCGTCAGGGCTATCACGTCGTTGTTTCCCAGCAGTTTGACAGGCCAGTTGGCAAACACCTCACCGCAAAAATCCTCCTCGCTGAGTGCGTAACGCTGTATCATGGTGCCCATGGCACCGTCCAGAATAAGTATGTTTTGTATGCTGGGAATCATTGGGTCACTATTGTAAAATAAAAGTCTGACGAAGCGCGAAGCCAACCGCCTCGCCCTTGCTTAAAAGGGGCGGTCTTTAAAACCTAATTTATAGAACACCCCTTAATATACTGCCTTCGCTATCTTTTCGATGCTGGCGGCGGCATTCATGGAATA
>JBJEAF010000158.1:0-11137 GCA_051868755.1 Alloprevotella sp.
AGCACGTGATTTGTAATCTCGGGGTCGTTGGTTCGAATCCGACAAGAGGCTCTTGAACAGAGGAAGTCGAAAGGCTTCCTCTCTTTTTTGTGCTGCGCCGGCTTGCAGACGGCTTGGCGGAAGGGCTGGCATGGAGATGGCAAAGGGGGAGGGTAGGGCAGTTCCATGGACGGTTGGGCCGCGCGGACTCGGGCAGCCGTGCCGCAGTGAACACGTTGAATGTCAAAAGATTTTTGCTCTCGGCGCAGCGGCGTGCGTGTTTTTTTATATACATTTGCAACATCAACGAACTGTCATCTAAACATTATCTTACAAAACCATGAAAAAAATCCCCCCCCCTCTATCGCTTTTTAGAAAGGCGTTGACGGCTGCCTGCCTGTTGCTGGTATGCAGCATTTCTACCGTTACGGCAGGGCCTGACGACCTGTTGCCCAAGCCGCAGAGCATGGTGCTGAACGGCACCGAGAGTTTTGCACTGGGCCGTAGCGTCCGGCTCAACGACCCTACCTCCTGCAGCTTGCTGGCAGAAGTGTTGGGCCATTACGGCTGTACCATCACGGACGACGAAGCTGCTCCCGCCGTAAATGTGGAGCTCGTGAGCAGCATAGAGGATGCTTTCCTGCACCAGGTTCCGCAGATGCCCGAAGAGGCTTATGTGCTGACCGTCACTGCCGATGAGGTGCGCATCCAGGCACTCGAACGGACCGGCGTGATACGTGCGGCACAGACCCTCTACCAGCTGGCTGAGGGGACAGAGGCGGCTGGTGCGGCCAGCTTGCAGGCATTGACCATCAAGGACTGGCCCGCGTTCAAGGTGCGCGGATTCATGCACGATGTGGGCCGTTCGTTCATCCCCTTCGAAGAGCTGAAAAACGAAATCGACAAGCTTGCGCGCTTTAAGGTAAACGTGTTTCACTGGCATCTGACGGAGAAACTGGCCTGGCGCTTTGAGGTGAAAAAATATCCGCAGCTCACTGCCAGCGAAAACATGATTCGCTATGCCGGCGACTACTACACGCAGGACCAGTGTCGCGAACTGGAGACGTATGCGGCAGAGCGCGGCATCACCGTCATTCCCGAAATCGACATGCCCGGCCACAGCGATGTGTTCACTACGGCCATGGGCTTCAGCATGCAGACCGATGAGGGCGTGGAAGCCCTGAAGTATATCCTGGACGAAGTGGTCGAGGTCTTCCCCAAGGCCCCTTACATCCACATCGGCGGCGACGAGGTGGCCATTACCTACACCGACTTTCTGAAAACCATGGCCGACTACGTGCGCTCCAAGGGCAAGAAGGTGCTGATGTGGAACCGCCTTGTGGCCGGTGCGCCTACGGCTGAGCAGTGCGACATGACACAGATGTGGGCCACCTCGGGCAAGGTGGTGAGCGGACTGCCCAACATCGACTGCCGCTATAACTACACCAACCACTTCGACGTGTATGCCGACCTCGTGGGCATATACAAAAGCAACATCTATTACACGCAGCGGGGCACGGACGACGTGGCCGGCACCATCAGCGCGGCCTGGTGTGACACCAAGACCGAGAGCTGGCAGGACATTGTGCGGCAAAACAACATCTACGCCAATATCCTGGCTTCAGCCGAAAGGGCCTGGCGAGGCGGTGGCGAGCAGTATATAGAGGTGGGCGGCACCACCCTGCCCAACTCGGGGGCGGAGTACGAGGGCTTTGCCGACTTTGAGCGCCGCTTCCTCTTCCACAAGGCACACTCCCTGCAGAACGAGCCTATTTCGTATGTGAAGCAGAGCAATGTGCACTGGCGCATATCCGACCCCTTCCCCAACAACGGCGACAAGACCATGCAGTTCCCGCCCGAGCTGCTCGATGAGGATGAAAACGGCGTGTTGCCTACCACCTTCACCTACAACGGGCAGGAATACGGTTCGAAGATAGCCACCGGTGCAGGCATCTATCTGCGCCACATCTGGCATTCTGTCATCCCCTCATGGTACAGCAATCCGGCCTACGGCCAGACGGCATACGCCTGGACTTATGTGTACTCACCCGTCGCACAAACCGTGGGCGCGCAGGTGGAGTTCTACACCTACAGCCGCTCAGGCGGTGAGAAGGCACCTCCGGCAGGCGAATGGGACCGCCGTGGCTCCAAGCTCTGGGTGAACGGCGTGGAGATTGCCGCGCCTACATGGGAACAGCCCGATGCAGCCATACCACAGGACCATGCCACGCAGGGACTGAAGAACGAGAACCTCACCGCACGTCCCGTGACTCCCATCACGCTGCAGGCCGGCTGGAACAAGGTGCTGATGCGCCTGCCCCATGCAGCCGCTTCGGGCACGGGCCGCGACAAGTGGCAGTTTACGTTTGTGCTGACCGATGCCGAGGGCAAGAACGCTCTCGACAACATCGTCTACTCCCCCTCGAAGGTGAAGGGTGAGTCGGCCTTGGAGTTAGACCTGCTGACAGATGAGATTTCGGCCTACCTGCGCACGAGCTTCTCCGACCAGGTGGGTTATTATCCGCTGTCCCTGTGCGCTGCGCTCAGCCAGTCGGTGGATGAGGTGCGCGCCACCATGGGACAAGACCTGAGCGAGGAGACCCGCAACGCACAGCTCGAACAGCTCCGTGCGGCCTACGAACAACTGAAGACCGACGTGACGACGGCTACCATCAACCAGCCGCAGGTGAGCGAGGGCGAAGAGGCGCAGACATACTACACTCTCTGCACGCCCCTGCGCGGCAACCGCTACACCACCGACAAGGGAGAGAATACGGCCATTCAGGGCGAAACGACCGTGACGGACGCTGCCAAGTGGAAGTTTACGCTCCGTTCGGACAATACCTATAATATTATAAATGCCGTGAGCGGACGCTACATCTCTCCCGCTTCGACTTATGACACCGCGCTCCAGACCGTAACGGCCGAACCGGCTTCGGGTTGGTCTGTCAAGCCCTCCAACGAGTTGGGTTACGTCATCATCACCTCGGGCAGTGTGCAATTCAACCAAACCAACAGCGGCCCTGTCTACAACTGGGGCAGCGGGTCGAACACGTCCGACACCGGCTGCAAGTTCAAGTTTGCCGAAGTGGAATACACTCCCGTGCCCGACGAACCCAGCGACGTGGTGGAGACCATTATCAGCTCGACTGCCACACTGCGCAACGACAAGGTGTATGTCATCAAGTCGGGCTGCTCCACCACCACGACCGATTACTATCTCCTTTACCACGAAAACGCCCCCGACAACCTTTCGTCGACCTACGGCAGCGGCTACACCAGCATCCCGTTTGACCCTGCCACGGCCAACTACCAGTTTGCTGTCTACAAGTTCGGCGACTCCTTCTACTGCTACAATATGGCGGCCGACAAGTTCATCGGCACGGTCTCGGGCGACGGACTGGCCATTCCCATGGTCGACACGCCCGATGCTGCCCTCCTGATCCGTGCTTCGGAAAACGAGACCTACAACTTCGTGCTCTCATGCAACGATGGTGCGGGTCTGCTGAATGCTGCCCGGAAAGGAGGCGTGAACGGCGTGTGCAACTGGGAAGCCGGCAAGGACAACTTCACGGCAACGACCAACATCTATCAAATCATCACCGCCGGCGACCTGTCCGGCGACATGCAGCGCGCCGTCGCCCAGAAGATTGCGGCCAGCCAGCTCCGGCCGGCACTCGAAGCAGTGGCCCATATCGGTTCGGGCGTGGGCAAGTATGCCTACAGCGGCAGTGTGAGCCTGTCAGAGACCTTGGCCGCCGCCGATGAGCTGCTGCATGGCGCAGCCATTCCCACCCAGGCCGACGTAGAGGCTTGCATCGCTGATCTCAACGACATTGCCGCCCATACGGGAGCCATCAACCAGCCCGAGCCCTACAGGCTCTACCGCCTACGCTGTGCCGCCAACAACAAGTGGCTCTCCTCAACGACCGATGCCAACGGCAAGGTGCAGATGGCTACGGCCAACGGACCTGAAACGCTCTTCTACCTCGACCAGGCGGGCCGCCTCCTGTCGTACACCACCGGGCAGTACACAGGCGACATGTCGGCTTCTCCGCAGATGAAACTGTTCGGCGTGGGCACAACCGATGCTTCGCTGAAAGCATTCACTTTCAGGGATGTATACGCCTTGGCTTCAGCCGATGCTACAAAACTGGGCCGCTATGGGTTGCAGGTCAATGCGCGCAACCTGTATGGCAGCATGAGCGACGGACTGGTCAATTCCGGCAGCACCAGCGGCAGCATCACCGGTGATGCAGGCTATCAGTGGTATGTGGAGGATGTGGCCGAAGTGCCTGTGTTCATCAACAGTACTTATGGTCTGGGCACTCTCTACAGTCCCGTGCCCTTGGCTGCTTCGGCAGATGAAAGCTACGGCGAAAACGAACGGCTGAAATTCTTCACGGCCAAGCTCGACGGCGATGGCTATGTGACGCTGAGCCAGCACAGCGGCGACATACCGGCCGAAACGCCCTTCGTCATTGAGCTGGCCGCCGGAGCTGACTACGACACGGAGAACGGCTGTGTCTATATGGCCGTGGCCGGTGAAGCCCCCGCCGCAGTGGATCCGGCTACCTACAGCCTCCAAGGCAGTTTGGTGACACAAGCCTATACGGCACCCGCCGATGAGGCTGACATTACGACCTACACTTTGCAGCTCCCTTCGGCGGGCAACACCGACGCTACAACGCCCCTGGTGTTCCGCAAGTTCAACGGTACCCGGCTGCAAGGCTGCCGGGCCTATATGGTGGTGCCCGTAGGGACAACCCTCATGGGAATGCGCTATGAGGATGATGTACAGACAGCAGTCGGGCAGATGCCGCAGCAGGAGCGGGCAGCAGAGGCTGTTTATGACCTGACGGGTCGCCGCGTGCAGAATCCCCAGCGCGGACTGTATATTGTGAACGGAAAGAAAAAGCTTGTCAAATGAACCTAACGCATACGTCTATGAAGCTTCGCTATATCACTCCCAGCAGCCGGACCATTCGCCTCACTCCCTCGCTGCCGCTTGCGCTGAGCAACGGCAGCCGGATAGAAGTGGACTCGGGAGAGGCCGGCTCGGGCAACTTCAGCAACCAAAGAGAACAGGATTGGGACGATGAGGCGGCCAACGAATATTGGTAGCCGGATAGTTTAAGTATTAGGTGTTAGTGATTAGTGATTAAGTAGCTTTATCGCTTGTAAGACTCATGAAACCTTGTCACTATAAAACTCAAGAAGTAGCTTAATCACGAAATCACTAAGGCCTAATACTTAAGTTATGTAAGGGTTTTCAACTTCGGCAGGTTGTTGCCGTCAGTTGACAAGGGTTCAGGGCACACCCTGTTGCTGGTTGTCAATCAGCAACGGGGCGTGCCTTGAACGCTTGTTAACCTACCCGGGGCCTGTCTTGAACGCTTGCCAACCGGCAACTTAATCACTAATCACTAATACTTAATACTTAAGTTTGTCCCAACTCGCGGAATGTAACTTTTTCACGGCTTTTTCTTTGCCCACCATTCCGATTGCACTACCTTTGCAGCAAACAACGGATTTTAGCACATGGAACCTTTGAAACATGAATGCGGCGTGGCCATGGTGAGGCTGCTCAAACCGCTCAGCTACTACGAAAAGAAATACGGCACCTGGATGTACGGGCTCAACAAGCTCTACCTGCTGATGGAAAAGCAGCATAACCGGGGGCAGGAAGGCGCGGGGCTGGCTTGCGTGAAGATGCAGGCCGCACCGGGCGAGGAATTCATGTTTCGCGAGCGTGCACTGGGTGGCACGGCCATTCAGGAGATTTTCGCCTCTGTCCACCAGGGCTTTGCCAACTTTACGGAGGAGCAACTGCACGATGCGGACTTTGCAGCCCGCCATGTGCCTTTTGCCGGAGAAATGTATATGGGCCACCTGCGGTATTCGACTACCGGCAAGCGTGGCCTTTCGTATGTCCACCCCTTTCTGAGAAGGAACAACTGGAGGGCCAAGAACCTCTGCATCTGTGCCAACTTCAACATGACGAACGTTGGGGAGATCTTCGACGCGATCGCCGTGAAGGGACAGCACCCGCGCATGGTGTCGGACACGTACATCCTGCTCGAACAGTTGGGCCACCGCCTGGACCGTGAGAGCGAAAGGTGCTTCGTGGATGCGCAGCAGCTGGGCTTGGAGAACACGGACATCACCCGCTATATCGAGGAGCACATCGACCTGAAGAATGTGTTGCAGCTGTCGGCCCCGGTGTGGGACGGCGGCTATGTGCTGTGTGGCGTGACGGGTTCGGGCGAACTCTTCACCCTGCGCGACCCCTGGGGCATAAGGCCCGCATTCTGGTACAAGGACGACGAGCTGCTGGTCGTGGCCTCGGAAAGGCCGGTCATACAGACGGCCCTCGACGTGGAGGCAGACACGGTGCACGAGCTGCTGCCCGGACAGGGGCTGTTCATGAACCAGTGTGGGGGAATGCGCACCGAGCAGGTGCTTGCCCCGAAGAACTATGCGGCCTGCTCCTTCGAGCGGGTCTACTTCAGCCGCGGGTCGGACTGCGACATCTACCGCGAACGCAAGGAGCTGGGACGCTCGCTCGTGGAGCCTATCATGGAGGCGGTCGGCGGCGAGATTGACAATACCGTGCTGGGCTACATTCCCAACACGGCTGAGTCGGCCTACTACGGTATGCTGCAAGGGTTCAACGAGTGGCTGAACCGCCAGAAGGCCGAGGAGATAGCCAAACTGGGAGCGGCCGCCACGCCCGAAAATCTGGAGCGCATCCTTTCGCGCCGCATCCGTTCGGAGAAGGTGGCCTGGAAGGACATCAAAATGCGCACGTTCATCGCCGAGGGCAATTCGCGCAACGACCTGGCGGCCCACGTGTATGACATCACCTATGGGGCACTGCGCCCCGGCGTGGACAACCTGGTGGTCATCGATGACAGCATCGTGCGCGGCACGACGCTGCGCGAAAGCATCATCCGCATCATGGACCGCCTGCATCCGCGCCGCATCGTGGTGGTGAGCTCGTCGCCCCAGGTGCGCTACCCCGACTACTACGGCATCGACATGGCTAACATGGATGAGTTCATCGCCTTCAGGGCGGCCATCGAGCTTCACCGCGACCACCGCATGGAGGGACGGCTCGAAGAGATCTACCGCAAGTGTAAGGAGCAGGAACAGCTGCCCAAGGAGCAGGTGGTGAACTACGTGCGGGAGGTGTACGAGCCTTTCACCGACCGCGACATATCGGTGAAGATGGCCGAGATGCTGCGTCCCGAAGGCGTGACGACTGAGATCCACTTGGTGTTCCAGAGCTTGGAAGGCCTGCACAAGGCGTGCCCCACCTCGCCCGGAGACTGGTACTTCTCGGGACACTATCCCACGCCCGGCGGCAACAAGCGCGTGAACCAGGCCTTTATCGAGTATTACGAAAGACAACAACAACAATAACATATCCCAATGCGTAACGTAACACTTATTCTTGACGACGGAACGAAATTCCACGGGCAGAGCTTCGGCTACGAAGCCCCTGTGGCAGGCGAGGTGGTCTTCAATACAGCCATGATGGGCTACCCCGAAAGCCTGACGGACCCGTCATATGCAGGGCAGCTGATGGCGCTGACCTACCCCTTGGTGGGCAACTACGGTGTGCCCCCCTTCACGGTCGGGGACAACGGACTGGCCGACTTCATGGAGAGCGACCGCATCTATGCCTCGGCCATCATTGTGAGTGACTATAGCGAACAGTACAGCCACTGGAATGCAGTGGAAAGTCTGGCTGACTGGCTGAAACGCGAAAAGGTGCCCGGCATCACCGGCATTGATACCCGCGAGCTGACCAAGGTGTTGCGCGAGCATGGGGTGATGATGGGCAAAATCGTGTTTGACGACGAGCCGGACAATGTGCCTGAGGCGCAGTATGAGGGCGTGAACTACGTGGCCCGCGTGTCGTGTCGCGAAGTGGTACGCTACAACGAAGGCAAGGGCCTGAAGAAGGTGGTGCTGGTCGACTGCGGCGTGAAGAACAACATCATCCGCTGCCTGCTCAAGCGCGGCGTGGAGGTGATCCGCGTGCCCTGGAACTACGACTTCAACGATATGGAATTCGACGGCCTCTTCTTGGCCAACGGTCCGGGCGACCCCGACACCTGCGTGGAGGCTGTGCGGAACATCCGCAAGTTCCTCGACAACGAACGGGTGCGCCCCTGTATGGGCATCTGCATGGGCAACCAGCTGCTCTCAAAGGCGGCCGGAGCCAGCATCTACAAGCTCAAGTACGGTCACCGCAGCCATAACCAGCCTGTGCGCATGGTGGGCACCAACCGCTGCTTCGTGACATCGCAGAACCATGGCTATGCCGTCGACAGCCGCACACTGCCTGCCGACTGGGAGCCTTATTTCGTGAATATGAACGACGGTTCGAATGAGGGCGTGCGCCACAAGACGCGTCCCTGGTTCTCGGCGCAGTTCCATCCCGAAGCCTGCTCCGGTCCGGTCGACACGGAATTCCTGTTCGACGAGTTTGTCAAATTGCTTTGAGACGGGAAGCAACGCTTACCATTCAACTTTAAACTTTCATATCCCTCCACCTTATGAAGTCAATCAAAAAAGTTCTTCTTCTGGGTTCGGGTGCACTGAAAATCGGTGAGGCCGGCGAATTTGACTATTCCGGCTCGCAGGCACTGAAGGCACTGAGAGAAGAAGGCATCGAAACGATACTCATCAACCCCAATATTGCCACGGTACAGACCTCAGAGGGCGTGGCCGACCACATCTACTTCCTGCCTGTCACGCCTTACTTCGTGGAGCGCGTCATTCAGCGCGAACAGCCCGACGGCATCATGCTGGCCTTCGGCGGGCAGACCGCGCTGAACTGCGGCGTGGAACTGTTCCGCAGCGGTGTGCTCGAAAAGTACAACTTGCAGGTGCTCGGTACGCCCGTACAGGCTATCATGGACACCGAAGACCGTGAGCTCTTCGTCGAAAAACTCAACGAAATCAACGTCAAGACCATCAGCAGCGAAGCCTGCGAAAACGTGGAGCAGGCCCGCAAGGCTGCCGACCGGCTGGGCTATCCCGTCATCCTGCGTGCCGCCTACGCACTGGGCGGACTCGGTTCGGGCTTCTGCGACAATGAGGAGGAGCTCAACCGGCTGGCCGAAAAAGCCTTCTCCTTCTCGCCTCAGGTACTGGTCGAAAAGAGCCTGAAGGGCTGGAAGGAGGTCGAATATGAGGTGGTGCGCGACCGCTTCGACAACTGCATCACCGTCTGCAATATGGAGAATTTCGACCCGCTCGGCATCCACACGGGCGAGAGTATCGTGATTGCCCCTTCGCAGACGCTGACCAATGCCGAATACCACAAGCTGCGCGAACTCTCCATCCGCATCGTGCGCCATGTGGGCATCGTGGGTGAGTGTAACGTGCAGTATGCCTTTGACCCGCAGAGCGAGGACTACCGCGTAATCGAGGTGAACGCCCGACTGTCGCGTTCGTCGGCACTGGCCTCCAAGGCTACGGGCTATCCGCTGGCCTTTGTGGCAGCCAAGCTCGGTCTGGGCTACGGCCTGTTTGACCTCAAGAACTCTGTGACTAAAACCACCTCGGCCTTCTTTGAGCCTGCGCTCGACTATGTGGTGTGCAAGATTCCGCGTTGGGACCTCGGCAAGTTTCGCGGCGTGGACCGCGAACTCGGTTCGTCGATGAAGTCCGTGGGCGAGGTGATGGCCATTGGCCGCACCTTCGAGGAGGTCATACAGAAGGGCCTGCGCATGATAGGGCAGGGTATGCACGGCTTTGTCGACAACAAGGAAATCAAGATTGAGAATGTCGATGCCGCCCTGCGCGAACCGACCGACAAGCGCATCTTCGTGATCGAAAAGGCGTTTGCCGCAGGCTATACCATCGACCAGGTGCATGAGCTGACCAAGATTGACCGCTGGTTTCTGCAGAAGCTCTACCGCATACACCAGACCGACCGCGAGCTGCATGCCTGCACCTCTATCAATGTGCTCGACAGCGCACTGCTCCGCAAGGCTAAGGTACAGGGATTCACCGACTTCCAGATTGCCCGCGCCGTGGGCATGGAGAACGAGATGGACATCGAAAAGGCTATCATGGCTGTGCGTGCCCGCCGCAAGCAGCTCGGTATCGTGCCCTGCGTGAAGCAGATTGACACGCTGGCCGCCGAATATCCCGCACAGACCAACTACCTCTACCTCACCTACAGTGGGGTGGCCCATGACATACACTTCGAGAACGACAAGCGTTCGGTCGTGGTGCTCGGCTCGGGTGCCTACCGCATTGGTTCGTCGGTTGAGTTCGACTGGTGCGGCGTACAGGCGCTGGCCACTATCCGCAAGGAGGGCTACCGTTCGGTGATGATTAACTACAATCCCGAAACGGTGTCGACCGACTACGACATGTGTGACCGCCTCTACTTCGACGAGCTGACCTTTGAGCGCGTCATGGACATCCTTGACCTGGAATGCCCCTACGGCGTGATTGTGTCAACAGGCGGACAGATTCCCAACAACCTCGCCATGCGCCTCGATGCCGAACACGTTAACCTCCTCGGCACGCAGGCTAAGTATATTGACAATGCCGAAGACCGCGAGAAGTTCTCGGCCATGCTGGGTCGCATCGGCGTCGACCAGCCCGAATGGAGCGCGCTGACCTCCATGGACGACATCCAGGAGTTCATCGGGCGCGTGGGATTCCCCGTGCTGGTTCGCCCCTCCTACGTGCTCTCGGGCGCGGCGATGAACGTTTGTTCCAACCAGGATGAGCTGGAACGCTTCCTGAAGCTGGCTGCCAATGTGTCGAAGAAGCACCCCGTCGTGGTGAGCCGCTTCCTGCAACACGCGAAGGAGGTGGAGATGGATGCCGTGGCCAAGGACGGCGAAATCATTGCCTACGCCATTTCGGAGCACATCGAGTTTGCCGGCGTTCACTCGGGCGATGCCACTATCCAGTTCCCGCCCCAGAAGCTCTATGTCGAAACAGCCCGCCGCATCAAGAAAATCTCCAAGCAGATTGCCAAGGAGTTGCATATCTCGGGTCCTTTCAACATACAGTATCTGGCACGCGAAAACGACATCAAGGTAATCGAGTGTAACCTGCGCGCTTCGCGCTCCTTCCCCTTCGTGAGCAAGGTGCTGAAAATCAACCTCATCGAACTGGC
>JBJEAF010000159.1:0-11090 GCA_051868755.1 Alloprevotella sp.
ATAAAGTGCGCCCTGCAAGGGCAAAAGCGTAGATTCATACGATAGTTTTCTCGCGCTTTTGCCCCTTGCAGGGCGTCTGGTCAGTATTTGTCGAAAGACATTCTCACTTCGTCTGACCTCAATATCATCTGCTTGCCGTTCAGCCGCTCGATGTAGAAGGGCATTCGGAAGGAGGTGACACCGTAAGGGCGGAGCTCGTCGAGCGACTCGACGGGCGGATTGTTGGAACCTGCCTTGCGCGGGTCGGATAGGATGAGCGAATCGCCCTTCTGCTCAAAGCGGCAGAAGATAGATGCGCCGCCACCACGCAGCTGCAACAGCTTGCTCTGAAAAGCGTAGGCCACTTGGCGCCGGGTCATGTCCACGTGTTTCCCATTAGCCAAGGAGTCAACTCCCTGCATCTTCCACAGTCCTTCAAAGCGGCCGCTGTCGGACGTGTCGAGCTCGCAGGCCGTACACAACAGGGCGGCGAGCGTCATGAGATAGATGATCTTCTTCATTTGAACACTCCTTTCTTTACTACTGTCAACTGCAATCCTACGTTATCGCCCAACAGGCTCCCCTTGTCGAAGGCTGCTGCCGCCGCTACCTGCCAGCCGCTCTTCGGGATGCTGTAGGTGGCCTCAGCCATGAGGCTGGCGTTGCGCCGAGGGTGGGGGAACATGTTGCCATAGGAGCCCCATCCTTTCTGATAGGTGGCCAGAAGGCGGTAGTCGAGCGCACGGGACAGGCTGCCGCTCACACCGCCGTGCCAGGCCACGAAGCGGTTGTTCTTGACCTGTATCGTTCCGTCGGTATTGTAGAGGGGCGAGGTGTAAAGGGGATTGCCCATCACCTGTCCCCAATGCTGCCAGCCCGTGAAGATGCTGTGGTTGTAATAGTTGTCAACGCCGCAGAGGTGGTCGGGGATGTTGGCGGTGTGGTCGTGGTAGAGAGAGCCGGACTGGTATTTGGTGTAGAGATATTCGAGCACAATCTTCCGCACCCACGGACAGTTCTTCAGCGTCAGCTCCGCACCGAGCATGATGTCCTTGAGGTCGTAGAGGTAAAAACGGTTGTCTTTCTTCACCTGCCACTCTTCGCCTACGCCATAGCCGTTGTAGCTGAGCAGGAACATGGCTGAATGGTCCTCAAAGAAGTGGTCGGCATAGACACCGAGGTTCCAGGTGGGCGCATCGTAGCTGAGCCTCGCCACCCAGCTGCCGAGGATGTCGCCTTCGACATTCTTGTACACGTCTTCGCCCACATCGCTGCCGCCGCCGACAAAGGCGTTCCAGAAGGACGACAGTCCGGTGCCGTTCTTCACGCCTACGAGCTGGCCGTTCTCCCACTTGCGGTAGGACGTTCCACCGAAGAGCGAGGCCGTTTCAAGTCCCAACTCAAGGCTGAAACGTGTTTTTTCGGCATTCCCTATGCGCAGGTAGCCCGCCTTGGAGTGGTAGAGTGCGTCTTGGGTATACTTGGACTGCTTGTCGGTAAAGTCTTTTTGCCAGCCGTCGTCGGTGGTCATGCCGTAGGCAATGTGTCCCTTGATGCCCAACCAGCCTCCGGCAAAGGTCCAGTAGTCAGGCAGGGCTATGCGCACCTGGGGCACAGGACGGGCGTTGATGCCAAAGGTCTGGGAACCTGAGCTCAGCGCATTGTCCTTCAGTTCCATGGGCCACTCCTTGCTGCCGACAGTGAGCACGCCCTTGAGCCAGCGGCCTTCGGCATAGGCTTCCTGTACGACAACGGGACTGGTAAAATTATAGGTGGCGGCCAGCGATGCGCCGAAGCCGTAGCTCCACCGCTTCAGCGAGTCGGCCTGCATGGACTTCTTCACGCCGCCCATGAGGTAACCGTTGTTCTTGTCGAGGCTGCTCAGGCCGTGCTTGTTGGCATTGAGCCACAGCGGCGTGTAGTCGCCCGAACTGTTGGTCGACTGCATGGCCACCTCCCAGCTGAGGTCGCTCTGGGCCGAGGCCGACAACGAACCGCTCAGGAGGAAAAACAATAAAAGCTTCTTCATGTTGATACGCTGTTTGTAGCAGAAATAGCAAAAACGGCTGAAAATCGATCGCGATTTTCAGCCGTAATTTGTACCCAGAGCCGGGGTCGAACCGGCACGGGTTGCCCCACTGGTGTTTGAGACCAGCGCGTCTACCGATTCCGCCATCTGGGCTACTTCGCTGCCCCCTGTTGGGGCTGAAAGCGGTGCAAAGGTAGGCATTATTTCGACAACTGCAAATTATTTGCCGTTTTTTCGCTAAAACAATATGCTTTGCCTGGATGCTTGGGATATGGGGCTGCGCCGGTTAGCCAGCCCGTCATAGCGATGCAGGTCGCCGTCGGGCGGATTTACTCGTGTGCGATAATCAGTCCGTAGTGGCCTATGTTGTAGCCAGCCTTGAATTTGTAGGCTTTGATTTCGATTTTATACTCGCCCTGCGTGCTGGGGGACACGTTGACCATGGCCAGTGCCTCGCTGTCAGCATCGCGGGCCACTTCGACCCACGCGCCGTTGCTCTTCCTGTAGACTACGACATCGATATCCTCAAAGCGCTCGTCGCCAAAGGCCAGGATGGAGTAGTTCCAGCCCTTTGCCAGAATACGCGTGGTGGTCTTGGTCGTCGAAAGTATGTCGTATTCGATACGGACAATCTCCTTTTCCAATTCCTGCTCCACATAATTGGCGATAATCTCACCCTTGTTTAGTATGGGCTGCATCGAGCGATCGTCGGCATGGGCAGTAGACAGAACTGCCGCAAAGGCGATGAGAAGTAAAAGGCGGAATGCTTTCATAAAATTAAGATTTTATAGTTATAAATAGGAATTTGTTTTGCCTTTCGGGGCGATTGCATTGCAAAATTAGTTACAATTTTCTTTCGGAAACCCATTGGTGTTCGCTTTTTTGCCGTAAAAAAGCTTTTTGCTGGCTTTGCGGGATGAGGGGGAGGATGCTGCCGGAGGAACCGCAGGCTGGTTGTCGCCGAACTCGAAGCGCAGGATGCGCCCGCCCGTCAAGGCTTCGTGGGACACGGTATAGCCGCGGAGCGGCCGGCCTCCGAGGCTGACACGCCGCACGTAAGCCGTGGTGTCGGCGGCCCCGGGTGCTTCGATGACTAAGCTGTCGGCGGTGTAATAGTCAGGGTGGAGACGGATGACGGCGCGGGGAAAGACGGGGGCGGTAAGCGCATAGTCAGGCTTGCCCGGACAATAGGGATAGAAGCCCAACATGCTGAACACGGCCCAGGCCGAGAGCGTGCCGGTGTCGTCGTTGCCCGGCAGTCCGTCGGGGCGGTCGGTGTAGTACTGCTGCAGGAGGCGGCGGGTGAGCTGCTGCGTGCGCCAGGCCTGGCCCCGGAAGAGGGCAAAGAGATAGGGATAGTGGAGGTCCGGCTCGTTGGTGGGGTCATACAGCCCGGCGTCGAACACGTGCTGCAACTTCTGCACAAAGGCCCGCTCGCCGCCCATCAGGCGGGCCAGGCCCTCTACGTCGAAGGGCGCACTGAAGGTGTAGTTCCAGGCGGAACCTTCATGAAAGCCCGCACAAGGCGCGAAGTGCTCGCCCTGGCGCGGGTCGAAGGGCGAAAGGAAAGTGCCGTCGGGCAGCAGGGGACGCAACGTGCCGCTCTCTGGGCTGTAGTAGCGGCGGTAGCCTTGCGAGCGGTCAGCAAAGCGGCGGGCATCGTCCGCATGGCCCAAGGCGGCGGCCATGCGCGACAGGGCATAGTCGGCCATGCAGTATTCAAGGGCATGGCTCACGGAATTGTCGGTCGAGTCGCGCAGCGGGACATAGCCCAGCCGCTGGTAGTCATCGTTGTCGGGGCGCAACAGGCTCTGCGCGCCGTCCTCGGTCACGGCCCGGCACATGGCCTCGTAGGCCAGTCCGGCATCGAAGCCATGCAGCCCGCGCAGCCACGTGTCGGCAATGACGGGCACGGCGGGGTCGCCCTCCATGGTCTGGGTTTCCCTTCCATAAAGTTCCCAACGGGGCAGACGGCCGCTCTCGGTGTACATGTCGAGCAACGAACGGACCATGTCGGTCTGGCGTTCGGGATAGACGAGCGAGAGGAGGGGATGCAGGTTGCGGTAGGTGTCCCACAGGGAGAAGACGGTGTAGCGGTTGCCCTGCGTGGTGCGTATTTCGCCCTGCTCCATGGCGGGATAGCGTCCGTCAACGTCCTGCAACACATTGGGATGGAGCAGCAGGTGGTAGAGGGCGGTGTAGAAAACCCTGCGCTGTGCCGCTGTGCCGCCTTCGACCTGGATGCGCGACAGGTCGGCCTGCCAGCGGGCCTTGGCCTCGGCGCGCAACGCATCGAAATGGCGGCCCCGCTGCTCGGCTTCGAGGTTGCGGCGTGCGCCCTCGATGCTCACGAAACTGACACCCATGCGCACCTCCACCTGCTCGCCGGCCTCCGCGTCGAAGCTGTACCACGCGCCGATGTCATCGCCCGAAAGTTCCTTGCGATAGCGGGTGTAGACCTTGTAGCGGCTGTCGTCGGCATCCCACTGTGCGGCCACGCCGCCTTTGGGCCGCTGGTATTTCCAGTAGCCTGAAGCGGCTGCGGGGCGGTCTATGCGCAGCACAAAGTAGACGGGGAACACGGCCTGACGGGCATCGTAACAGAAGGTGCCGAGCAACTTGCTGCCCTGCAACTCGCTGTCCGTCACCCAGCACACCGTGGCGCCGCTCTCATTGGTGAGGCCCTGACCAAGGTTGAGCAGCAGGTGTGCCTTGCCCTTCGGGAAGGTGAAACGGGCCATGGCGGTGCGCGGGGTGGCGGTGACTTCGGTGCGTATGCCGTAATCGGTGAGGCGGTTGGCATAGTAGCCCGGCTCAGCCTGCTCGTCGGCATAGCGCGAGCCATAGCGGCGGTAGTCGACACAGAGCGTGTCGCCCAGGGTGGGCATGAGCAGCAACGCGCCCAAATCAGGGCAACCCACGCCGCTCAGATTGACGTGGGAGTAGCCCGTGAAGTAGGTGTTGGTGTAGTCATAGGGGGTGCTCCACCAGCGGCTGTCCTTGTCATATCGGTTCTGGTCGGACCCCATCACGTTGAAGGGGGTTACGCTCATCATGCCGTGGGGACAGACCGCACCGGGGTTGCAAGTGCCGTAGGCGGTGGTGCCAATGAAGGGATTCACGCAGTCAACGGGTTCCTGTGCCGACACCCGGAGCGGCACGCCGGCCGACAGAAGCAGCACGCAGAGGCATAGAAGGGTTTTCATGGCTAAAGGAAAAAAGGGGGAAAGTGTGGCCCAAGGCCGAAAAAAGCCGATTGGGAGGACAGGTGGTCCACCCGTTCTCCCAATCGGCTTGACTGTGCGCCTTATGCGTCGATGTTGGCGTTGAGCGCGTTCTTCTCGATAAACTCGCGGCGCGGGCCCACGTCGTCACCCATGAGCATGGAGAAGATGTAGTCTGCATCGGCCGCATTCTCCAATGTCACCTGCTTGAGCAAGCGGGTCTCGGGGCACATGGTGGTTTCCCACAACTGGTCGGGGTTCATTTCACCCAGACCTTTGTAACGCTGCGTCTTGATGCTGCCTTCCGAACCGTCGCCGTACTTGTCCATGAATATCTGCCGGTCGCGGTCGGTGTAGCAGTACTCCTGCACCTTACCCTTGGTGCAACGGTAGAGGGGCGGCATGGCGATGTAGAGGTAGCCGTCCTGGATGACCTGCGGCATATAGCGGTAGAAGAGGGTCATGATGAGCGTGGCGATATGCTGGCCGTCGACATCGGCATCGGCCATGATGATGACCTTGTGGTAGCGCAGCTTGTCGAGGTTGGCCTCCTTCGAGTCCTCACCCAGACCGAAGCGTATGCCGAGTGCCTGGATTATGTTGTTCACCTCATCGCTTTCGAACGCCTTGTGCCACATGGCCTTCTCGACGTTCAGGATTTTGCCTCGCAGGGGCAGGATGGCCTGTGTGGCGCGGCTTCGTCCCTGCTTGGCCGAACCGCCTGCCGAGTCACCCTCGACCAGGAAGAGTTCACACTCGGCGGGATCCTTCGATGAGCAGTCGGCGAGTTTGCCGGGCAGTCCGCCGCCCGACAGCGGGCTCTTGCGCTGCACGCTCTCGCGGGCTTTGCGGGCGGCAACGCGGGCCATGGCGGCCAGCACCACCTTGTCGACAATGAGTTTGGCTTCCTTGGGGTGTTCCTCCAGATAATAGCTCAACGCCTCGCCCACGGCCTGGTTGACGGCGCCAGCCACTTCGCTGTTGCCGAGCTTGGTCTTGGTCTGGCCCTCGAATTGGGGTTCAGCCACCTTGACCGAGATAACGGCGGTGAGTCCTTCGCGGAAGTCCTCGCCCGCAATTTCGACCTTGGCCTTTTCGAGCTGCTTCGAAGCGGTCTCTTCGGCATACTTCTTGAGCACACGGGTCACAGCCGAGCGGAAGCCGATGAGGTGGGTGCCGCCTTCGATGGTGTTGATGTTGTTGACGTAGGAGTGGAGGTTCTCGGTGTACGACGTGTTGTACATGATGGCCACCTCAATGGGTATGCCGTTCTTTTCGGTGTCGATGTATACCACATCGTCGAAGAGGTGGGTGCGCGAGGAGTCTATGTAGCGCACGAATTCGCGCAGTCCGAGGTCGGAATGGAACACATCGCTGCGCGTATTGCCCTCGCTGTCCTTGCGCAGGTCGGTGAGCTGGATGGTGATGCCTGCATTCAGGTAGGCCAGCTCGCGCATACGGTTGGCGAGTATGTCGTATTTATAGGTAGTTACGGTGAAGATGGTGGGGTCGGGCCAGAACTGCTGGCGCGTGCCGCGCAGGTCGGTGGTGCCTACCACTTCGACGCCTGTCACGGGATGTCCCTTGGCGTATTCCTGCCGGTAGACTTTTCCGTCACGGTACACCTGCGAGACCATTTTGCTCGACAGGGCATTCACGCAGCTCACACCCACACCGTGCAGGCCGCCCGACACCTTGTAGGAGCCTTTGTCGAACTTGCCGCCTGCGTGCAGCACGGTCATCACCACTTCGAGTGCCGAACGGTGTTCTTTGGGGTGCATGTCAACGGGGATGCCTCGACCGTTGTCCTGTACGATGATGGAGTTGTCTTCGCAGATAGTCACGTCGATATGGGTACAAAAGCCGGCCAGGGCTTCGTCGATGGAGTTGTCGACGGTTTCGTACACCAAGTGGTGCAATCCCTTCTCGCTGATGTCGCCTATATACATGGCCGGGCGTTTCCGCACAGCTTCCAGGCCTTCGAGCACCTGGATGTTACTGGCACTGTAATTGCCCGTGCCGTTCTTTTCTGTTTCTTCCATTATGGTTGAATCTTTCTGTTCTATTTCTGAAACCTTGCAAAGGTAGCGATTTTTTGTGAGATACGTGTTTTTTCATCCGATTTTCCTCGGTGTGCCACCCTACCCTGCCTGCGTACGTTCCATACTGCCCCGTACGACAGCATCCAAACTTTTTGTATAGAGCATATAGGACGGGAGGGCTTGTCGGTAACGGACAGGCCCTCCCTTCATCCTTGTTGCATCGGCAGAGGCTCTTGGCGCACCGACAGCCGTTGTCAGTACTTTTCCGTACTTGACCAGTCGAGTAGGAAGTCATATATGCTGATAATCTGTATGCCGTGTTCGTCGCTCCATGGCTTGGTATGCTCGCCCACAACCAGCAGTTTACGGAACGAATCGTCCACGAGGCGCAACGACCTTTTCTCCTGTTCCATCTTCTCTGCATCGGGCATACGCCAGGCTGACTGGATGTAAATCCGTTCGCTCCCTTTGTTACAGACAAAATCCACTTCGAGCGTCACCCTTTGCTGTTTGCCTTCCGCATTTCTCACGCGGTGATAGATGTTGCCCACATCTACCAGCCATCCGCGCACACGCATCTCATTGTAGATGACATTCTCCATAATATGCGTCGGCTCGCTCTGACGGAACGACAGGATGGCATTTCTCAGGCCAACGTCCTGATAATAGTACTTGGAGAGTGAACCGATGTATTTCCTGCCCTTGATGTCGTACCGCTCGGATTTTTCAATAAGGAAAGCGTCCTGCATGTATGCCAGATAAGCCGACACGGTCTTGTTTGTAATGCTCTTCACATTGCTTACCGACTTGAACGTATTGGCTATATTCAACGCATTGACAGGTGCCCCGATGCTGGATGCAACGGTCTTCGACAATTCCTCAAATTCTGGTTTCAGTTCGATGTCGTTGCGCTCATAGATGTCACGCAGATACACCGTGCGGTACAGGTGAAGCAGAAAATCCGCCTTCTTCTCGTCCCCTACCTGCGTGAGCAACTGCGGCAGACCGCCGTACAGGCGATAGGTTGCCCAACCTTCCTCTTTGGAACCCTCATAGGCCGTCATGAACTCCTTGAAGGAGAGTGGCCACACATGTATCTCATCGCCTCTGCCACGAAACTCCGTCACCACGTCTGATGACAGGAAGCGGGAATTGGAACCAGTGACATACACATCAGCCCCGTCGGTAACGGCCAAGGAAGAAAGCACCTCGACAAAGTCTTCTACCTCCTGCACCTCGTCGATGATGATGTAATAGGTGCCCTCCTCATCTACCATCTTCTTGTCCACCCAATCCAACAGGTAGTCCGGGTTTCTGAACTCCTTGTTCTTCCTGCTCTCCATGTCGATAACGAGAATATGGTCATCTGCCACTCCCTCGTCCAGCAGATGCTGGCGAAAGAGCTTTTTCAACAGGAAGGACTTGCCCGAGCGTCGCAGTCCGGTAATGATTTTGATGAGCCCGTTCTCCTTGGAACGGCACAAAAGGTCGATATACCTATGTCTATTTAGTATCATCTTTACCAATCTTTGTCACATGTGACACTTTTTGGGAGGCAAAGTTGCGGATTTTATCTCGAACAGAAGCAGTTTAAGCAGAAAAACACAGTCGGAATCAATGATTTTCGGCTGTGTGCCACCCTCCCCTGCCTGCGTGCATGGTGCGATCAAGCTTGCTACGTACGCAATAGAGGAATTAGCTTAAGGGGTGTTCCATAAATTAGGCCGAGGTGGATGCTGGATTTTAGAGAGGTTATTGTGTAAATCTCGTCAGTCGCATAGCCCGCCCAATTCAAGTTATAAATGTTCAATCAGGTAAGGGAACATGCGTTCAAGGTACTTAAAGAAAGGGCAACAGCGCATAGCCCAGGGCAGCACCCTGGGTAGGTTCGCCGCCGCAAATGCGCCCTGCAAGGGCAAAAGCGTGAATTCCAAACGCCCGTGTTCTAACGCTTTTGCCCTTGCAGGGCGCACTTCATCGCCTTGTTCTACCCAGGGCGATGCCCTGGGCTATGCGCTTGCTGCCCCTTCGGGGCGCGCCTTGAACGCTTGTTTTCCATTCTTTGCATTTGTGGCGGTCATCCAACCCTGGGCTATGTGCTTGTTGGGCTATGATAAGCCCGGCTGCGGCTCGGCATAACATTTGGGGCGAACTTGATGTTCTGCTCTCACCTTGCACGAGCTTTTTATAAGCCCGGCTGCGGCTCGGCATAACATTTGGGGCGAACTTGATGTTCTGCTCTCACCTTGCACGAGCTTTCAGCCCGTACTTGCACGGGCTAAATAAAGGAGCCGCCCCTTGTGGGAGCGGCTCCTTGTTGTTTATGGTCAGAGGAGTGACTGCGTGAATTACTTCACAATCAGCTTCTGGCCTCCTACTACGTAGATGCCTGCGGGCAGACCCTTCGTAGCGTTGAGTGTCTTGACATTCTTGCGTACCAACTGGCCGTTGATGCTGTAAACATTGACAACCGAAGGCAGAACAACTACTGTAGCGTTGTTGATGTCGGTGAGGTCAATCTTGCCGAGGTCAACGGTTTCGTCGGCCATGTCAGCTTCAACGACAGGCATCTGAACGCCGGCTACACCTACATAACCGCTGTTCACACCGATGCGGGTTTCGTTGGTAGCAGCAATCTTGCCGCCATTGAAGTAAGCAAAGCCCTTGGCTACGGTGTCGGGTTCGCAGAGCGTACCAGTCAGACCTTCTACAGCAACGGGATCAACAGCATAGGTCAGCGAACCGCCATTGTCGAGCGTTACGTCATCCTCGAACAGGATGTTGAAGATTGTACCATAAGCGGGCTTAGCCAGCTCAGTGTTGGCTGCGAATACGAACGGAGTACCGGCAGGGATTTCGTCTATTTCAACCAGAGCGAGCTGGTTGTCAACAGTTACACCGGCTACGCCATAAGTAGTACCTTCATATGCAGCGTCTACCGAAACAGGCAGCGTCAGGATCTGGAGCTTGCCAGCCTCAACGGGCCAGTAGAAGTTTGTAGTGTTACCCAGAGCAGAGAGAGGAACTTCTTCGAAGGCTACGAAAGCGTTCCGGTCGTTGGCATCGGCCCATTCGCCTACAGCACCACCGGCATAGAAGTTGAAGTGAGTGCCTTCGCGGACTTCGAGCACGAACTGTCCGGCACGGGCAGAGAGCACGTTGATTTCAACGGGTTCCTTGCTCTGACCCATCTGGCCGTCAGCGCGACCTACATACATACCGGTACCTACGTTGCGCAGAACGATCTTGCCGGCCTCAGCCTTCTCGACCATCCAGAGGTACTTCAGGTTTTCGGCAGCATCGACAGTGTCAACCAGTTCTGCTACATCGAGACCTTCGGCAGCGCCTTCGGGACGAGTAAATGCGAAGTTGGTAGAGAGGGCGTTGCTGGGCGAGTAAACGAGTGCGTTGAGAGAGTTCCAACCGTTCTCTTCGCTACCACCACGATAGTTTTCACCCTTACCGCGCCATACATAGTACTTGCCTGCTTCGGGCAGCTTGAGGCTGGCCTTGAAGGCAGCTACGGCAGCGTTCACTGCGTCAACCTGAGCGTTGATTTCGGCAGCGGTCTTGTTCATGGTGTCATAGTCGCGGGCAGCCTGGATAGCAGCTACGAGTGCATCGTAGTCAGCCTGCGGATACATACCGAGTTCGTCGCCTACCAGACCGTTGTTTGAAGCGGCATTGGCCACAGTTTCAGCAGCGTCGGCTGCTTCGGTGATGAGGGCGGGAACGGGGAATTCAAGCACGAACTGAGCATAGGCAGCTTCGAGTTCGGCGATAGTTGCTTCAGAGGCAGTGCCAGCAGCGATTTCT
>JBJEAF010000160.1:0-7963 GCA_051868755.1 Alloprevotella sp.
TCCTCCTCCCCTCCCTCTCTTTTCCGCCCTTGACCACCGTTCCCTGCGGTTCAGCCGCAGGGCCTCTCCTTCCTCCCCCGTTCTGAAGAAAAAACGGGCGCATCCCAGTGAGGATGCGCCCGTAATAGGGTGTGATGAATAAGGGAGGTTAGAGGCTCCAGTCCTCCTTCGTCTTGCGTACATAAGAAGCGTAGCGGCGCTGGGCAGCCTTCTTCGTCTCGTCGAAGAGTTCCTGAGCCTGTTCAGGCAGAGCCTTCTTGAGCGAGAGGAAGCGCACTTCGTGGTCAAGGTAGTCTTGGAACAGATCCCAGTTCGGCTCCTTGCTGTCGAGCGTAAAGGGATTCTTGCCTTCAGCTTCGAGTGCGGGGTTATAGCGCCACAGGTGCCAGTAGCCACAAGCAACGGCGCGGGCTTCTTCTGCCTGGCTGCGACCCATGCCGCCCTTGATCTTCAGACCGTGGTTGATACAGGGAGCGTAAGCGATGATGAGCGAAGGACCGTGGTAGGCTTCGGCTTCGCGGATAGCCTTGAGGCACTGGGCCTGGTCAGCACCCATAGCCACCTGTGCTACATAAACGTAACCATAGGTAGCCTGCATGAGTCCGAGGTCTTTCTTCGTGACGCGCTTGCCGGCAGCAGCGAACTGCGCAATGGCACCTACAGGGGTTGCCTTCGATGCCTGACCGCCGGTGTTGGAGTATACTTCGGTGTCGAGCACCAGGATGTTTACGTCCTCACCGCTGGCCAGCACGTGGTCGAGACCGCCGTAGCCGATGTCGTAAGAAGCACCGTCGCCACCGATAATCCACTGGCTGCGCTTGGTCAGGAAGTGGCTCAGCTCTTCAAGTTGCTTGCAAACGGGGCAACCCTTGGCTGCGCTTTCCTTGATCAGCGGTTCGAGCTTCAGGGCAGCGGCACGGCTGGCTTCTGAGTCGTTCTGGGCTGCAATCCATTCCTTGGCTGCTTCCTTGTATTCCTCGCCGGCATGGTCGCTGGCAATCATCTGTTCCAGCAGGTTCTGGATGCGCTTGCGCATCTTCTTGTTGGCCATGACCATACCCAGACCGAACTCGCAGAAGTCCTCGAACAGGGAGTTGGCCCAAGCAGGCCCCTGGCCCTTTTCGTTGGTCGTGTAGGGGGTAGAGGGGATAGAGCCGGAGTAAATCGACGAACAACCGGTGGCATTGGCAATCATCTGACGGTCGCCGAAGAGCTGGCTGACGAGCTTCACGTAGGGTGTTTCGCCGCAGCCGGAGCAGGCGCCGCTGAACTCAAAGAGCGGGGTGGCGAACTGTGAGTTCTTCGGGTTGAGCTTCACGTCAACCAAGTGCTGCTTGGAGCTTACGTTCTTCACGCAGTAGTCCCAGTTGGCAGCTTCGGGCATCTGGCCTTCGAGGGGCACCATTTCGAGTGCCTTGTTGCCCTTCAGACCCGGACATACGTCTGCGCAGTTGCCGCAACCCAGACAGTCGAGCACGTCAACTTGCTGAACGAAGTGCATGCCCTTCATGGCAGCGGGAGCTTTCATCTCGATGCTTTCGCCACCAAAGCCCTTGAGTTCTTCATCGGTCAGCACGAAGGGACGGATGGCAGCGTGAGGACATACGAAGTCACACTTGTTACACTGGATACAGTTCTCCTTGTGCCATACGGGTACGAAGGCTGCCACACCGCGCTTCTCGTAGGCGGCAGTGCCTTGCTGCCAAGTACCGTCTTCCGACACCTTGTAGGCGCTGACGGGCAGCAGGTCGCCGTTCTGGGCGTTGATGGGGCGTACGAGTTCGGAGATGTAGGCGGGCTCGTCGCGTTCTACCTTCTCATCGGCAGGCAGGTTGGCCCAAGCAGGGTCAATGGCCAGCTGCTGGTATTCGCCGCCGCGGTCTACGGCCTGGTAGTTCTTGTCGACTACGTCCTGGCCCTTCTTGCCGTAGCTCTTTACGATGAACTTCTTCATCTGCTCTACTGCAAGGTCAACGGGGATTACCTCGGTGATGCGGAAGAAGGCTGACTGCAGAATGGTGTTCGTGCGGTTGCCAAGTCCGATTTCCTGGGCAATCTTGGTGGCGTTGATGTAGTAAACGGTGATGTTGTGCTCAGCAAAGTAACGCTTGGCATTGTTGGGCAGGTTGGCTGCGAGCTCGTCGCCTTCCCAGATGGTGTTGAGCAGGAAGGTACCGTTGTCGCGCAGACCGCGCAACACGTCATACATGTGCAGGTATGCCTGTACGTGGCAAGCCACGAAGTTCGGAGTCTTGATCTGGTAGGTCGAACGGATAGGTGTGTCGCCGAAGCGCAGGTGCGAGCAGGTGAAGCCGCCCGACTTCTTCGAGTCATAGGAGAAGTAGGCCTGGCAATACTTGTCGGTGTTGTCGCCGATGATCTTCACGGAGTTCTTGTTGGCACCGACTGTACCGTCTGCGCCCAGACCGTAGAACTTGGCTTCGAAGATGCCTTCGCCGCCCAGTGCCTTTTCGGCTTCGAGGGGCAGTGAGGTGAAGGTTACATCATCGACGATGCCTACGGTGAAGTGGTCCTTGGGTTCGGGCAGGGCCAGGTTGTCATAGACGGAGATAATCATCGTGGGCGTTGTGTCGCATGAGCCGAGACCATAGCGGCCGCCTACAATGACGGGACGCTCGGCTTCGTTGTAGAAGGCGTCCTTCACGTCGAGGTAGAGGGGCTCGCCGCTTGCACCGGGTTCCTTGGTGCGGTCGAGTACGGCAATCTTCTTGCAGGTCTTGGGAACTGCTGCGAGCAGATGCTTTACGGAGAAGGGACGGTACAGGTGAACGCTGACCATACCCACCTTCTGGCCCTGTGCGTTGAGGTAGTCGATGGCTTCGCGGGCTGCCTCGGTTACAGAGCCCATGCAGATGATGACACGGTCGGCATCGTCGGCACCGTAGTAGCTGAACAGCTTGTATTCGCGGCCGGTAATCTTGGAGATTTCTGCCATGTACTTCTCGACGATAGCGGGCACGGCCTCATAGTAAGAGTTGCATACCTCACGATGTGCGAAGAAGGTTTCGGGGTTCTCGGCCATACCGCGGGCAACGGGATGCTCAGGGGTGAGGGCACGGTTGCGGAACTCGCTGACCTTGTCCATGGGCACAAGCGGACGGATGTCTTCCTGATCCATCACCTCAATCTTCTGGTATTCGTGAGAGGTACGGAAACCGTCGAAGAAGTTGATGAAGGGCACGCGGCTTTCGAGGGTGGCCAGATGGGCTACGGCTGAGAGGTCCATGACTTCCTGTACGGAACCTTCGCAGAGCATGGCAAAGCCGGTCTGGCGGCAGGCCATCACATCCTGGTGGTCACCAAAGATACACAGCGAATGGCTGGCCAACGTACGGGCTGAAACGTGGAACACGCAGGGAAGCAGTTCGCCTGCAATCTTGTACATATTGGGAATCATCAGCAGCAGACCCTGCGATGCCGTGAAGGTCGTGGTAAGGGCACCTGCCTGAAGTGAGCCGTGAACGGCACCGGCGGCACCGCCTTCACTCTGCATTTCCTGTACGTTCACCGTGTCGCCGAAAAGGTTGATGCGGCCTTGGGCCGACCATTCGTCAACGTGCTCGGCCATAGGCGAACTCGGTGTGATGGGATAAATGGCAGCAACTTCTGAGAACATGTACGCAATGTGCGCAGCAGCCTGGTTGCCGTCACAAGTGATGAATTTCTTGTTTGCCATAATGATATGTAAAATGGATTGTTGTTTTTATATGTATTGTCCTTTTCCAAAAAACTGGGCTTGCATAAGCTGTGCTGCAGGAAGCGGCCCCGAGGGGGGTGCGCTTGTGCAAAATAAAAATCTAATTAGCCCCCATACGGCGGGCTAATTAGTGGGTGGGCCTTCGGCTTAATACAGGAAGCCGAACAGCCATAGGGGTATTTCGTTGTCGCGGCCCACATCGGTGTTGTACTTCACATATACCGTGTCGGCTGTGGTGCGTACGCGGCGTGACTTGTCACACACGCAGATGTTGGTAGCGTTGTTGATGCGGAACATGCCGCTGCGGTGGCCTTTGTTCACGGTGTGGTGACGCCACAGGCAGTTCACGAAGTAGGTCTCCATGATGTTCTGCTCGGTCATGCTCTGGTCATACACGGCATACATGAGGTTGGCATCGTGGAGGTAGATGGCCGCAGGCTTCTTGGGGAAGGTTTCGCCTTCGCGGTGTACCATGTTGATGAGGCGTGTCTCCTCCAGATACTTCAGGTAGTTCATCACCGTAGCGCGCGAGGTGCCAATCTCCTGTGCCAGCTTGCTCACATTGGGGGCTGAGGGGTCGCCGATGGCCAGCAGGTAGAGCAGTTTCTTGATGCGCGACAGGTACTTCAGCTCGATCTGCTTGTTCAGCAGCAAGTCCACTTCAATCATGTTGTTCATGGCCTTGAGCAGGGCTTCGGTAAAGTTGTGGTTCTCTAAGAAGAACGGGTAGTAGCCGTGTTGCAGATAGTCCTGGAAGTAGTGCCAGGGGTGTACCTTGGGCAGTATGGTGCGCAGTATCTGCTCGTGGTTGTTCAGCAGCTGGTCAAAGGTGTAGGCGCCGAAGTTCTCATGGGTCTCGAGGTTGATGTATTCGCGGAACGAGAAACCGTGGAGCACGTAGGTGCGGCTGAGCGACGACAGTTCGCTGTCGTCTTCCTGGTCGCCTGTGTTCACCGAACTGGTGGTGTAGACGATGCGCAGATAGGGATATTTGTGATAACATTCAACCAGTTGCTCGCGCCAGTCGGGCAACTTGAAGGCTTGGTCTATGAGCAGAACCTGACCGCCTTCTTCCACGAAGCGGCCGGCAAAGTCCACAATGCCGTGGGCCTGGAAGTAGAAGCTGTTGAGGTTGATGTAGAGGCACTGACGAAGCTGTACGTCAAAGTTCTCTTTGGCATACTGCAGGAGGAAGGAAGTACGTCCCACGCCACGGGGGCCTTTGATGCCAATCATGCGATAGCTCCAGTCGATGGTGTCCATCAGTGAGCGGCGTACCGGAGCATTGAAGTGTTCCAGCAGATAGGCGTGAGAATGATAAAACGTCTCCATGGTCTTCTTTTATTGGTTGAGGCATTCTGGCGCGTGGCTTTGGCCGAAAAATGCGAAGCAAAGGTACGAATTGCATTTGAACTTGCAAGGCAAACATGACATTTTTTTAATTAAACGTGGAACGCGTTGCTTATGGCATGATTGCCCGCACGGCAGGACCGCCTTATTCAGGATGCACCTCGCCGATGTCGGGCAGTTGCTTCCAGCCTTCGCCGTAGGCATCATAGGCGTCGGTAACCACCACAAAGGCGCGCGGGTCGGCCTGCTTGATGATTTGCTTCACGCCGGTCACTTCCTTGTAGCTCACCACTAAGAAGATCATTTCCTTGTCTGCTCCTGTATAGAGGCCGCTGCTCTTGATGCACGTGGCCGTGCGGTCCAGGTCGTGCAGGATGTACTGGTGCAGTTCGGACATGGAGTGGTTGCTGATCACGAAAAGCAGTTTGTCGTTCTTGGCACCGTTGATGACGCGCGAAAGCACGCGCGAAATGACGTAGATGGCTATCAGGGAGTAGAACGACAGATGCCACGAAGGCTGCGAGGTGCTTGCCGAGCCGCCCAGCCCGAAACCAATGACCAGCAGGCCCAAGCCTACAACTACGCCGTCGACCAGCAGTATGCCCGACGAGAACTTGATGTGCGCGTACTTTTGCAGAATCATGGCTACGATGTCGCTGCCGCCTGTGGTGGCCTGGTTGCGCACTACGATGCCTTCGCCCACACCGATTACGACGGCTCCCATCAGGGTGGCCAGCATCAGGTGGTTAGACAGGTCAATGGTGCCTCCGGCCAGCAGCGCGGGGTCGAGCGACTCAAGGGCTGCTTGCGAGGGGTAGGCCAACCACGACAGGGCGTTCATGATAAACGGGGTGGACAAGGCTGCCGCCAGGGTGCGTGCACCGAGTTTGCCGCCCAGCAGGCATACCGAAAGGATGAGTAGGGGCACGTCAAGTATGTAGCCGAAGGTACCGACTTGAATCGAGGGAAACAGGTTGTGGAGCACGATGCTGGCGCCGTACACGCCGCCCGGAACAATGTTGTAGGGGTTGATGAAAAACACGAAGCCGGCTGCCATGATGGTGCAGCCCACAAAAATGCTGAGCCAGGATAGAATGGATTTCTTCATGTGTGGGGACAAATTTTCGGGATTATTTCACGGGCAAATTTAGGCCTTGCCCCGTGTTCGGCAAAATGAATAATGAATAAAAATGCGCTTTCAGCCCTTTCTGTGGGTTTGTGTAAGCGTTTGTCACAACTTTCCTTCCCTTCGCAACCCTTGCTCTCGAAAAGTTTTTGTACTTTCGCATCCGTTTTACAACACATAAACAACCATGAACACGAACAAGCAAAACGACTCACAGGAGATGTTGGCGTTGGGCATGACGAACATCTACGATGACGTGAACACATCGGTAGCTTCGGCCATCAAGCAGGATTTGGTCGATCATTTCGGAAAAGGTCTTTACTACCGTCTGAAGAATGGCGAGAAGCATATCAATGCCGAGCAGCAGGCTTACATTGCAGAGACTTTCGCCAAGCACGGTGTCACCACTCCCCCTGTCTACGACCAAATGATTGGCAACGCATAGCCGCTTCGGCCTAATCTCTGCTCAGTGGGCGTTGCTCCAAGCAAACATTCGCCCCGCCGCACAATGTCGTGCAGCGGGGCGAATGCCGTTTATGGGTGTTTCCCGGTTGCCTCTTCCCGGAGGGAGGGGGAGTCTCTATACCAAGTGGCGTATGTTCTCCTCGCGGTCGCCGGGCAGCAGGTCTATCACGGGCACTTCGACCATCGTGTAGCAGCCGGGTTGCTGGCGCATGGCAGCGCGGGCCACGCACACGAGTACTTGGCCGGTCAGTGCGGGGTTGTTGATGCGCATGTTGAACTCGAAAAGCTGGTTTTGCGTCGTGCCGCTTACGCCCTTGCGGGTCAGGTTTACACCATGTCCCATGTCTATCACGTCGTCTACAGAGGGCACCAGGTTCACGTGGGTCTCGTCTGAGGCAAAGTAGGGGTCGGCCTTGATGGCGGCGGCCACTTTGTCAAAGTCGTAGCCCGCCTCAATTTCAACGTATACCATGCGGCGGTGTATACCCGTACCTGTAGGAATGGTCATCGACAGGGCTTTCTTGACACCCTCAATGGCTTTCACGGCCACGGTGTGTCCCATTGACATGCCAGGGCCGAAGTTGGTATAGGTAATGCCCTTTGGGGCAATGGCTTGCAGCAGGGTGCGCACGACTGAGTCTGAACCCGGGTCCCAGCCGGCTGAGATGATGCTCACAGCACCATGCGCTTGTGCCACGGCATTCAGCGAACGGCGCAGGTCAACGATCTGGGTGTGGATGTCAAAGCTGTCGACGGTGTTGATGCCCAAGGCCAGAATCTGCTTGGCATATTCCTCTACCTTGCGGGTGGGGGTAGCCAGCACGGCCACGTCCACTTGTTCCAGTTCGGTGATGTCTTTCACCACCTTGTAGGCGGCCAGTTCGGCAGGACAGTCGGTTGCGCCTTGTCGGCGTACGATACCGGCCACTTCAAAGTCGGGGGCAGCTTCCAGTGCTTGCAGCGTGTAGCGGCCAATATTGCCATAACCTACAACGGCTGCGCGTATTTTCTTCATTTTGTAAGGTTTTTGGATGATTTGTTGACTTTTGGCCGCGAAGATACGAAAAAACAAAGAACGCGCCCCGCCTTCCTCTTTTTCTTTTTGTTTTTTGTTTGTTGGCCTGCATCTCGTGCTGTGTCTAAGCCCCCCCCCGTCCCCGTCAGCGTCAGCTGCGGGTAGTCTCCCTCTCCCTCGCGCGCGTATCTATATAAGGCCCCCGTTCCCGTCAGCGTCAGCTGCGGGTAGTCTCCCTCCCTCTCTCGCGCGCGTATCTATATAAGGCCCCCGTTCCCGTCAGCGTCAG
>JBJEAF010000160.1:8063-10882 GCA_051868755.1 Alloprevotella sp.
CTCGCGCGCGCGTATATATATAAGGAGTGTCCTTCCCGTCCGCCTCCAAGGCGTAGCCACCCCCGTTCCCGTCAGCGTCAGCTGCGGGCCCAGCCTACAGCCGTTTAAGCAGGAAGCTAGGGCAGAGCCGCAAGTAAACCCCGGCAGCCAGGTTCATGGTGGCCTTTTCGCGCCCCCACCCTTCCTCAGGGGCGTGCAGGTTGCAGGAGAACTGGCGGAACATCCTCACCTGAATGCCCCAAGCGAAGCCGTCTCCCAGCTTGTGCGCGTATTCGCCTTCTACCATCAGGGTCTGTGGCTTGTCGAGTGTCACCCCCTCGTTGCTGATGCTCATCGCGCCATACAGCGGGTTGCCCAGAATGCTCACAAAGTCCTTGCAGAACCAGTAGCTTGCCCCTATCTTGCAACGGCCAACCCGCAGCGAGGCTTTGCCCAGCAATCCGAATCCGTTGTCAAAAGGCAGCAAGTCGCCGGCCTGTTGCTTGTAGCCCATTGCCAGAGCCTCCACGTTCAGCAGGGTGGGGTAGTGTCCGGCCATGGGGATGTTCACCCCGACCCCGACGGCAGCATTTGACCAGGTCTTGATAACGCGGTCTTCGGCCTCGGTGTTGATTTCTCCGCCCCGGTGCTGGAACAGGGCCTGTACAGGGAAGTACCACTCCCAGCTGTGCGGCTTTTGTGCGCGTTGGGCTTTGAGCCGTGCGCTCAGGCCGAAGCTGAATGACTCCTGGCCGTTGTCCTTGCGGTAGATAAAGCTTTCCCAGTTTACCCAGGTGTCTAAGTCTATCCAGGCTGCGTTCCATAGCAGCTGTACGCCGGTCTCGGGGTCACTGCTCAGGTTTAGTTCGTCGTTATATAGGGGTGCTGTCAGTCCGTGGTTTGACTTGCCGTGCAGGGTGCCCAGAATCAGCTGCAGGTTCTTGGCGGCCGTGAGTTGGGCACGGAACATCGGCACGGCGTGAAATCCGTCTTGCGTGTTGCGTCCGTGCCAGGAAGCCAAGTCGCTGTAGTTGAAGTTCGGGTACTTCTCCGCGCCCCAGAAGTGCAGCATGTGTACCCCCAGCTCCATCTTCACGGCGGTCAGCGGCTGGTAACTTAGGGTCGGTTCGATCCATATGCCGGGCAGGGTATAGCCTTTTATCAGTTTGCTTTTATACTCGTTGTTTTGCAGGAAGGTCATACCTTCCACTCGCACGCGCAGCTCTCCCCGTTCTTCGGGGGCAATCTGCGTGTCGCGTACGCCAAACACCAGGGAGTCAAGTTGTGCCTGTGCCGAAGGGGGCAGCAGCAGGAAGGTAAGGATGAACAGGGGTCGTAGGGTTTTCAGCATCGGAGTGGTATGGGTGGAGTGGGGTTGTGGTGGTTCGGGTTCAGGGTGTCCCAAGGGGTCTTTCAGAGAAGATATACTTCATCGCCCATAGAAGATATCTCCTTCGGCCATAGAAGATATCTCCTTCGGCCAGAGAAGATATCTCCTTTTTTAGGGCTGTTTTCTTTCGTGTCGCAAAGGTAATATAAATTGCTGTGGAAGGAAGCGTAGCCCCAAGGTTTCTAATCCAAGTTTGGGGCTTCTCGTGGCTCGTAGCTCGGTCCTCGCGAAAGGCCGTAATGCTCGCGCGGGGGAGAGATGGCCTTTTTGCAAAGTTGATAAAAATCTCCGGCCAATCAGAATCCTCTGCCTCAAAAGCGGATAAATCCGGCACATCCGAACACTCTCCCTCATCTGCAAAATGAGGTCTTTCTCCCTGTCCCTCTTCAAAAAAACTTCCCTAAAAGCCCGGAATCTCACCTCCGCCTGACAAAACGCGAACAAAAACTTCGCCTTTTCCCCTTGAAAACCTTTGGGGTTCGCGCGGAAAGTGCTAACTTTGCAGCCCGAAAGGTGAATTGTACACCTATCACTCCTAACGACAACAATAAAAATACATATACAACAAAATTAAAAAACAAAACAATGCCTACTATTCAACAGTTAGTACGCAAGGGCAGAACGGTAGCAGCCGACAAGAGCAAGTCGCCTGCGCTCGATTCGTGCCCTCAGCGTCGTGGCGTGTGTGTACGTGTCTACACAACCACCCCGAAGAAACCTAATTCGGCCATGCGTAAGGTGGCCCGTGTGCGTCTCACCAACTCTAAGGAGGTTAACTCCTACATCCCTGGTGAAGGCCACAACCTTCAGGAACACAGCATCGTGCTCGTGCGCGGCGGTCGTGTGAAGGACCTCCCTGGTGTACGCTATCACATCGTTCGCGGTACGCTTGATACCGCTGGCGTGGCTAACCGCACCCAGCGTCGTTCTAAGTACGGTGCCAAACGTCCCAAGGCAGGTAAGAAGTAAAAACTAAAAGAGGGTAGGGGCAGCACGCCTGCCGGTCGCCCGGGGCGGCTGACCGCTGGCGGGAGTCGGCAAGCTTGCTGTCTTTCCCTCCGACATCCACACAACTAATCATTGGTTTGCACGCGGTTGAGTAAACATCCCGACGGGGAGTTGAAGAACTGAATTGCAGCCCACACAAAACCAACAACGCTACAATGAGAAAAGCAAAGCCCAAAAAGCGTGTGATCCTTCCGGATCCCGTTTACGGAGACCAGAAGGTGTCCAAGTTCGTTAACCACCTCATGTACGATGGCAAGAAGTCCATCGCTTATGAAATCTTCTACAACGCCCTCGAACTCGTTGGCGAGAAGATGAAGGACCAGGAGAAGAGCGCCCTCGAAATCTGGAAGACTGCTCTCGACAAGGTTACGCCCCAGGTGGAGGTAAAGAGCCGTCGTATCGGTGGTGCCACTTTCCAGGTTCCTACCGAAATCCGTCCCGA
>JBJEAF010000161.1:0-2736 GCA_051868755.1 Alloprevotella sp.
CCTGAAAGCTCCTGAATCCTGAAAGCTCCTGAATCCTGAAAGCTCATAACCTAATAACCTAATAACCTAATAACCTAATAACCTGAAAATTCGCTGATTCCCTCCACATGTTCGACTTCGATGCCGGCCTGTCGCAGCAGGTCGATGCCATCGGTCAGGCGATAGCTGCGGGCATAGACCACGCGCACGATGCCGGCCTGGATGATGAGTTTGGCGCATTCGATGCAGGGGGCATCGGTCACGTAGAGGGTGGCTCCGTCGGAATTGTTTCCCGAGCGGGCTATCTTGGTAATGGCGTTGGCCTCGGCGTGGAGCACGCAGGGAAGCGTCAGCCCGTCTGCTCCTTCACACACGTTGGGGAAGCCCGACGGAGTACCGTTGTAGCCGTCGCTGATGATCATCTTGTCCTTCACAATGAGGGCACCCACCTTGCGGCGCGTGCAATAGGAGTTTTCTGACCAGATGTGGGCCATGCGCAGGTAGCGCTTGTCGAGAAGCAGGGATTTCGTCATATTCTTCTTGTCTTGTTGGCTTGTGGCTTACGCAGGCTGGAAGCCTGCGCTCCCGGTGAGGAGTCCGTCGCGCCGGAGCAAAGCCTGCATGGTAGGTTCGCGGTGCATGAATTGCCGGTAAAGCTCCATGGGAGGCTGTGTGCCGCCTTTCGACAGGATGTGCTCCCTGAAGCTGTCAGCCGTAACGCGGTCGAAGATGCCATGCTGCTGAAACAGCGAAAAGGCATCGGCATCGAGCACTTCGGCCCATTTGTAGCTGTAGTAGCCTGCTGCATAACCGCCCGACATGATGTGGGAGAAGTTGGTCAGCATACAGGTTTCGGGCACAGCGGGCAGAAGTTGGGCTGCCGACCAGGCTTGTCGCTCAAACTCGTCCAACGGGCCGGAAATGGGGCCTGTAATCGTGTGGCAGGCCATGTCGAGCAGTCCGAAGCTGACTTGACGCATACAGTTGTAGGCCGCATGGAAGTTGCGCACCTGGCGGATGCGGTCGATAAAGGACTGTGGCAAGGGTTCGCCGGTTTGGTAATGTCGGGCAAAGGTATGCAGAAACTCTGGTTGTACCGCATAATTTTCCATGAATTGCGAAGGCAGTTCCACAAAATCCCAGTAGACGGATGTGCCGCTAAGGGTGGCGTGATGGGTCATGGCAAAGATGCCGTGCAGCGCGTGGCCAAATTCGTGGAGGAAGGTCTCCACTTCGTCTAACGTGAGCAGGGCCGGACGGTCAGCCGCGGGCTTGGTGAAATTCATGGTGACGCTCACCACGGGACGCACGGAGTTGTCGGGCGTTACCTGCATGTGGGAGGACAGGTCGCAGTGTTCGTCGCGGTAGTTTGTCATCCATGCCCCACCCTTCTTGCCTTCGCGCGGAAAGAAGTCGGTGAAGAGCATGGCCAAGTAGCGGTGTTCGCTGTCGAACACGCGGTAGGCCGTGACATCGGGATGATATACGGGCACTTCACGGTCGGCCTCGAAAGTGATGCCATAGAGCCGGGTGGCCAGGCTGAACACGCCCTCCTTGACCTGCGACAGTTCAAAGTAGGGGCGCAGCATGTCGGGGTCGTAGTCGAAACGGGCCTTCTTGATCTGCTGGCTGTAGTAGGCAAAGTCCCACGGCATCAGTTCGAAACCGGCTCCTTCAGCCTTGCGGGCAAAGGCTGCCACTTCGTCCACCTCCTTCCGGGCATGTGGGCGGTAGGCTTCGATGAGCTGGTTGAGCAGTTTGTAGACAGCTTCGGGCGTGCCGGCCATGCGGCGGCGCAGGGTGTAGTCGGCATAGTTCGCGTAGCCGAGCAGCTGCGCCTTCTGGCGGCGCAGGTTGATGATGCGCTCCACTATGGGCAGGTTGTTGTTTTCACCCGCTGTGCAGCAGCGCGTATGGTAGGCCCGATAGAGTGTTTCACGCAAGGAACGGCGGGCCGAATAGGTCATAAAGGGGATGAAACTGGGTGCATGGAGCGTAAACACCCAGCCTCCTATGCCGTGGGAAGCAGCTTCCTGAGCTGCTGCCTCACGGTGCATTTCGGGCAGGCCTTCCAGCTCCGCTTCGTCGTCGATTTGGAGCATGAAACTGTTGGTTTCCTTCAGCAAATGGTTGGAGAACCGGACGCTTGCTTCAGCCAGTTCGCGGCTGATGCGGCGGAACTCCTCCTTGCCTGCATCATCGAGTGTCGCCCCCGAACGTTCAAAGCCTTCGTAGGTCCTTTGGAGCAACATGCGGTCTTCTGCGGTGAGGTTCTCGTCCGGCTGTTCGTACACCAGCTTCACGCGGCGGAACAATGCTTCGTTGAGCATGATGTTGTTGCTGTGTTCGGCCAGCAGCGGCGCCATTTCCTCCACCATGCCGTTCAGCTCATCGTTGGTTTCGGCTGATTGCAGGTTATACATCACCGTGGCAGCCCGTTCCAGTTCGCAGCCCGTCCGAGAGAGGGGCAGAATGGTGTTGTCGAAGGTGGGCGGTTCGGGATTACGGGCTATCTGTTCGATTTCCTTCATTTCGGCCTTCATGCCTTCGAGAATTTCATGGCGCAGGCGCACTGCCGGTGTTTCGGCGCAGTCCTCAGTCTGAAAACCCTGTTGCAGGGCATGCTGCCATTCGGCATCGCTGAGCAGTTGTGAGGATATAAATGTGTTCATGTTGTCAGGGGAGGGGGATTTAAATGTATAATTTATAATGTATAATGTATAATTTATAATGAGGGCTACGCCGTAGTCGTGGCCG
>JBJEAF010000162.1:0-4189 GCA_051868755.1 Alloprevotella sp.
ATCGGCGGACGCTTCAACGACGGCCGCACGAAGGTTACGAAGACCTCGTTCCGCTTCTTGCAGACGCTCTACAACCTCGGCCCTTCGCCCGAGCCCAACCTCACCGTGCTCTGGAGTCCCGAACTGCCCGAAGGCTTCAAGAACTTCTGCGCCAAGGTCAGCGTTGACACTTCCTCGATCCAGTACGAAAACGACACCCTGATGCGCGAAGTGCGCGGCTCCGATGACTACGGAATCGCCTGCTGCGTTTCTTATCAGGACATCGGCCGCCAAATCCAGTTCTTCGGCGCACGCTGCAACCTGGCCAAGGCCCTGCTCCTCGCCATCAACGGCGGACGCTGCGAGAAGACGGGTACCGTGATGGTCGAAGGCATTCCCGTGCTGACTAACGACAAGCTCAACTTCGAAGAGGTGATGCACAACTACAAGCTCGTGCTCACGCAGATTGCCCGCGTGTATAATGATGCCATGAACATCATCCACTACATGCACGACAAGTACTACTACGAGAAGGCACAGATGGCTTTTGTCGACACGAACCCGCGCATCAACCTGGCCTACGGCGCTGCCGGCCTCTCTATCGCCATCGACTCGCTGTCGGCCATCAAGTATGCCACCGTAACGGCCAAGCGCAACGACATCGGCCTGACCGAGAGCTTCGACATCCAAGGCGAGTTCCCCTGCTTCGGCAACAACGACGACCGTGTGGACCACCTCGGTGTAGACCTCGTGTACTTCTTCATGGAAGAACTCAAGAAGCTGCCTGTCTACAAGAACGCCCGCCCCACCCTTTCGCTGCTCACCATCACTTCCAACGTGATGTACGGCAAGAAGACGGGTGCCACTCCCGACGGACGTGCTGCCGGTGTAGCCTTCGCTCCGGGTGCAAACCCCATGCACGGTCGCGACAAGAGCGGTGCTATCGCTTCGTTGGCTTCGGTAGCCAAGCTGCGCTATCGTGACTCGCAGGACGGCATCTCAAACACCTTCAGCATCGTGCCCAAGAGCTTGGGTCCCACGCCTGAAGAACGTGTGGAGAACCTCGTGACCATGATGGACGGCTATTTCACCAAGGGTGCCCACCACCTGAACGTGAATGTGCTGAACCGCGAAATGCTGGAAGACGCCATGGAGCATCCCGAGAAGTATCCGCAGCTGACCATCCGTGTGAGCGGCTACGCCGTGAACTTCGTGAAGCTCTCTCGCGAACATCAGCTGGAGGTTATCTCCCGCTCGTTCCACCAAAGCATGTAATCAGCCGCCGGCTGACACCTATAAGTAAAGGGGTGCGTCCTACCGACGCACCCCTTTATATATATGGAGTAAGCAGCAGGCCAACCGCCCGCTTGTTCTTCTTTCTCTGCAATAGTCTACAGTGCCTCCAGCATCCGCTTCAGCACCACCGTGGCCGAGATTTCGCGGTTGGCCGCCTCGGGAATCACCAACGATCGGGGCGACTCTATCACCTCATCGGTGACAATCATGTTACGGCGCACAGGCAGACAGTGCATAAAGTGGGCATGGTCCGTCACGGCCATCTGGCGGTCACTGACTGTCCACTCGCGGTCGGTGGAGAGAATCTTGCCATAGTCAGCGGCATTCGTCACACCCGGACAGCTCCAGTTCTTGGCATACACGAAGTCCGCTCCCTCAAAGGCCTTCATCTGGTCATATTCCACACGGGCATCGCCCACAAAGAGCGGGTCAAGCTCATAACCCTCGGGGTGTGTGACCACCAGCTCTACATCGGCCGCACGCATCCACTCCGCAAAGCTGTTGGGCACAGCCTGCGGCAAAGCACGCGGATGGGGAGCCCAGGTCAGCACCACCTTAGGACGGGGCTTCTCGCTGTGCTCCTTGATAGTAATCAGGTCGGCAAAGGCCTGCAGCGGGTGTGCCGTTGCACTCTCCATCGAAAAGACAGGCCGGCCGCTGTAACGGATGAACTGCGTCAGGATATTTTCAGCATAATCGGCCTCGCGGTCGGTCAGTCCGGCAAAGGTGCGCACCCCGATGAGGTCGCAGTAGGAAGCCATTACCGGAATCGCCTCCAACAAGTGCTCGCTCTTGTCGCCGTCCATCACCACGCCACGCTCCGTTTCCAGCTTCCAGGCCCCTTGATTCACATCGAGCACCACCACGTCGAGACCCAGATTGCGGGCCGCCTTCTGGGTGGAGAGGCGGGTACGGAGCGAATTGTTGAAGAAAATGAGCAGTGCGGTGCGATGACGGCCCAGATGCTCGTATTTATAGCGTTCTTGTTTGATTTCAGCCGCTTCGCACAAAGCCAAATCGAGCGGGCCGAGGTCAGATACATGAAGGAATGTGTGCATAAACTTATAGGATTTGTCAGATTTGCCGCAGCTTCCCGCCGCTCGTGCCGCGAGCGCTACGCCAGTGCAAATGTAAGCATTTGTTTCCAGAACGCTGCGCGCCCGCCACTTTTTCCACCGAAAACATCAGGCTGTGCCATGCAGCCAAATAAAAACAACTATCTTTGCCCTCGGATAAAGTTCAAGAGTGATAACTCAAGAACTACGAACGGAACCTCCGCTCCACTATGTAACACCCAAACAAAACAAATGATGAAGAAGACATTATTCGTACTCACGCTGGCTGCCACAGCCTGCACATTCAGCTGTGCGAAGAAATCGGCCAACCTCCCCGCCACGGCGCCAACCACCGAAGTAACAACACAAACCGTTACGAAATCTGTCATCAAGACCCTGCCGGCCGACATTCCCGGTGCGCAAATCGTACAGGAACTGGCCAAGCAGTACAAAGGCAAAGTGGTGCTCATTGACTTCTGGGCAACCTGGTGCGGCCCCTGCCGCCGGGCCATGACACTGATTGACGAAATCAAGCCCGAACTCGCCAAGAAGGGCTGCGTCTTTGTCTACGTCACCGGCGAGAGTTCGCCCGCCGACACTTGGAAGCAAATGATCGAGAAGATCGAAGGCGACCACTACCGCCTGACCGAACAGCAGTGGGGCGACATGTGCCGCTCTCTGGGCATTCCCGGCATTCCCTCTTACCTGCTGCTGGGCAAGGACGGCAAGACGGCCTACGACAACCTGAACGAAGGCGGCTATCCGGGAAGCGAGGTGCTGAAGCAGCAAATCGAAGTGGCCCTGACCCGCTGACGACATGAAGAAATATGGCATAACGGCCTTGCTGGCTGTCGCGTTGGTGCTGGCTGTGACCGAGGCGCGCCGATCGGAAGGCGAGGCGCAAACTGAAACTGCGGCCACACGGACCTTCCACACGTCCACGGCCAGTAGCCCGGCCCCGACCGACGGTCAAGAGTCGTGGCAACAAGACACTGAAGGACTCGAAATTCCGCACTACGTGAGCGACAGGGGCGGACAGCTCATCCGCCACACGGGCTTCACCCTCAGCTACGATGCCGACTTCAAGACACCGCAATGGGTGGCCTGGCAACTGACTGCCGAAGAGGCGGCCGGCGAAGAGCCGCGTGCCGATTCGTTTGCCCCCGACCCCGAAGTCAGGGGAGCCAAAGCCTATCCGCAGGACTACACCAACTCGGGCTACGACCGCGGACACATGGCCCCGGCCGGCGACATGAAGTGGAGCCGGCAGGCCATGCAGGAGAGTTTCTACATGACCAACATCTGCCCCCAGAACCGCAACCTGAACCGCGGTGACTGGAAGGATCTGGAGGAACTGGAACGCACCTGGGCCACCCGCTACGGCACGGTCTACATCGTGGCCGGACCGATGTACACACGGAAGAACCCTCCGCGCATAGGCAACCACAAGGTGGCTGTCCCCGACTGCTTCTTCAAAGTGCTGTTAGTGGCCGGCGATACCGAGCCCCAAGCCTACGCCTTTGTGTTCAGGAACGAAGCGGGAAGCCGCCCGCTCAAGTCCTACCAGCACACGGTCGACGAGGTTGAACGGCTCACCGGCATCGACTTCTTCCCCGCCCTGCCCGATGAGCTGGAAGCGCGGGTGGAGGCCGCCCTCAACCTCGTGAACTAAGATGTATTGCCCTGTGGCCCGATTGCAGCCGAACGGCTTCACGCAGCGCGCTTCATGCCACAGGGCAAAGCACCTGTCAAAAATGAAGTATATCTCCTGTCCCCGTAGAAGATATCTCCTATCCCCATAGAAGATATCTCCTATCCCCATAGAAGATATCTCCTATCCCCGTAGAAGATATCTCCTA
>JBJEAF010000162.1:4289-10756 GCA_051868755.1 Alloprevotella sp.
TAGAAGATATCTCCTATCCCCGTAGAAGATATCTCCTACTGCAGTTGAAGTATATCTTCTATCCCCATAGAAGTATATATCCTATTGAAGTAGAAGTGTAATAAGAGCCGATTGTTCAAGCGTATAGAGTTTGGCGGACACCCGCTGAACTTCATGGCAATCTTCTGAACTTACAGGGCCAACATCTGGGCGTGCCCTTCTACACCATAGGCCAACGCAAAGGGCTGGGCATTGCGCTGGGCAAACCGGCCTATGTGCTGCGGCTCAATGCCGACAAAAATACCATCGTACTGGGCGACGAGCAGGATTTGCTCACGCAGGCCTTCTTCGTCGAGCAGTATGAAGCCGTCAACGAAACATCCTTCATGAGCAGCCCCTCGCTGGCAGTGCGCATCCGCTACCATGCCCAGACCGTGCCCTCCACGGTGCAACAGATTGACGACACACGTCTGCTGGTGCGCACACAGCACCCCGTGAGCGCCATCACGCCGGGACAGAGTGCCGTGTTCTACGAAGGCGAACGCTTTGTGGCTGGCGCTGTCATCTCCAGCCAGAAAGGAATAGGAATATTTGTATGAAAAAAATCATCACAATGTGGCTGGCTTGCCTCTTCACCCTGCCACTGCCAGCCCAACAAACAGGAGACTGCGCCGACAGCCTCCCTTCGTCAACTGACCTGGCAGCCGCTCCAATAGCTTACCGCTACCGCGTCTACTTTACCGACAAGAAAGGCAACGGTTTCAGCGTGAAGCATCCCGAAAAGTTCCTTTCGTCCCAATCCATCGCGCGCCGTGAGCGCTATGCGCTACCTGTCGACGAATACGACCTTCCCGTCACCCCCCGCTACCTCGATGCACTGCGGCGACTGGGACTGAAGGTGTGCAACTGGAGCAAATGGAACAACACGGCGGTAGTCGAAATGACCGACACGCTGCTCATGGCTCAGGTGCGCAAGCTGCCTTTCGTGAAGGCCGACCGACTGGTTTGGATAGCCCCCGAGCAGCCTGCCGAATCTCCCATGGCCAAACGTCAGGACCTGCTGTCCCCCCGGCGCGACACGCTCCAGAGCTTCTATGGCCATGCTGCCACACAGGTCACCATGCTGGGAGCCGACCAGCTGCACGCCAAGGGCTACCGGGGAAAAGGCATCACCATTGCCGTCATTGACGGCGGTTTCTGCAATGCCGACCTCATCCCCGGCCTGGCCGGAGCCGAGGTGAAAGGCACACGCAACTATGTGCACCCCAACGAGAGTGTCTACGATGCCCTGTCTCACGGCATGATGGTCTTGTCGTGCATCGCCGCCAACGAGCCTTACTCCATGGTCGGCACGGCTCCCGAAGCCTCCTTCTACCTCCTGCAAAGCGAGGACGGAGACACGGAGCAGCTGGTCGAAGAGGACAACTGGTGTGCGGCAGTAGAACATGCTGACAGCCTGGGCTGCGACATCATCACCAGTTCGCTGGGCTACCACCTTTTCGACCACAAGGCGATGAACCACCGCTATTGGGAGCTCGACGGCCAGACAGCCCTCAACAGCCGCAGCGCGTCGTTGGCGGCCTCCCGCGGCATCCTGCTGCTCAACAGTGCCGGAAATGCAGGACGCGGAGCCTGGAAGAAGATAGGCTGTCCGGCCGATGCCTGCGACATGCTGGCTGTCGGTGCCGTCGATGCGGAGCGCTGCAACACGTTCTTCTCCTCGGTGGGCCATTCAGCCGACGGACGCATCAAGCCCGATGTCATGGCCATGGGTGAGGACTGTGCTGTCTACGACACCGACGGTGCGCCCACCACAGCCAACGGCACCTCCTTTGCCTGCCCCATCCTGTGCGGCGCGGCAGCCTGCCTCATGCAGGAATTTCCTTATGCACGCCCCACAGCCATTATCCGTGCCCTGCAGCAGAGCGCTGACAATGCCGCCCATCCCGACAACATTTTTGGCTATGGCATACCCTGGTTGCCCAAGGCCGAAGCAATGCTGGGAAGCCCCACACAGAGAGTCTTCTAAAGAAAAAAACATGCCGTTCACCCCCCGTTCCTACCGTTCCGCAGGCCGGGCCGCTCAGCCAAGCAGCCACCTGAGCCTCTTCGAGCTGAACAGCATGGTACGCGCCGTGCTGCAGCACACCCTGCCCCAAACCTATTGGCTGACAGCTGAAATCAACGAACTGCGCGTGGCCTCAAACGGGCACTGTTATGTCGAACTCATACAGAAAGACGAAACGAGCGAAGCCATCGTGGCCAAGGCTCGCGGAAACATCTGGCGCAGCCACTACACCCCGATAGCCGTGGCCTTCGAGCGCGCTACAGGCCGCCCCCTGAAAGCCGGGCTGAAAGTGCTCATCGAAGCCGAAGTCACCTTCCACGAACTCTATGGCTACTCGCTCAACATCATCGGCATCGACCCCGCCTACACCCTGGGCGACCTGGCCGCCCGACGGCAGGCCATCATCCGCCAGCTCGAAAGCGACGGGGTCATTAACCTCAACAAGGAGCTCTCCCTGCCTCCCGTCATCAGCCGGGTAGCCGTCATATCCAGTGCCACAGCCGCCGGCTACGGTGACTTCTGCAAACAGCTGCAACAGAGCGGCTACCAGTTCGACATCAAGCTCTTTCCCGCCACCATGCAGGGCGACCAGGTGGAACAGAGCGTCATCCGCGCACTCGACCTCATCGCAGCCGAGGCCCACCTCTGGCAGGTAGTGGTCATCATCCGCGGAGGCGGCTCGACCGCCGACCTCAACGGATTCAACACCTATCTGTTGGCAGCCAATGTGGCACAGTTCCCGCTGCCTGTGCTCTCGGGCATAGGCCACGAACGCGACGAGACGCTGGTCGATCTCGTGGCCCACACGCGCCTCAAGACCCCCACCGCCGTAGCAGCCTTCCTGGTGCAAAGCCGCGAAAACGAGGCGGCACGCCTGCAACAGCTCACCCGCCGCCTGCAAGCGGCAACCCAGGCCACACTCCACACCCATGGCCTCCGCCTCGCCACCCTGCTCCACCGCCTCCAACTCTCGGCCGCACAGCGGCTGCACACACAGCAAAGCCGCCTACTCCGACAGCGCACGCAGCTCAACGTAGCAAGCCAGCTCGCGCTGCACGCCCAGCACCATCGGCTCGCCACCCTCCGCCAGCGGTTAGAGCAGGGCGCACACACCCGTGCCGACAAAGAGCGCGTCCGGCTGCAACTGCTCAGACAGCGCGCCCAGTCAGCCTCCCCCGAGCGCATCCTGAACATGGGCTATACGCTCACCCTGAAGCAAGGCCGCATCGTGCGCCACGCCGCCCAGCTGCAACCCGGCGATGACATCACCACCCAGTTTGCCGATGGCGCGCGTCACAGCACGGTACACTCTTAGGTTCTGAGTTTTAGGTTATAAGATGACAACATAAATACTTTTCAACTATAAACCTTCAACTCCTTCCTCTAAACCTGAAACTTTCAAACTAAAACTTAAAACCTATTTTTCATGCCTTCCAAGACCACAACCTACGAACAGAAGATGCAACAGCTCGAAGACATGGTCACCCAAATCGAAAGCCACAGCCTGCCGCTCGACCAGCTCGTCACCACGCTCAAGGCCGCACTCAAACTGGCCGATGACTGCGACAAGGAACTCAAACGCATCGAAACCGACACCAACCGACTCCTACAGCATGAGCAAGAACAAACTCTCTAAATTCGCCGACATGGAACGCTATCCCCACGTGTTCCAAGCCGCAGACGTGGCCACCGACCCCACACCCTTCCCCCTGCGGGGAAAGTGGAACGAGCGTTTCTTCCACAACGACCGACCCATCGTGCTCGAACTGGGCTGCGGCCGGGGCGAATACACCGTAGGGCTGGGCCGCCTCTTCCCCGACAAGAACTTCATCGGAGTCGACATCAAGGGAGCGCGCATGTGGACCGGCGCCACCGACTCCCTCCGTCAAGGCATGACCAACGTAGCCTTTCTGCGCACCCACATCGAGTTCATCGACCATTTCTTCGCCCCCGGCGAGGTGGCCGAAATCTGGCTCACCTTTTCCGACCCGCAGATGAAGAAAGCCACCAAGCGGCTCACCTCGACCTACTTCCTCGCCCGCTACCGCCGTTTTCTCCAGCCCGACGGAATCATCCACCTGAAGACCGACAGCAACTTCCTCTTCACCTACACCACCTGCATGGTCCGGGCCAACCGCCTCCCCGTGGCCTTCAGCACCGACAACCTCTACCACACACTCGAAGCCACGGCCGACAGCGAAGTGCGCCAGATTCTCGGCATACAGACCTACTACGAGCAACAGTGGATTGCCCGCGGCCTCACCATCAAGTACCTCAAGTTCCGCCTGCCCGCTGAAGGCCCGCTCACGGAGCCCGAAGTCGACATTCCCCTCGATGACTACCGTAGCTATAACCGCTCGAAACGCTCGGGCCTCGCCGTCAGCCGCTGAGTGCCCCCTACATCGCGAATTGTCTAACCTCCTTAAAATAGCGAACCACTATGTTGAAACATATTGTCATGTGGAAATTCATCGACGGCGCACTCGGCCAGAGCGCAGCCCAACACGCCCAATGGATGAAACAGCACCTCGAAGCCCTCGTCGGCGTAGTGCCCGAAATCCGCCAGCTTGAAGTAGGCGTCAACACCAGCCACAGCCCCATGGCCTACGATGCCGTGCTCACACTCACAGTCGACGATGCCGATGCCCTGCAGCGCTACCGGCAGCACCCCGCCCATCAGGAAATCTCGCAACACTGCCACGCCGTGCGCAGTGCCCGCGTCGTAGTCGACTACACCGTCTAACACCACCTCCCCCCATGCAACTCTATCCCAAACTCATCACCGATGCGCTGGCCACCGTGCGCTACCCCGGCAGCGGCCAGAACCTCGTTGAAGCCGGCATGGTCGACGACGACCTGCGCATCGACGGACTGAGCGTCAGCTTCACACTCCTGTTCGAAAAGTCCACCGACCCCTTCCTCAAATCCGTGGTCAAGGCCGCCGAAGCAGCCATCCACACCTATGTCGACAAGGCCGTCCAAGTAACCATCCGCACCCACACACTTCAGGCCGCCCGCCCCGAGCCCGGCAAGATGCTGCCACAGGTGCGCAACGTCATCGCCGTCAGCTCCGGCAAAGGCGGCGTAGGCAAGAGTACCGTGGCCGCCAACCTCGCCGTATCGCTGGCCCGCATGGGCCACAAGGTAGGACTGCTCGACGCCGACATCTTCGGTCCCTCCGTCCCCAAGATGTTCCACCTTGAAGCCGAACGCATCTTCGCCGAACAGCGCGACGGACGCCAGCTGCTCATCCCCGCCTACAAATATGGTGTGAAAATTCTCTCCATAGGTTTCTTTGTCAACCCCGACACAGCCACCCTCTGGCGCGGCGGCATGGCCTCCAACGCTCTCAAGCAGCTCATCGCCGACACCGACTGGGGCGAACTCGACTACCTCGTGCTCGACACCCCGCCCGGCACCTCCGACATCCACCTCACCCTGCTCCAGAACCTCGCCATCACCGGTGCCGTCATCGTGTCCACCCCCCAGGCCGTAGCCCTGGCCGATGCGCGCAAGGGCATCGACATGTACCGCAACGAGAAGGTCAACGTGCCCATACTCGGACTGGTCGAAAACATGGCCTGGTTCACGCCCGCCGAACTGCCCGACAACCGCTACTACCTCTTCGGCCGCGAAGGCGTGAAGCGTCTGGCCGAGGAGATGCACGTGCCTCTGCTGGGCCAGATACCCCTCGTGCAGGGCATCTGCGAGAGCGGCGATGCCGGCGAACCCGCCGCCGTAGCCACCGACACCCTCACCTCCGCCGCCTTCATGTCCCTGGCCCAGGCTGTAGTCGAAGCCACCCTGCGGCGCAACCGCGAACAGCCCGCCACCACCATCGTACAGATGAACAAGGCGTAGCACCCTGGGCGGAGCGTGGCAAAGGCCCGCCCGTTGTCAAGCTCATTTGAGGCGACAGTGTATCTCCCGTATAATCCACCCGAGAGAACTATATGGCAAAAGGGCCTATACACCCACCGTTGTGGCGTATAGGCCCTTGTTGTTCCCGTCGAGCGCGGAGATATATGATATTGATGCAATCGAGGTGAGGCTGGAGCAACCATCGAACATAGAGGCCATATCCGTCACCGCTGAAGTATTGAGATTCTCAATACCCTGGATCTCTGTCAATGCGCTACAATCACGAAACCACCCATGGCATGAACCTGTTCGTGCATCGGCGAATGAAATGTCGAATACAACTGTCTTAATGCTGGACGCTTTGTCAAGCCAATTCATACCATAAAAGTATATACCATCATACACCAGTTGGGTCTCCGTACTTGTAGGCACGGTTTCATCATACATAAACGTCAGCGTACCAGTCTGGGTGTCGAGCACCGTGCACATCGTTTTTGCTGCCCACGTCGCGTTAATGCAAAGGAGGAGAGTGAGAAGTGAGAATAATTTTTTCATGAAA
>JBJEAF010000163.1:0-10460 GCA_051868755.1 Alloprevotella sp.
GCGGGCCTTTGCCACGCCCTCCCAATGCACCGTCGCCTCTTAGCCGCAGTTTATTGGGGTCTGCGCTTCATTTACTTTAATCCGTTACTTTGCACAAGATAGACTGCGCCCAGCAAAAAGCCCAAGCGAACTTGGATATTTGCTGAGCGCAACCTATCTTTGTAGCCGTAATCAAAACCACCCCTTAGCATCATGGGACAGAAACTGAAACATATCGGCCTGTGCATCATCCGCCAGAAATACCTTTGGACCATCTTGGCCTTCATTGCCATTGTGGGCTTCCTGGACCCCAACAGCATGTGGCGGCTGCACGAACTGCGCATGCAGAACCAAGACCTGGAAGTGGAAATCAAGGCGTTTGAAGACCAATACAACGCCGACACCCAGGCACTGAACGACCTGATGAACAATCCCGAGGCCGTGGAGCGCGTGGCACGCGTCAACCTGTACATGCGCACAGCCGACGAGGATGTCTATGTCATTGAATAACCCTCTACCCCCACACGCATCATGCTGAAGACACAACTGTACCGCTTGGGCGGCCTGCTACTTATCGTCGGGTCGGTATTGCCCCTGTTTGCACCGGCTCTTGCTCCCTGGGTGTTTGGCGCAGGGGCCTTGCTGTTCTGCCCGATCCAGATGAACGACCGCTATGAGGGCAGCAATCTCATTATCCGCCGGCTGCGCCGGCAGCAAATGCTCGGCGCCCTCCTGCTGCTCGTTTCGGCCGCACTCATGTTCACTTCCTACTACCGCATCCCTCCCTTCAGGGGCAGCGAGTGGAAAATGACCTTGCTCATCGCCGCCGTGCTGGAGCTGTATGCCGTGTTCCGCATAGCCCACGAAGAGAAGGCCGAACGATAACCGACCTACGGCCCCGGCCCAGTTTATAGGAGTCTTAAAAATGGATGTCCGAGAACTTTATTGTCAAATAAACACCAAAGTATAATATGATACGATGCATCGATTTATTTGCCGGTGCAGGAGGATTGTCAGAAGGCTTATCTGAGGCTGGATTTCATTGTCTTTTTGCAAATGAAGTCATGCCTATATACGCTCAGACATATATGAGAAATCATGTCGGAACCAAAGTTCTGACATCTGACATACGCACTGTTGATGCGTATAGTATATTACAGGATTTAGGCATAAAGAGAGGGGAGCTTGACCTCATTGCAGGCGGTCCTCCATGCCAAGGTTTCTCTATAAATGCCCCAATACGCAGCAACAAAGACAGCAGGAACCATCTCTTCCGGGAATATCTTAGATTTGTGGATGCTTTTGCGCCACGTGCTATTCTTATAGAGAATGTTCCTGGTCTTGTGTCTTTTGAAAAAGGAGCAACACTCCATGCCATAATTGAAACGTTGGCAGATTTAGGGTATGGTGCTGATGTACGTATATTAGGAGCTGCTTATTATGGCGTTCCTCAAATGAGATGGCGTACTATAATCATAGCTCTAAGAGGTAAGGAAGTGCCAGCAGATGCTTTTCCAACTCCCATATTTCATGCTCCTATTCGTCCAAATTTCACGACAACTTTTGATGGTAAACAGTTAGTGAAACTTCCAACTTCTGAAAGTCTGGCAAAATTCACTACGGTAGAAGAAGCAATAGGAGACTTGCCACCGCTGAAATGCGGAGAAAAAGGAGAAGCAGTAAAAGAATATTTTATGGAGCCTCAATGTGAATATCAGCAAATGATGCGTATTGGTTCGGGAGGGGTCTATAATCACGAATCTCCAAGATTATCTGAGACTAACTTGAAGCGAATGAAATATATCAAGCCAGGAGGGAATTGGACTGATATTCCTTATGATTTGCTTCCCAAAGGAATGCAGAAAGCTCGCAAATCAGACCATACTATGAGATACGGTCGTGTTCGTCCTGATGGTCTTGCATCTACCATTCTGACAAAGTGTGACCCACATTGGGGTGCATATTTTCATTACTCTCAAGACAGGTCGTTTACTGTGAGGGAAGCCGCAAGAATACAATCTTTTCCTGACCACTATGTCTTTTATGGAAATACAGCAGAACAGTTTGCACAAGTTGGGAATGCTGTCCCCCCATTATTGGCTAAAGCTATTGGTCTGTCCATTATAAATATTTTAAAACAAGAATAAATGTCAGGTTATATATCAGAATTTTTCGGCTATAGAGCAGAGGATAAATCAGAAACAGCACTTAAGGCTGCCGCTAAGAAAATATGTCCATTTACAAAGTCAGCTTGTGTAAAAATCTTGTCTCGCGCACAAGTGCCATCTGGTGTCTGTACTATTCGACAGAAAACATCAGGCTCTCCAAATGTAATCTGTTGTCCTATCAGAATTTATGCAGATAATTATGCCATATTGCACGATATTGCATACAAGGCGTTCAAACAAAAATTTAATTTGTATGCAGGGAGAATTGCCGTAGCGAAAGCAAAACAAGAAGGTGGAGCTATAGCTGTATTTGGCAAGGGATGGGGCGGTGAACTTCGCCTGCCTCAAAGGAAGGGAACAGGCACTTATTTTGTGGATTGGGTTCTTGCTCGTCTTGATGAACATGGTGCTTTGATGGAATTTACGGCTATTGAAGTTCAGACAATAGATACTACAGGAAATTACCAAACAGCAAGAAAAGCCTTGATTGATAGCAGAGAAATTGTTGGCGATACAGTTGGTCTGAATTGGGAGAATGTGAATAAAAGGATAATTCCTCAACTTATATACAAGGGACAAATATTACAACGAGAGGACTTGTGTAAATCTGGACTGTTCTTTGTGTCTCCTAAACCTGTGCATGACCGTGTGCTTGAACGTTTAGGAGGAAAAGAAAAAATCCCATCATTTCCATATCAACCAGCATCCATTCATTTCATTGCATATGATGTGACTTCTACTAATGTTCGCAAAGACGGAGAAATATTACCGCTGGGTATAATAGAAGAGCATTGTACGACAGTTTATAAAGTACAAGAAGCATTCTCTGCGGTCACGCTCCCAGAAGGAAATGTTTACAGAGATGCCATTATGCACAGCTTGTATTCTGATTGATATTTGAAACCTTCGTATCATCCTGAGTTTTGACCAACGGGGGTACAGCGAGTTATTTCAAACCTAATTTATAGAACGCGGCTTTAAAATGTCGCGCTGAATTGTGAAAAACCCATTAGCTTTTGCAGCCGCAGCCCCTTGAATCCCCAAAAAGATTTAAGGGGCTGCCACTTTTAGCAGACGGGTAGTCCCGACTTCCACAAGAGTAGCTACCTTTGCTTCTGCTTCGTCAAGGCAGACACGGCGTGACGCACACGCCCCCAGAAACAGCCTTGCTGAAGAGAAGAGAACCTCACACCATTCCCCCACGCTGCTATGTACAAGTTTTTCGCCGTCATATCCTCCCTCCTGCTGCTCACCTCATGCGCCGAACAGTACAATATAGCCGGAAGTTCGTCTGTGCCCTGTCTGGACGGACGGATGCTCTACCTGCGTGTCACTGCCGAAGACGGAGGCAGCGAAGCCTACATGGCAACTAACTGTGTGGACTCGTGTAAGGTGATACACGGACGGTTCAACTTTGTGGGCGATGTGGACTCGGCCCGCATGGCCCTGCTCTACACGGGCAGCAACTGCGTGATGCCCTTGGTGCTCGAAAACGCCAACCTGAGCATTCAGGTGGACAACGTGACGCAGCGCGTGAGCGGCGGGCCGCTCAATGACAAGCTCTATGCCTTCTTCAAGAAGCGCAACCGCCTCGACAACGAGCTGTGGGAGCTGCAACAGAAGAGCATACGCATGATGCGCGAAGGCCGTTCGCCCGAAGAGATTGAGCGCAAAGTGGGACGCAAGGCCGAGAAGCTGATGAGCCGCACCGAAGAGTTGGAGACCAGCTTTGTGCGCGACAACTATGACAACGTGCTCGGGCCGGGATTCTTCATGTTGCTCTGCAGCCAATACCCCACGCCTATCATGACGCGCCAGATTCAGACTATCGTCGACGGCGCACCCAGCCAATTCATGCACCACCCCTTTGTGCGCCGCTATGTGCGCGAAGCCAGATACCGCACACCGGGAACGAAAAAAAAGCGTGAGGAAGATTAAGCCACTACATACCATAAAGCAGCTGCGCCTGTCTGGGACTGAACCCAGACAGGCGCAGCTGCTTTGATGATGTCCGGCGGCTGCTACAGGTCGTGCTGGCGCAGACGGTATTCGGCCAGTTCAGCATACTTGGTGCCGGGACGGCCATAGTTGGCATAAGGATAGATGCTGATGCCGCCGCGAGGCGTGAACAGGCCCGTCACCTCGATATACTTGGGATTCATCAGGCGCACCAGGTCCTTCATGATGATGTTCACGCAGTCCTCGTGGAAGTCGCCGTGGTTTCGGAAGCTGAAGAGGTAGAGCTTCAGGCTCTTGCTCTCCACCATCAGGCGGTCGGGCAGGTAGGAAATGCGAATCTCGGCAAAGTCGGGCTGGCCCGTGATAGGACACAGGCTGGTAAACTCGGGACAGTTGAAACGCACCCAATAGTCGTTGTCGGGATGTTTGTTCTCAAAGGTTTCGAGCACCTCGGGGGCATAGTCGCTCTTGTACTCGGTCTTGCGCCCCAAGGCGTTGAGTGAAAGGTCTTCGCGCATGGCTGTAGGAGTGGGGTTATGGTTGTGTGGTGTTTGATTCCTTCTGTTCCAGATATTCTTCAAGTCCCTTTCGCCGTAACACGCAGGCCGGACAATGTCCGCAACCGTCGCCCACCACACCGTTGTAGCAGGTCAGCGTGTGGTTACGCACGAGGTCGAGCACGCCCAGTTCGTCGGCCAAGGCCCACGTCTGGCACTTGTCGAGCCACATGAGTGGCGTGTGGAGCACGAACTGCTCGTCCATGGCCAGGTTGAGCGTGACGTTGAGCGAACGGGCAAACGAGTCGCGGCAGTCGGGATAACCCGAGTAGTCGGTTTGCGACACACCCGTCACCAAGTGCCTGATGCCGCGTTCGCGGGCATAGACGGCGGCTATGCTCAGGAAGAAGAGGTTGCGTCCGGGCACGAACGTGTTGGGCGGTCCGCCGGCCGGCTTGGTCTGGTCCATAGTCATGGAGGGGTCGGTCAGCGCATTGTGGCCCAGACGGCCTATGAAGCCCACGTCCATCTTGTCGAAATGCACGCCTGCCTGGCGGGCGATCTCTTCGGCCAAATCGACCTCGTGGGCGTGCTTCTGGCCGTACACAAAACTCAGCGCATACACCTCCTTGAAGTGCTTCTTGGCCCAAAACAGGCAAGTGGTCGAATCCTGGCCGCCGCTGAACACGACCAAGGCCCGTTGATTGTCGAGAATCATATCGTTTACTCCTTTTATATATTATATAGGTTATGAGGTTTTAGGTTATGAGGTTATAACATTACTATTAGTTAAGCAGGAAGTTCCGCCACTCAATGAGCAACTTTATAGCCTCATAACCTTATTCCTTATAACCTCTCCCATTCATCCTCCCTCACTCCAAGTTTCCGATATTCCAGGGACGGTAGGAGACTCTGCGGTCGTAGACCTCGCCTCCTTCAATCCGCTTGAGGCGGCGCACCACGCACAGGGTGAGGGGAAGCACGATGATTTCGTAGACCGTCTTCAGCACCACCTGGTTGCACATGAGCAGGGGCATCACGCTCCAGGGCACCACGCCGCCCAATGCCAAAGGAAAGAACAGGAGCGAATCGGCCGACTCGCCCACCAAGGTCGAGGCTATGGCACGCCAGGCAAAACCGCGGCTGCCGTCTGAGACAGAGAGCTTCATGCGGCTCATGACCCAGGCATTCAGAAACGAACCGACCAGAAAGGCCAAGAAGGATGCCAGGGCTATGCGCGGTGCCAGGCCGAACACGGCATGAAAGCCTTCCTCACCCTGCCAATAGGGAGCACCGGGAAGCGCATCGGCCAGCAGGCCGAACACGACGAACAAAAAGTTCATGGCGAAGCCTAACCAAATGACCAAACGGGCCTTGGCGTAGCCCCACACTTCGACCAAACAGTCGTTGATGATGTACGAAACGGGGAACACGATCAGCCCGGCCGTCAGGTCGAGCGACCCGACGCACACCTGTTTGGTCTCCAACAAATTAGCAGCTATCAAGCAAACACAGAACAGCACCGACAAACACAGAAAGGGGATGCTGACCATCGGCCTCACACGGGCCTTTTCGACAGTAGAACGATTCATCATACTCTTGTTTTTTACGAGGTTTACCAAGCACTCGGCGGGCACAAAGCCCTCATTGCGCTGCAAATGTAAGCAAATTCTGCGACATGCCGTAACGGAGGGCTAAAGAACGCCCTTTATCACGTAGAAAACAACCCGGCACTGAGGTGGAGCTGTCAAACGGACTGGAACTGACCTTCAATGCCAAGGGCCAGCTGGTGGACCTCGACAGCTGAGCCAGCCTCCATGACCAACACCTGACTGCGAGAGACTTGACGCCAACGACCGGACAGGCCGGACACAGATTACCGCAAAGCAAGCGCGGCAAACGAAAAAGTTTAGCCTTTTTCTTTTGCACTACGCCTGCTTTGCGGTACTTTTGCAACAGCCATTAATTTAATGGCCATTATATTAGCAAACACCAACGCTGTGCTGTATGAAATTCTATGACCGCGAAATGGAGCTGAACATGCTCAAGAAGAATTGGGAGCAATCGGCGAACCACTCGATGATGACCACCCTTATCGGCCGCCGAAGGATAGGCAAGACTTCCCTGCTGCTGAAAAGCGCAGAGGGACACCCAGCGTTATACCTCTACGTGTCGAAGGACAATGAGCAGCTGCTGTGCCGCAAGTTCCAGCAGCAAGCCCTCCGGCAGTTAGGACTGCACATACACGGCAACGTGACCTCATTCGGCACCCTGTTTGAAGAACTGATGATTTACGGACGGGAGAACCACTACACCCTCATCATCGACGAATTTCAAAACTTCCTGGGAATCAACAAGGCCATTCCCAGTGAGATACAGGATGTGTGGGACAGATACAAGGATTCGACCACGGTTGACCTCGTTCTCTGCGGTTCAATCTATTCCATGATGAAACGCATCTTCGAGAATGGCGACGAACCGCTCTATGGCCGACGCGATTCGGCCATACGTCTCCAGCCTTTCCGCACCGACGTGCTCCGACAAATACTCAAAGATCATCATCTCGGGATGAAACCCGACGACCTGCTGTGCCTCTACATGCTGACGGGAGGCGTGGCGAAATACGTGGCGTTGCTGATGGATGCCCAAGCAACTACTCGCGACAAGATGCTGAAATATGCTATGGCAGCCGATTCACCGTTCATCACAGAAGGCATCGAACTGCTTGTTTCGGAGTTTGGCCGCGACTACGGCACGTACTTCAGCATTCTGCAACTGGTCGCTGCCGGCATGACCACACAGAGTGAGATTGACAGCATGATTGGCAAGAACGCGGGGGCTTACCTCAACAACTTGTGCGACGACTACTCATTCATCAACAAGAACACACCGGTCTTCAGCAAGCCCGGTGCCAGAAACATACGCTGGAGCATCGATGACTGTTACCTGCGCTTCTGGTTCCGTTTTGTCTATCCACACCAAGGACTGATTGAAGCGGGACAAACGGAATTGCTGTTGAAACACGCAACCGAAAGCTACGAACAGTTTACGGGAAAGACTCTGGAACGATGGTTCCAAACGAAAGCGATGGAAAGCGGGCTGTTCACCCGTGTGAACAACTGGTGGGACCGACGCGGCGAGAACGAACTCGACCTTGTGGCTGTCAACGAATTCGACCATACCGGCATGATTGCAGAAGTGAAACGGAACAAGCGAAAAATCAGCATGACTGTGCTGGAAAACAAGGTCGCGGCCCTGCCCCAAAAGGATTTTTCCACCTATCACTTCCAACTGAAAGCTTTGTCGCTGGACGACGTGTAAGAAGAAGGCAACCGCAGCCCACACAACAGACACTGGATTTATTCACGCTGCCTGTATGAAGCTCGCGAATTTTATCTACATTTGCTTCGCCAAGTCGGGCTGCGGCTCGGCAATACATGCAAGTACACTTGCATGTGCTGCGCTCGCCTTGCACCGACATTGCCTTCGCCAAGTCGGGCTGCGGCTCGGCAATACATGCAAGTACACTTGCATGTGCTGCGCTCATCCAAGCCCCTTGGGCATAACCCGAATTATTTACACCTAAATCATCATACTATGACACTCAAACAACTTCTTGTCGCGGCATGGGCTGTATGCGCCCTGCCCGGTCAGGCCCAAAACACGCTGCCTGTCATTCCGCTGCCGGCCCAAATGGAACGGGCCGAAGGTGTGTTCCAATTTGAAGCCAAGACCAAGGTGGCTGCCGACGACTATCCGGGCGACAGCATCGCTATGGTGCTCGACCGCTTTGCCCAAAAGTTCCAGGCCACTACGGGACTGAAGCTGACACGCACCAAAGCCAAGAAGGCGGCTCTCTACCTGAAACTGAACCCGACTATGGGCTGCGAGGCTTACCGGCTGAACGTCACTCCGCAAAAGGTGGTGGTCGAAGCGGCACGCCCTGCCGGCTTCTTCTATGCACTGCAAACGCTGCAACAGTTGCTCCCCTCGCGCTCGGTGATGGCTGGCGTGAAGGCGGGCGGATGCTGCACAGCCAAGTGGACGCTGCCCGCTGTGAACATCAGCGATGAGCCGCGCTTCGGCTGGCGGGGCTTCATGCTCGATGAGGGACGACACTTCTACGGCAAGGAGGAAATAAAGAAACTGCTCGACGTGATGGCGGCCTACAAGCTGAACCGCTTTCACTGGCACCTGACCGAAGACCAGGGCTGGCGCATTGAGATCAAGAAGTACCCGCGACTGACCGAAGTGGGAGCTTGGCGCAACAGCAAGGTACTGGGTTGGGGCGAGGTGAAGCCCGACGGACAACGCTACGGCGGCTTCTACACGCAGGACGACGCCCGCGAGATTGTGCAGTATGCGCGCGAACGCTTCATTGAGATTGTACCCGAAGTGGACATTCCGGGCCACTCGCAGGCTGCCGTGGCTTCCTATCCTGAGTTCCTGGCCTGCGACCCGCAGAACGCACATGAGGTGTGGCTGTGGCAAGGCGTGTCGGCCGACGTAATCAATGTGTCGAACCCCAAGGCAGTACAGTTTGCCAAGGACGTGGTCGACGAGCTGACCGAGGTGTTCCCCTTCGGCTACCTGCATCTGGGCGGCGACGAGTGTCCCACGCAGAAATGGGAACAGAACGCTGACTGCCAGCAACAGCTGAAGGAAATTGGCTCAACCAACTACCGCGACCTGCAAATCAACTTCTACCGCCAACTGCAACAGCACATCGCCGCCAAGCCTGCCGAGAAGCAGCGCCACCTTATATTCTGGAACGAGGTGCTACACGGCAACACGGCCCCGCTGGGCAAGGACATCACCATTATGGCTTGGGTGGGAGCCGACGGCGCAGCCCGCGATGCAGCCGAACGCGGACTGTACACCATCCTGTCGCCGCAAATTCCCTACTACATCAACCGCCGCCAAAGTCCGCTGCCCACCGAACCGCGTTCGCAGGGCAACGGCACCGAAACGGTCGAAGCGGTCTACAACTATGTGCCTATGAACGGCATCCCGGCCGAACTGCAACCGCGCTACATGGGTGTACAGGCCAACTTCTGGACGGAATGGGTCGAGGATGCCTCTACGGTACAATACCTCATGTTCCCCCGTCTGGCTGCTGTGGCCGAAGCGGGCTGGACTCCCCAGGGACTGCGTTCCTACAATGACTTCCTGCAACGTCTCCAAAGCGAGAGTGAATACTACCGCCTGCGCGAGGTCAACTATGGGAAGCATGTGATTAAATAACTTTTGCGAACGATTGGCATGAGAGCTGACACTTCGTGTGTGGAGGTGTCAGCTCTTTGTGTTTTATGGCTTGGACCGTTATGCCCTGACCCCGTGAAGTGGAGACAACCATTCTGTCTGACTGTCCTGTGTCTGAACGTCCCTATATACGTGTATTTATCTTTATAAAAATGTTTCAACCCTTCAGCCAACCCTTCATTATCGTTGATTCTCAGCGTGAAAGTGGCTGAAGGGTTTCGTTTTCAAACCCTTCAGGAAGATTCAGCAAACCCTTCAGCCGCAGGTGTCGGTTTCTGCGTTCCCCGTCATCCGTGTCCTTTCACATGACGCCAACAAATCCAGACATAGAACTGACAACTCGCCGAGTTGTTTGATCAAGCCCCGGGTTTGTTTTTCCAAACCTGCCTGAGTACAGCTGAATGGTTTGCTGTCACGGCTGAACCTTCCTGAAGGGTTTGAAAACGAAACCCTTCAGCCACTTTCACGCTGAGAATCAACGATAATGAAAGGTTGGCTGAAGGGTTGAACGATTTTTACGGCATTAAAAATACGTATAAAAAGGGCTCAAGCCGAAATCCCAGTGCATTTATAAAAATCGAGAGGATAAAGTGTT
>JBJEAF010000164.1:0-10294 GCA_051868755.1 Alloprevotella sp.
CTAGTGAAACTATTCGCCTAATAATTTAACACTTTATCCTCTCGATTTCTATAAATGCACCGGGATTTCGGCTTGAGCCTCTAAATCTTTTTTTTGGACAGAGAGAGGGGCCCTCTGGAGTTTCGTTCCGTTTGATGGGATTGTCGCGAAGCTCATTTTCGATGGTGATGATACGGTGCATGGTGAGGTTTCCATAGGTTTCTCAGCAGGCCGGGAAATTCGTCTTTGTTATAGTACTCCTTATGTTCCAATCCTTTGTGGTTCAAGAAAAAACTATTTTTTCTTTGTCCGCCACGCATCAAACATTACTTTTGCAACACACTTTGTGTCCCTTGGCACACTGTCACACCAACCTAACTGATCATGAAAACCATTGCATTACTGACCTTGTCGGCCCTCATGGTCGGCTGTCCGTTCACCATGAAGGCCCAGCGTGCCACGCAACAGCTCGAAAAGGGCTGGCTGTTTCACCGTGGAGAAGCTTCGGGCGCAGAACAAACCCATTACAATGACACACAATGGCAAGAAGTCAATGTGCCGCACGACTGGGCCATCACCGGGCCTTTCTCGCGCGACAACGACTTGCAGAATGTTGCCGTAACGCAAAACTTTGAAACCGAAGCCTCGGTCAAGACAGGACGCACAGGCGGTCTGCCCTATGTAGGAGTTGGCTGGTATCGCCACACCTTTACCACCACCCCAGGCAAGCAGGTCACACTGGTGTTTGACGGAGCCATGAGCGAAGCCCGCGTCTACGTGAACGGTAAAGAAGCTATTTTCTGGCCCTATGGCTACAACTCCTTCCACTGCGATGTAACGAATCTCGTGCATGCCGACGGCAGCGAGAACCTCTTGGCCGTACGGTTGGAGAACAAGCCGCAGTCGAGCCGCTGGTACCCTGGGGCAGGACTGTATCGCCATGTGCGCGTAGTCGAAACAGAACGTATCCACATTCCTGTGTGGGGCACGCAGCTCACCACGCCCCATGTCGCCGAAGACTATGCCTCTGTGTGTCTCAAGACGACCGTTGTCAACGCCGACACTTGTTTGCTCACGGTCGAAACCGTGGTGCGCGATGCCCGCGGACGCGAAGTGACGCGCAAGGTAAACCAAGGCTACATCAACCATGATGAGCCCTTCGAGCAACATCTCACCATCGACCGACCGAAGCTTTGGTCGCCCGAGAAGCCCTACCTTTATAAGGCTGTCACCACCGTGCGTGCCCAAGGCCGCATTCAGGATGTCTACGAAACGCCCTTCGGCATACGCAGCCTGGAGTTTGTGGCCGACAAGGGCTTCTATCTCAACGGCCAGCACCGCAAGTTCCAGGGCGTGTGTCTGCACCATGACCTCGGTCCGCTTGGTGCCGCTATCAATGAGAGCGCACTGCGTCATCAGTTGCTCATGCTCAAGGACATGGGTTGCGATGCCATACGTACCTCTCACAACATGCCCGCACCCGAGCTGGTGCGTCTCTGCGATGAGATGGGATTCATGATGATGCTCGAACCCTTCGATGAGTGGGACATTGCCAAGTGCGACAACGGCTATCACCGCTACTTCGACGAGTGGGCTGAGCGCGACATGGTCAACATGCTGCGCCAGTACCGCAACAATCCCTCGGTGGTGATGTGGAGTGTGGGCAACGAAGTGCCGACCCAGTGCTCGGCCGAAGGCTACAAGGTGGCCAAGTTCCTGCGCGACATCTGCCACCGCGAAGACCCCACACGCCCCGTCACCTGCGGTATGGACCAAGTGTCGTGTGTGCTCGACAACGGTTTTGCTGCCATGCTTGACATTCCGGGCTTCAACTATCGTGCCCACCGCTATGAGGAGGCATACAGCCGCCTGCCACAGAACATTGTGCTCGGTTCCGAAACCTCATCCACAGTAAGTTCGCGGGGTGTCTACCATTTCCCTGCCGTACGCAAAGCCGACGCCATTACCCCCGACCACCAGAGCAGCAGTTACGACCTTGACTACTGTTCATGGTCCAACATCCCCGACATCGACTTTGCCTTGGCCGATGATTATCCCTGGACCATCGGTCAGTTTGTATGGACAGGCTTCGACTACCTGGGTGAGCCTTCACCCTACGACACCGATGCCTGGCCCAACCACTCCTCCATGTTCGGCATTATCGACCTCGCTTCGCTGCCCAAGGACCGCTATTGGCTCTACCGCAGCGTGTGGAACAAGCAGGATGCCACGCTCCACGTACTGCCCCACTGGACATGGCCCGGCCGCAAGGGTAAAGTAACCCCCGTATTTGTCTACACTTCTTACCCCTCGGCTGAACTCTTTGTCAACGGCAAGAGCCAAGGCCGGCTCACCAAGAAAGGGCCTGACGAAGCCTCGACGGTCGAGGAACGCTACCGTCTCATGTGGAACAATGTGAAGTATGCACCGGGCCGCATCGAAGTGGTGGCCTACGATGCTGACGGACGTGAGGCTGCCCGCCGCACGGTCGAGACGGCAGGCAAGCCCCACCACATCAAGGTCGAGCCCAGCCATTGCAAATACGTCAAGGCCAACGGCCGCGATTTGGCCTACTTCACCGTGAGCGTGGTCGACGAGAAGGGCAATCTCTGTCCCAACTACAACGGTGAGTTGTCTTGTGCCGTAGCAGGCCGTGGCCGTTTCCGCGCCATAGCCAACGGCGACCCCACTTCGCTCGAACTCTTCCACGAACCCCACATGCATGCCTTTGGCGGACAGCTCACCGTCATCGTGCAGTCCACCACACGGGAAGGACAGTTTACGCTTGTGGTCGAAGGTGAAGGTCTGACCGAAGGCTCGGCCACCATGAATGTCGTGAAGTAAGCTTTTCGCTTGGGGTAGACGTTTTTCATGAAGTACCTATAGGTAGTGACGCTTGAAGCGGATCAGGTCTTTTCCCTTCGAACGGTCATCCCATCTCCCCATGGACGCATATCTCCAAGCCCCTCATCTAATCTCAATACCATCTCCTATGAAAAAGATTCTCTTGCTCGCCGCCTTCTTCACTGCCATGACCGTGGCAGCCTGCGGCGGTGACGATGAACCCGAAACGCCCGTAACTCCTGACCAGCCTGAACAGCCCGGCGATAAACCCGACCAGCCCGGCGACCAGCCTGAGCAACCCGACCAGCCTGAATCTACTGCTGAATTTGTACGCGGTGCCGACATCAGCTGGTACACCGAAATGGAAGCCGACGGCAAGAAGTTCTACACCGCCGAGGGTGTCGAAACCCCATGCCCCCAGCTCATGCGTGCCATTGGCATGAATGCTGTGCGCCTGCGCGTATGGGTCAATCCGCAGCGCAAGGGTTGTGGAAGCTATTCTGACCCTGCCGATGTGCTCGTCAAGGCCAAGGCTGCCCATGAAGCAGCGTTGAATATCATGGTAGACTTCCACTTCTCCGACTGGTGGGCCGACCCTTCGCGCCAGGAAATGCCCTTAGACTGGGCCGACTATGATATGGAGGCACTCCAAACGGCGGTAGCTGACCACGTGCGCCAAACACTCATCAGCCTCAAGCAGGCCGGCATACCCGTAGCTTGGGTGCAGGTGGGCAACGAGACCCGCAACGGCATGATGCATCCCGCAGGCCAGCTCTGGAACGAGCAGGGCGACCTGCCTGACGGCTGGAAGCACTTTGCAGCCCTTTATATGGCAGGTTACCATGCCGTGAAAGAGGTCTACCCCGATGCCCTGGTCATGCCTCACCTCAACCACGCCTATGAAAACAACCTCTGGTGGTTCGACAAGTTCCGCAGCGCGGGAGGTCAGATGGACATGATTGCCCTGTCTCACTACCCGCAGGCCGATGATGACAGCCAGACCTGGTTGGCCCTCAATCAGGCCGCTATCACGCAAATCAGTAACCTCCATGCGCGCTACGGCGTGCCTGTCATGGTAGCCGAATTTGGTGCCAAGATAGCCAACGAGTCCTTGGCAGCCCAAGTGTCGGCCGACTTCATGCAGCGTGCCCGCAGCCTGGGCAAGGATGTGTGCGCCGGCGTGTTCTACTGGGAACCCGAAGTTTATGCCAACTGGCGGCCCTCATGGTACGTTCCGCTTGGCTGGGGAGCCTACGACATGGGAGCCTTTACCGCCTCGGGACGGCCCAGCCAGGTGCTTGACCCTTGGCGCGAATAACCCCGTTTCGTTTCATCGACAAGCGTTCAGGCCACGTCTCACACGCGGAGACGTGGCCTGAACGCTTTTTTGTTTGAGGAAAAGTCGTACTTTTGCCGAGAACCAATCTCCTCGACTATGAAAAGAAGCACCTTCATTCTGGCCGCATGGGCAGCGTGTGGAGCCGCCGCATCTGCCCAGCAGCAACGTCCCAATGTGATACTGATCTTGGCCGACGACCTGGGCTACGGCGATTTGTCGTGTTATGGTGCCGAGCGAGTGAGCACGCCGGCCGTTGACAGTCTGGCCCGTGCGGGCGTACGTTTTACCAACGCTCACGCCTGTGCAGCCACCAGTACCCCTTCGCGCTACGGCATCCTGACCGGTGAATATCCCTTGCGTCGGCAGGGTACCGATGTGGCTGCAGGCAATGCCGGCATGATCATACCGCCCGAACGCCACACCGTGGCCGATGTGTTTCAGGCCGCAGGCTATCGTACAGCAGCCTTTGGCAAATGGCACTTGGGCTTGGGCAGCCGCAGCGGCGAGCAGGACTGGAACGGGCACCTCGACCAATCGCCTGCCGACCTGGGCTTCGACTACCATTACATTATGGCTGCCACAGCCGACCGTGTGCCTTGCGTCTACATTGAGAACGGACAGGTGGCTCATCTCGACCCTGCCGCGCCTATCAGCGTGAGCTACCGCAAGAATTTTCCCGGTGAGCCTACCGGGCATGACCATCCCGAACTGTTGACCAAACTGAAGTCCAGCCACGGACACGACATGAGCATCGTGAACGGCATCGGTCGCATCGGCTACATGCGGGGTGGAGGCAAGGCCCTGTGGCGTGATGAGGACATAGCAGACTCCATAACAGCCCATGCCGTGCGCTTTATCCATGATCATGCCGGCAGCCCTTTCTTCCTCTATTTCTGTACGAACGATGTCCATGTGCCGCGTATGCCGCACGAGCGTTTTCGTGGCAAGAGTCCGATGGGACTGCGCGGAGAAGCTATCCTGCAATTCGACGATACAGTGCGCCGGCTTACTGAAGCCCTGCGCAGCGAGGGATTGGCCGACAACACCCTGATTATCCTGACCAGCGACAACGGTCCTGTGCTGGACGACGGCTACGAAGACCATGCTGAGGAACTGGCCGGCAGCCATCTGCCCGGCGGCCCCTTCCGTGGTGGCAAATACAGTTCCTATGAAGCCGGCAGCGTAGTTCCTTTCATTGTGTGTGGCACAAAGGCGGTAAAGGGCGGGCGCGTAAGCGATGCATTGGTGTCGCAGGTAGATTTGGCGGCCACCATGGCCGAACTGGTCGGAGTGGAGCTGCCTGCCGGTGCAGCCCCCGACAGCCGTCCTTACCTGCGCACCTGGTTGGGTCAGAGCCGTACTTCCCGTCCCTTTGCCTTTAAAACAGGCTATGGCCACTCCCACATTCTCCGCACCAAGGACTGGACCTACATTGCTCCTGTGCCCGGTCCAGCCATAGTGCCCTGGGGTACAGGCATAGAGACAGGCTGTGGTGAAGGCCCCCAGCTGTACGATGCCAAGCGCGATGTGACCCAGCAGCAGAACTTGGCTGACCGAAGGCCCAAGGTGGTGAGGCAGATGGACACCCTGCTGCGGAGCCTCGGCATGTGAGTGTCGGAGAGGTCCGAAACTGCCGGATAATCCGGATTGTCTGGAATGTCCGGAATATCCGGAATATCCAGAATATCCGGAAAGTCCGGAAATCCCAGAATCTTCGGAAATCCCAGCCCCAGACTATGGATTGCTCAGGGCGAGAGCGGAGTCTTGTTCAGCCGTAGATATTCCCATTCCCCCTCCGCCGTTGGAAACTGCCAGTGTCCGACAGAACCTATTCTTGGGCCGAAGGCAGCCTAAGCTTTAAAAAAACACGTTACACCTTGCATATATTTGTGAGAAACCGTAGTTTCGCGGCAGAAACGGGTTATATTCTGGAAGTTTTGAAGTGTAACGTGTCGTAAAGCCCATTTTACCGGCCTTCTCAACTTCCGATAAAAAAGTGACAGGCTTATGCGCATACAGTCAAGGCATCTTTTGGTCCTGTTGCTGGCAGGCATCATGTTGTGTTGCGGCCAACTCAGGGCCGCAAGCCGCGCTGCGGCCGGCGATGCAGGGTCAGACAGAGGCATCCTGCGCGTGTTGAGTATCGGCAACAGCTATAGCCTCGATGCTACGCGCTATATAGAGCGCATGATGCTGCAAGCCGGTTTCAGCTACGAGCAGTTTGGCTTTTGTTGTGTGGTTCGTGGCGGTGCGTCCCTGCAATACTGGAGCGAACACTTGGCCGGCGACAAGGTGATAGAAGAGAAATATGCTATGGGAGGCACTCAGGTGCCGAAAGGCGACGGTTGGACGCTGCGCCAGCTGCTGCGCGAACCGTGGGACATTGTCGTGTTGCAGCAGTCCTCCAACCAGTCCGACGACTATGCTACCTACACACCCTACGTTGACTCGCTCGTGCAGGCAGTCCGCCGCGAGTGTCCCAATCCCAACGTGCAGTTGGCATGGCACATGACCTGGTCACACGCCCTGAACTTCAGCTGCAAGCCCTACAGCCAGAAGGGCTGGAGCGACATTGTCTCGGCTACCGAACAGCTCCTCCTGCAGCCCGGCCGCTTCGACCTGCTCATTCCCTCGGGGACAGTCATACAGAACGCGCGGGCCTGTATGGACGACGACCTCGAACTTACCCGCGACGGGTCGCACATCGTCTACGGTGTGGGCCATTACCTGTTGGCCCTCACCTGGTTCGAGACCCTGGTTGCCCCCTTCTACGGCGTTTCCCTGCTGCTCACCCCGCCTTCGGCCGATATTTGTTCGGCCAATTCCGACAAGCAGCCCTTCTATCCCGTCACCGAACTCAACTGGCAACTCTGTCAGGAATGTGTGAAACATGCCCTTGCATCGCCCTATGAGGTCTTTCCTACAGGCGTTGTGTGCAAGCTCAATACCCGGCTCCACCGTTTGCGTACCACCGAAGAGCGGCTCTATGACCTTTCTGGACACCGTCTGTCGCGTCCCATTCAGAAAGGCATGTATATCTGTGGCAAGCAAAAATGCTACGTGCGCTGACGGCGCGACATACACCTATATATAATAAGGTATAGTGTGGATGTCGGCACACTTATCCAGACTCTCGTCGCAGGACAGTGTACAATAAAGGGCGTAGCTACTGGAACCAGCCAGTGGCTACGCCCTTCTTTGTGGCGTTTCGTCATTTGATAGCCCAAGTTCACTACGTCAGGCTGCTTCACGCGTCAGGTTCGCCGCTCAGCAGCTTGTGCATAAGCTTGCGGTTGTTCATCATTTCGACCGCCTGCTGTACGTCCTTGTCGGTCTGCAAGAGATAGATGTTGCGGCCGGCATCGTAGTAGTAGCTTTCGATGATAGACGCTTCGACCACCCGGCGTATTTCAGTCTCCCAGCGCACAAAGTCGAAGTCTTCGTTGTGGCGCAGCTTCTGCTCCAGCGCGTTGAGTTCGGCCTGTGCCTCGTCGGCATAGCCTTCAATGCGGGCCAGCTCGCGCAGGCTGCCCAGCAGACGCAGGCTCTGGCGGTCGTAGGTGAACTGGTGTTGCTTCATGTAGGCGCAGAAGTCAGCGTACTCATCATCGGTGAGCGCGAACACCAAGGGGTTGGCTATGCGCGGGTGACGCGCCCGGTAACGCACACAGTAGTCAAACAGCTGTGGGCTGGCTTGCAGATAGGCCAGCAGTCGGGGCAGGCTGTCGGCAGGCAGTTCGACATCTGGCTTGATGCCGCCTCCGTCATAGACGATGCGGCCGGCAGCAGTGCGGAATTCCTTGCAGAGTGAGTCAGGCAGGTGGACAGGTATGCCGTCCCTGAACTCGTAGGCCTGCACGCAGCGGCCCGATGGAATGTAGTATTTGCCCGTAGTGAGCTTGAGCACCGACTTGTAGGGGAGTTCGCGGCTTTGCTGCACGAGTCCCTTGCCATAGGTGCGGCGGCCCATAATGAGCGCGCGGTCATAGTCCTGGAGTGCGCCGCCGGTGATTTCCGAGGCCGATGCGCTGTGTTCGTCGGTGAGCACAATGAGCGGTATGTCGGGGTCCTGCGGGTCGAGGGTGGTCTTGTAGGTGTGGTTCAGCTCCTTCACCTTGCCTCGCGTGCTGAGTACTTCGCGGCCTCGCGGCAGGAAGAGATTGACCGTCTTGACGGCTTCTTCGAGCACACCGCCGGGATTGCTGCGCAAGTCGAGAATGAGATTGCGCATACCCTGCTGCTTGAGTTCGACCATAGCGCGGCGCACTTCGCTGCTGGTGCCTTCGATGAACTGTGAGAGGGCGATGTAGCCGATGCTGTCGGTGATCATGGTGGAGAGCGACACGCTGGGCACCACGATATTGCGGCGCACAATCTTAAAGGCATACTCCTTGTCGGCTTCGGGCCGGCGCACCTTAAGCTCGAAGGTGGTGCCGGGTTCGCCGCGCAGTTTTTCGCTCACCTCCGATGAATAGCGGGCCTGGGCTTCGCTGCTCGGGTCTTCGCAGGGGGCTATCTCCTTGCCGTCGATGGCGAGGATGATGTCGCCGGGCAGCAGGCCGGCCTGTGCGGCGGGCATACCGGCATAGGGTTTGGAGATGATGCACCGCCTGAGGTTGTCGCGGTAGCCCACCATTGCGCCGATGCCGGCATACTTGCCCGTAGTCATTTGCTGGAGTGTGGAGGTGTCCTCCTCAGGGTAATATTCGGTGTAGGGGTCAATGAGTTCCAGCATGTAGGCCAGTGCGTTGTCGATGTTCTTCTTGGCATCGAGCGTGTCTACGTAGTAGAGGTCAAGCTCGCGGTAGAGTGCGTTGAATATGTCGAGATTCTTCAGCACCGTGAAGTTGTGGGCCGACGGAGAGGTTTGGGCTGTGGCTGCCGGGCTGGCGAAGAGCGTCAGCAGCAGCATGAGCGGCCCGAGACAGGTCACTCGGAGTGTCGATAGGTGGTCAGACAGGACGTGAGAGGTGTTCATGTACGTTTAGCTTGTGTGAACTGCAAGGGTTTGTCTCAGGCTGTGCCAGGTGGAGTGGGGCAGGGCGGTACCTACAACCTGAATGATATGAGCGGCCAACAGGCTGCCGGCTTCGGCACACCAGGCGAGGCTGCGGTCCTGAATGAGTCCGTACAGGAAGCCGGCGGCGAAGTAGTCGCCTGCCGCTGTGGTGTCGGTAACTTGCGGCACATTGTGAGCCGGGCAGTGAAGCTGTTCGCTTCCTTGCTGCACCCACACGCCTTGCCGCCCCACTTTCAGCACGGCGAGGGAACAGATGCCGCTCAGAGCCTGAAGGTTGTGGCTGGGGTCGTCGGTACCGGTGAGTGCGGCAGCCTCCTGTTCGTTGGCAAAGACGATGTCGGTGTGTTGCAGCATTTCGTCGAAGAAGCTGCGCTCGGCCTCCACCACGTTGTAGCTGGCCAGGTCGATGCACACCTTGAGTCCGGCTTCGCGGGCTAAAGAGACGGCGCGCCGCATGAGGTCGTGGTTCTGCACCAAGTAACCTTCAATATAAAAGTAGTGGTAGCCGTCGAACCATTCGCCGCACAGCTCATTGGCCTGCATGGTGGCGGCAGCGCCGAGACAGGTGCCGAAAGTGCGCTGCCCGTCGGGTGTGATGACGGTAGAGGCTACACCTGTGGGCATTCCCTGCTGGCAGAGCAGGTGCGTGCGGATGCCTTCGCGCTGGCAGCTGTCGGCAAAGAAGCGGCCGGCTTCATCATCTCCCACCTTGGCCATTAGGCCCGGAGCGGCACCCAGATGGGCCAGTGCCAGCAGGGTGTTGCAGGCCGAACCACCGGTAGTGCGGCGTGGCGAGAGGCTCGCAAAGCGTTGTTGCAGCTCGCGGTAACGCGTGGAACCGATGAGTTGCATAGAGCCTTTTGGCAGTTGTAACTCGCGGAGTAAATCGTCGCTTTCCGCCTGTACCAGCACGTCAATCAGGGCGTTTCCCATGCCCAAAACTCTCTTCATGCTACTTTTTTTTGAATTTTCTGTGCAAAGATAGGGGTTATTTCAAAATGATGCATTACCTTTGCACCGCAATTCAGCAAAAGACGGCAAGTTTTAAACGTTTTAGCCTGCTTCAGTAGCTCAGTTGGTTAGAGCACCTGACTGTTAATCAGGGGGTCGTT
>JBJEAF010000165.1:0-2603 GCA_051868755.1 Alloprevotella sp.
TCATCTCTAAAAATCCAGCATCCAGCTCGGCCTAATTTATAGAACACCCCTTGAAAGTTTAAGGGGCGGTCGCCGCTATTTATAAAAGGGGTATTATTGACATCATGCACCCTACCCCACATCATGACACTATGGCCACTATCCCGCTGATACCGATATACAAATACACCAGTTTCTTCAGCGCGGGAAGCGATAGCCTGTTGTACACCAAACTGCCCAGACAGGTGCCCACCAGTACGGCTGGCACGGCATAACACCATGCACAGGCCACCTCATGGGTGAGAAATCCTGACTGCGCCCTATAGACTGTCATCAGGCAGTTGCCTATCAGGAAATAGCACTGCGCCAATGCCGTGTATCTGTCCTTTGACTCAGAAACGGCAAGAAAGTACAGCACCGCTGGCGGTCCCTGCATACCGAACAGCCCGCCCATTATACCCGAGAGCAAGCCTAACACGACCTGCATCCCGAGCGTTCCACGTACTTTTATACGCTCCGCAAAGAAACCGAAGTATACGGCTGACAAGACGAGCGTTATGCCAAGCACATACTTCACGGTCTCCCCTTTGAGCCACGTCAGCAGCTGGACCGCAAAGAAGCTCGTCAACAGGAAGGTGACAAGTATCGGTAGCAGTTTTCTCCATGCTATTTCCCGTCGATACTTTACGGTCAACAAGAACGATGTCACCGCGGCAAGCAATCCTGACAGGGTGGTTGCCTCACCATACGACGGCAGCAAGAACGGCAAAACCGTCATGATGAAGATTCCGAAGCCGAAACCTGTTGTACGCTGCACGAAAGCCGCACCTATGGTGAACAGAATGAGTGTGATCATATTGCGAAAACGCCTGTTGACTCCGACCTATTCAACATCTGGTCTCTACGGGCATAAAGCCGTCTATCGTTCCCTTTTCTGACGAGAAGTTGATGCCTAACGCGATGACCTTGCGGCGGTCGGCAGCATAGGGCTTGGCGTAGCCCTTCTCTTCTATCTGCCTGAGGGCTGCCTCAGCCGAGCCGTTGAGCTTGAACTCGATGATGTAGACATAGTCCGGGCATTCCACCACACAGTCTATCCTGCCTTCGCTCGTTTCCTTCTCTGCCACGGCATTATAGAAACCGATCATCTGCACGATGAGGTAGAACGTATATTGGAAATACCGCTCACACTCCTTCGCATCCTGCTTGCGCTGGAAACGGTAGGTGACCGAGGAAAGCAGCGAGGTCATCAGCTTCTCGAACGTAGCGGTGTCGCCGGATTCCAACGCGGTCGCGGCGTTGACAACCCACGATGCAGGAGCACCGCCTTGCTTGAAATATCCGGAGGCCACAGCATCGATAAAGCCGGTACGCACCTCCTCGTTCGGGAAGTCAAGCAGATAGGTGCTATACCTTTCGTTGTAATCTTTTATCGTGAAATAGCCACTCTGGTACATCATCGGCAACGGTTGCTCCACGTCTGCCTTGTAGTCGATGAACTGCGAAGCCTCGTAGTATTTGCCCACCAGTTCATTGATATTCTCGTTGCAATGGGAGAGCAGCCGCACTAAGTAGGTCGGTGTGCCCGAGGAGAACCAGAAGTTTTGCATCCGCTTGGATTTCAAACAGTTGAGGATGCTGAAGGGATTGAAAATGTCAATCATCTCCTCGCCGAAATGATAGCCGTCATACTTCTGCTTCAACCGCATGAGAACCTCATCGTAACTTACCTTGAATTTGGCTGCCAGTTCATGGATAGGCTCCTCGAAGGTTGACAGCAGCTCGTCTTTTGTGATGCCGCAAAGCCCTTCGTAATCCACACTCATGCTGATGTCCTCCGGCTGGTTGAAACCGCTGAACACACTGACCTGAGAAAACTTGGTCACACCGGTCAGCAGGACAAACTGCAAGTCTGGGGCTGCAAGCTTGAAAACACCGTAAAACCCCTTTAGGATATTGCGGTGTATATCCTCAATCTTCGTTTCCTTTCCATTAAACAGTCCTGTATACCCTGTGTCAAGCACATCAAGCAAAGGCTTGTCATATTCGTCAACCAACACAACTGCCCGTCGGCCTGTCTTCTCATGCGCCTGCTGCAACACATAAGAAAACCTCATTCCAAGATCCGTTTCTATGGGCGATTTTCCCCACTGTGCCTCCCACGTCTCGACATAGCCTGTAATGCGCTTTTGCAATTCCCCATCCGTCTCGTAGCCTCCACCATTGAAATCTATATGGAACACGGGATATTCCGCCCACTCCGTTTCGAGCTTGTCTATGGCAAGTCCCCTGAACAGGTCTTTTCTTCCTTGGAAATAATATTTCAAGGTAGACACCAGCAGGCTCTTCCCGAACCGTCTGGGACGACTCAGAAAGTACACATGCCCTTCTTTGGCCAATTTGTAAACCCAAGCCGTCTTGTCGACATACGCAAAGCCTTCCTGAATAATCTGTTCGAAATCCTGTATGCCTATGGGGTATTTCATACGCGCGTTATTATTAGGAATGTAGGTTTATTATGTAAAGATTGTGCCAGTGAGAGCAGAGCATCAAGCTTGTTTGAATGCTATGCCGAGCGCAACCAATCTTATGTAATGCAAAAATACTCGTTTTCCCCATCAAAA
>JBJEAF010000166.1:0-10187 GCA_051868755.1 Alloprevotella sp.
ACTACGCGCTGCACGTAGTAACACAGGATGCCGGCCAGATAGCCCACAAAGACAATCCACGTGATGCGCTTCATGTACCAGCCGAAGGTTATCTTTTCGAGACCCATCACCACCACGCCGGCAGCCGAGCCGATGATGAGCATCGAACCGCCCACACCGGCACAATAGGCCAGCAGCTGCCAGAAGATGCCGTCCTGCGCAAAGTCACCCGCAGCAGCCATGGGATACATGCCCATACAGCCCGCCACAAGAGGTACATTGTCCACAATGCTCGACAGCACGCCGATGATGCCTGTCACGAGGAAATGGTCGCCGTTGAACACCGTGTTCAGGCCCGTACCCAACTGCGTGAGCACGCCGATTACCTCCAAGCAGGCCACGGCCATAAGGATGCCGAGGAAGAAGAGGATAGTGCTCATATCGATGCGCGAGAGCATGTTGCTCACTCGCTTTTGCGTGCCGGAGTGGCAGCTGCCGTGGGCCAAGTGGCGGTAGAACAGCTCAGTGACCGTCCAGAGCACACCGAGCACCAGCAGGATGCCTACGAAGGGAGGCAGGTGGGTGATGCTCTTGAATATGGGCACAAAGATGAGACCGCCCACACCGATAAAGAACACGAGCTTGCGCTGCCGCTCGGTGAGGTCCTCTTGCGTGCCACACTGGCCCCCCTTTTCGGCATATACGAGTTCACCCTTGAGGTGGAGCGACAGGATATAGGCGGGCAGTAGCATTGACACCAACGAGGGGATGAATATTTCCTTAATGACACCGGGAGCAGTGACGAGGGCCTTGTTCCACAGCATGATGGTCGTCACGTCGCCGATAGGCGAAAAGGCACCGCCCGAATTGGCCGCCACGATGACCAGCGAGGCATAGATGAAGCGGTCGCGCTGGTCCGACACGAGCTTGCGCAGAATCATGATCATCACGATGCTCGTGGTGAGGTTGTCGAGTATGGCCGACAGGAAGAAGGTGAGGAAGGCTATGCGCCACAGCAGGCTCCGTTTGCTGCTGGTGCGCAACATGCCGCGCACAAAATTGAAGCCGCCGCTCTGGTCCACGAGTTCCACGATAGTCATGGCACCCATGAGGAAGAACAGCGTGGTGGCCGTGCTGCCCAAGTGGTGCTCGATCACGGCACTCACGGCCTGAGCCTTCTGGTCGCCGACGGCCTGTTCCAGATAGGCTGAAGGGTCGAACATGAACAGCGTCCAACAGCCCACAAACATCAGCAGGGCGATAGCGGCCTTGTTGATGCGCGTTACACTTTCGATGGCTATAAAGAAATAGCCGATGACAAAGACTGCGATGATTGCAAGGGTCAATGTACTCATGTTTTTGTGTAGGATTAAAGTGTTTTGGATTGATTCGAGGCGGAACGCATTTGAAAATAACTTCGTTCCGTGGGCAAATGTAGATAAAATCCGTGAGCTTCTACGCCGACACAATGAGGAAATCGTTTTTCTATTTAGGAATGATAGTGCAATCTTATCAGAAAAGGAACGCCATCGAAGGTTAACAAGCGTTCATTGCCCCTTTGGAGCAAGCCCTAAACACTTGTTAACCAGCAACAAAAACTTGCGAAAACTGAAACATTTCATATCGGTTCAACCTATATAATAGTGTAAGTCGAGCGCAGCCCGCTTATATGGAGAAAAGCGAACAAAATGCCACAAACATGCGCCTATGGCCTACAATCTCCCTGCCCGAACAAACAAAACTGCTGAAAAATGCTTAGTTTTGCAGCCGTGCAACCACACAGACTTACCGCCTACATATTATTATGCCTCGCCGCAGGGGTCTCACTGACCATGCGCGCGCAGCAAGACCCCGCCTTTGCCCACTACTGGCAGATAGAGGCGGGCACCAATCCTGCTGCCGTGGGCCGGCAGCCCGAACTGAACATCACAGGACTCATCCAGAGCCACGCGGCCGGCTTCGAGGACGGCGGCAGCACGCTCTATGCCGGTGCCGACATGGCCTTCCAACTGGGCAACACCCGCCACGGTGTCGGCGTGCTGTTCCAGAACGACGAAATCGGACTCTTCTCCCACAAACAGTTTGCCCTGCAATATGCCTACCACCTCAAACTCTGGGGAGGCACGCTGAGCATCGGCGTTGAGGCCGACATGCTCAACGAATCGGTGAACGGCTCCAAGGCTGACCTGGGCGATGCCAACGACCCTGCCTTCCCCACCACCGACATCTCGGGCTCGAAGTTCGATGTCTCGGCCGGCCTCTTCTATGCCCGTAAGGCATGGTATGTGGGTGTCGGAGCGAAACACCTCACCGCGCCGACCGTCCTGCTGGGCGAGAACAACGAGCTGAAGGTTAAATCTCTCTATAATTTAACGGCGGGATACAATATACGCCTTAAAATTCCGTTTACTTCAATAGTCCCCACCACCATGCTGCGCTTCGACGGCAAGGCCTTCAGGGCCGACCTCACGGCGCGGTTGGAGTATGCCCGCGAGAAGAAACACCTCTACGGCGGTCTGGGCTACAGCCCGCAACACTCGGTCACAGCCTTCGTGGGCGGCATGTTCCACGGCGTTGACCTGAGCTACTCCTATGAGGCCAACACCTCGGGCATGGGTCTCGGAGCGGGGCAACATGAGGTGTCGATAGGCTACCGCATGGACCTCAATCTGGGCAAGAAGGGCCGCAACCTGCACCGCAGTGTCAGGTGGCTGTAGGCTCTGGCGACAAGACTGCCGGGGCGGACAGCACCTCTCGCTGCATGGACAGCAAAGCCCACCTTTCCACTCGAAACAATACAATCACCAAACCATAAAACTCCACAACGACAATGAAATATATTTGCTCAGCCCTGCTGCCCCTGCTGGCCGCCTTCGGCCTGCTCACATCGTGCATGGGCAACGGACGGGCCATGATGAACGGAGGCGAAGTGACGGGTGCGCGCGGCACAGCCTTCAACGAACCCGTGCCCTACGGCATGGTCGAGGTGAAACGCGGTTTCCTGAAAACGGGCATCGAAGAGAACGACTCGCTGTGGGGAGCCACGACACCCGGCAAGGAAATTTCGGTCGACGGTTTCTGGATGGACCAGTCGGAGGTGACCAACGCCATGTACCGGCAGTTCGTGGAGTGGGTGCGCGACAGCATCATCCGCGAGCGGCTCGCTGACCCGCAGTATGGGGGCGACGAGACCTATAAGATTGAAGTAGACCGCTACGGCGAACCCGTCACGCCCCACCTGAACTGGGCCAAGCCCATTCCCTGGCGCAAGCCCACCGAAGAGCAGGAGCGCGCCATCAACAGTGTCTACTATACCCACCCCATCGACGGCACGCGTATGCTCGATGCCAAGCAGCTCATCTACCGCTACGAGGTGTTCGACTACGAGAAGGCCGCCTTGCGCAAATACCGGCTTGACCCCAACGAACGCTCGCTCAACACCGACCGCCCCACAGACCCCAACGAGGTGGTGATGATTTCGAAGGACACGGCCTACGTGAACGACAACGGCGAAATCGTCCGCCAGACCATCGAGCGGCCCCTGAGCAGCCTCTACGACTTTCTCAACACCTACATCGTGCCCGTCTACCCCGACACGACCTGTTGGGTCAACGACTTCCCGAATGCCAACAACGAGCAGTACATGAAACTCTACTTCTCCTCGGCCACCTACAACGACTACCCCGTCGTGGGCGTGACCTGGGAACAGGCCGAAGCCTTCTGCGCCTGGCGCACCAACTACCTCATGGCCGGCATGGGCCAGCAGGCACGCTACATACAGCGCTACCGCCTGCCGACCGAGATAGAGTGGGAGTATGCCGCACGTGGCAAAGAGGGCAACCCCTATCCCTGGGAGGGCATCGAAGCCAAGAGCCAGGAGGGCTGCTTCTATGCCAACTTCAAGCCTGACCGCGGCAACTACACCGACGACGGAAACCTCATCACCTCGCGTGTAGGCATCTACGGGGCCAACTCCAACGGACTTTTCGACATGGCGGGCAACGTGGCCGAATGGACCAGCACCGTCTACACCGAAGCGGGCGTCAACGCCATGGCCGACCTCAACCCGCAGCTCTCCTACAATGCCGCCAAGGAAGACCCCTACGTGCTGAAGCGCAAGAGCGTGCGCGGAGGCTCCTGGAAGGACCCCATGTCCTACATCCGCTCCGCCTGGCGCACCTGGGAGTACCAGAACCAGCCCCGCTCCTTCATAGGCTTCCGATGCGTACGCTCCAAGGCGACCTCTACCAGCCAAACCGGAAACAGCAAAAAGAAATAGCCGGCAGCCGGCTTCCGCCGCACGCCCGCTCATAGAAACCGACAAACTCTCAACAAAGCGATGGCCATCAAAATAAACCTCGTTGTCCGCCTCCAGCACTGGATGGACAGTGTGCCCGGACAGACATTCCTCAACTACGCCTACTCCTGGGGTGCCTCAATCGTCATTCTGGGCGCACTCTTCAAGCTCACCCACCTGCCGGGCGGCAACTTCATGCTCTTCATCGGCATGGGCACCGAAGTCGTCGTGTTCTTCCTCTCGGCCTTCGACCGCCCGTTCGACAAGACCGAAATCGGCAAGGAACTGCCCCACGACTACGAGACCGACGAGGAGATTGCCGCCAAGCTGGGCTTAATCGACGAAGACGAATATCCCGACTCCGAAGCCGAAGGCGACATGCCGCAGCAGCCTGCCGCCAGTGTCCATGTGGCTGGTATGGGCCAGGCCGACCACTCAGGCGGCGTGGTCATTGTGGGCGGACTGAACACGCCCGCCGCCGGGGCCGAAACACAGCCCGCCGTCGCTGCCTCGAAGCCCGCGCCCGATGTGGTACAAGCCGCCGCCGAGGCCATCGCAGCCCGCACACCGCAGGGCGAACAGCCCTTCGAGAACGAGGCACAGCGTCTGGCCGAAATTATCCGCTTGGCCAACGACGAACTCCTGCGCCGCGCCCAGGCCGCCCTGTCGCCCGACATGGAGCAGGCCACCGAGGAGTATATCGAAAAGCTGCGCACCCTGGCCGAAACCTTCCAGAAGGTCGACGAACAGAGCGCGCGACTGGCACACGACAGTGAGGAGATGGCCAACCTCAACCGTACCCTCACCGCCATCAACAAGACCTATGAGCTCCACTTCAAGAGCATCAGCCAGCAGGTGGGCACCATCGAGCAAATCAACGAGCAGACCCGTATGCTGGCCAAGCAGATCGAAGAGCTCAACGGCGTGTATGGCCGCATGATCCAGGCCCTCACTGTCAATATGCGTATGCAGCAGCCCGAACCTGCCGCTACCGCGCAGTAAGGACCCGCGCCGCGCCAAACCCGCCGCGACCCAAGCCGCTCTAACCAGAGCTATAGAAAGCTATAGATAGCTATAGAAGTCCATAGCGACCCACAGCCCGCTATAGCCAACCCCAACTAAAAGTCCCCTCACCGAGACCCCACGCCCATGTCTTCAGTAAAGAAAAGACCGCTCTCTCCGCGCCAGAAGATGATCAACCTCATGTACATCGTGCTGATGGCCATGCTGGCGCTCAACGTGTCGAGCGACGTGCTCAAAGGCTTCACCCTCATCGGCGACAGCCTCAAGCGCACCACCGACAACGCCATGAAGGAGAACCAAACCCTCTATGCCGACTTTGCCGAGCAGCTCAAGGCCAATCCCACCAAGGTGAAGCCCTGGTATGACAAGGCCATGCAGCTCAAGGGCATGAGCGACTCGCTCTACAATCTGGCCGGCACCCTGCGGCAGGCCATTGCCCGCGAGTGTGACGGCAAGCAGGGCGACCCCGACAACCTGCAGAACAAGGAGGACCTCGAAGCCGCAAGCCGCATCATGCTCGCACCCTCCACCGGCCAGGGACAGAAGCTCTACGAGGCCATTGTCTCGTTCCGCCAGCGCATCCTCGCCTACTTCGCCGACCCGCGCCAGCAGGCCATCGTGGCCTCCAACCTCACCACCGACGTGCCTAAGAACGAGGACAACGTGGGCAAGGACTGGCCCCACTACATGTTTGAAGAAATGCCCTCCATCGCCGCCGTCACCATGCTCGCCAAGCTGCAGAGCGACGTGCGCAAGGCCGAAAACGAGGCCATTCACACCCTTGTCTCAAACATTGACCTCAAGGACATCCGCGTCAACGAGCTGAACGCCTACGTCTCGGCCGAGGCCACCACGCTCTATCCCGGCGAGACCTTCCGCTCCAAGATCTTCATGGCTGCCGTCGACACCACCCAGCGGCCCGAAATCTACGTCAACGGACGCCGCATCGCTGATGGCGGCAACTACTCCTTCACCGCAGGCTCTCCGGGCCAATACAGCTTCTCGGGCTACATCCTCATGCCCAACGCTGCCGGCGAGGTCATCCGCCGCCCCTTCACCCAGAAGTACAACGTCATTGCCCCGCCCCAGGGAGCCACCGTGGCTGCCGACCTGATGAACGTGCTCTATGCCGGCTTTGACAACCCCATCAGTGTCACCGCAGCGGGCCTGCCCGCCTCGCAGGTGCAGCTCAGCATGACGGGCGGCACGCTCTCCTCCACCGGCCCCGGCAAGTACACCGCGCGTCCCGCGCAGGTCGGCTCCAACGTCACCTTCACCGTGAGCGGCACCGTCAACGGCCGCCCGCAGAACATGGGGGCTTTCACCTTCCAGGTGCGCAAGCTGCCCGACCCCACTGCCTTCATCCAAGTAGGCGGCGACCGCTTCAAGGGCGGACGCATCGCCAAAGGCACCATCCTCGGAGCCGCCGGACTGGGAGCCGCCATCGACGACGGACTCCTCAACATACCCTTCAAGGTGCTGAGCTTCGAGACCGTCTTTGCCGACCGCATGGGCAACTTCCGCCCCGAACCCTCGGCCGGAAGCAACTTCACCGAAAACCAGCGTAACCTCATGCGCGAACTGCGCCGCGGCCAACGCTTCTACATCTCCAAGGTGCAGGCCGTAGGACCCGACGGAATCACCCGAACCCTCAACGGCTCGGTCGAGGTAATCATCAACTAATCACCGCTCCACCCGCAAACCACACATCTCTATGAACTACTGCCGCATAGTAACCATCGCGTTGGGCCTTGCCCTGGGCCTGCAGCTCGTGGCGCAGCCGCCGCGCCGCCGCGCCGAACAACAGCAAAAGGCCGAACAGGAACAGAATGCGCCGCGAGGCTCCTCTTACCGTGAGTTTCCCACGGCGCAGGCCATGCCCGACGATGCCGCATGGCGGCGCGACCTCTACCGCACCCTCGACCTCAACAAGGAGGCCAACGCTATCCTCTACTATCCCACCACCCCCCAGGACGGACGCGAAAACCTCTTCACCTACCTCTTCAAGCTCCTGCTGCGCAAGCAAATCAAGGCTTACGACTACAAGCTTGACGGCAACGAGGACTTCTCGGCCAAAAACGAAGTGTCGGCCAAGGAGCTCATGGACCGCTACAAGATATTCTATGAGGAGAAGAACGACAAGGTGCGTGTCAACGATGCCGACCTGCCCTCCGAAGAGGTGAAGGTGTACTTCATCAAGGAGAGCACCTACTACGACCAGCACACCGCCTCGTTCCGCAAGCAGGTCACCGCGCTGTGCCCCGTACTGAAGCGCGGCGATGCGGACTTCGGCGGTGAAATGGCGCAGTACCCGATGTTCTGGGTCAAGATGCAGGACGTAGCCCCCTATCTCGGCAAACTCATGCTCATGGGTTCGTCGCTCAACAATGCAGCCATGATGTCGGCTGCCGACTTCTTCACGCTCGGCTGCTACGAGGGCGACATCTACAAGGCCGTCAACCTTCAGGACCGCCTTCTGGCCAACTACTGCCCTGACGATTCGGCCCTGATGAAGGAGCAGCAGCGCATTGAGAAACAGCTCACCGACGTACAAGAGCATGTCTACGGCCGCGACAGTGCCTACTACGCCCGCCTGCGTGCCGACTCCATAGCCCAGGCGCAGGCCGACTCACTCGCCGCAGCAGGCAAGAGCACGCGAACCGTCAAGCGTACCACCGCCACCCGCCGCACCAGCAGCGTGAGCCGCAGCTCCTCCTCGTCTTCATCCTCGGGCAGCAAGTCCACCAAGACCACCAAGACCAAGACAGCCAAGGCCACCAAACCCAAAAGCTCCGGCGGAAGCAAAAACGGCGGCCTGAGCGTGCGCCGGCAGCGCCACTGACCAGTATCCCTGCGGTGGGACACCGCAGGATGACTGCAAGTCCTTTGTTTCACAGGCTTTGCTCATTTGGCTGAACGAAATCGTTCTTAAAAGTGCGATTTCTCGCCATGGCAAAGCTCAAACAAGTTTGGCTTTGCTCATTTGGCTGAACGAAATCGTTCTTAAAAGTGCGATTTCTCGCCATGGCAAAGCTCAAACAAGTTTGGCTTTGCTCATTTGGCTGAACGAAATCGTTCCTTATCACGCTCTACCATGGAAGCCATCGAATCCATCGCCCATACCCTGCGCGGCGCCACCACCGTCTTCTTCTTCGCGTGGGCTGTTGTGCTCTACCGGTTGCGCCATAGCAGCAGACTCATGCAGCTCCTACACTGTTTGAGCCTGCTGCTTGGCTTCGAATACCTGAAAGATGCTATTTTTCTCTTCCCGCAGTTTCAGAGCGACCCCTTCTGGGACGACCTTGTCAGCCTTGCCGACCTGCTCTGCGTACCCATAGCCTGCGCCTGCTGCGTGGAACTCGTCCGTCCCGGCACAGCCACCTCCCTCCGCATCATCCCTCCCCTTCTACTCCAGCTTCTTTCTATAGTTTGCTACGCTGTGTGGCCTCTTCGCGTGATATTCTACACAGCCTTTGCCACAGCCTTTCTTCAGGTAACCGCTACTGTCTCTTGGAGCATGATGTCGCTCCTGCGCAACCGGCAGTGCACCCCCATTCTTACCCCCCCCTGGGAACAAGATTTCTGATGCGCGCTGGACCGCGTACTTCCTGCTGGCAGTATTCTGTCTGTTTTTATCCTACTACGCAGCCTTTAAAACCACCACATGGCTCAGCGAGAGCCTCTTCTGCGTGCTGATATGTGCAGTGGCTTATTTTCTCTATGACTATTCAAACCGCCGCAACATCAACTTCTTCACGCTGAAAGAAGAAAAGGGTCTTCCCGAAGAAGGAACAACGGAGCAAGATAACCTGCCGTCAACCAAGATGGACGAAAAAGCATCCCTACACACAGAAGCCGAAGATTGGGAGCTGAAAGCGGCTGTGCCGGGTTCACCCTTGGCCAGACGGCTCGAACAGCAGATGCGCGAAAAGAAACCCTACCTTCATCCCCAGCTCACACTGCCCGACCTCGCCTCGCAGCTCTTCACCAACCGCACCACGCTTACCCGTTGCCTCAACCAAGAACTGGGAATCTCCTTCTACGACTATGTGAACCGCTATCGTGTGGCCGAAGCCTGCCGCCTGCTTGCCGAAGCCGCCACCCGGAACGAGAGCATCGCCATGACGAGCGTGGCGCAGCAAAGCGGTTTCAACTCCATCACCTCTTTCAACCGTTATTTCGGAAAACTCAAAGGCGTAACGCCACTCACCTACTTCCGCCAGCTTCGCTGCGAGCAAAGCTGAACCTTCCGGCATATCCGTCACCTGTCATTTACCTCCCGTTTATGTCCTGAACCTTCGGTACATCGGACATTCACTTGCCGGCTTCGTCTGCCCAAAATGCTTTTCTGCGTTTCAACACCCTTCAGTCTGTGCAGCAAAACAACATTTTTTCAATCAAACATTATTTCAGCTATTCTCATTCACATTCCGTAAACAAGGAAAGGAAATATCAGCTTTATCATTTACTTTTGGCTGAAATGCCCCATTCCCCTGTTGTGGAATGCCCTTCTAGAGCAACCTCCCGCCCCCAAACTTTCTGAACGTTTGTACAAGGAGAGAGCAGAAGCCAAGCTTACTTGGATCATGCCGAGCCGCCGCCAAAGGTGCATTTACAGGAACGATTTCGTTCAGCCAAATGAGCAAAGCCAAACTTGTTTGAGCTTTGCCATGGCGAGAAATCGCACTTTTAAGAACAATTTCGTTAAGCCAAATGAGCAGAGTTCAAGCTCGCTTGAATACTCTTCCATGGCGAGAACTTTCGTGCAAGCGAGCGCAGAGCCGAACTTGTTCGGGCTATGCCGAGCGCAGCCGAAAGTGTCGAAAGAAAATCGCACTTTTAAGAACCAAAAATATGGAATTATGATAAAGAACATCTTACGCTACTT
>JBJEAF010000167.1:0-2544 GCA_051868755.1 Alloprevotella sp.
AAATTTGTCGGTCAGAACCGACAGATTTCTGAAAATTTGTCGGTCAGAACCGACACCTTGCCGTCACTTTTGTCGGTCAGAACCGACAGACAAGCTGGTTCCTGGTGTGCTGTAAGCTGATTGTCGGCACACAAAAAAGGCGGAAAGATTCGTTGCATCAGTTTTACTTCGTACTTTTGCGGCCTATCTTACCTAACAACAATCAACAACCTATATGAAAAAGTTATTTGTTCTTTGTCTGGCCCTTACCTTGGGCCTGACCGGCGCACGAGCCGACGAAGGCATGTGGCTGCTGAAGCTCATGGAGCAGCAACATCTGGCTGACTCGCTGCGCAAAGCCGGGTTGGCTTTGCCCCCCGAAGCACTTTACAGTGAAACCTCGCCCAGCCTGCGCGAGTGCATCGGCATCTTCGGCGGCGGATGTACCGGCGAAGTGGTCAGCCCCGACGGGCTGGTGCTGACGAACCATCACTGTGGCTTCAGCTACGTACACGAAATGAGCGGCATCGGACACGACTACATGAAGGACGGCTACTTTGCCCACAGCCGTGCCGAAGAACTCCGCACGCCGGACCTGACGTTTACCTTCGTGCTGCGCATCGTGGATGTGACGGAACAGGTAAATGCCGAAGCCCAAGCACAAGGGGCTGACGTCTACACCGCACAAAGCCAGGGTTTCCTGCAACCTTTGGCCGAAAAGCTGCTGAAGAAGAGCGACCTGAAGAAAAAGAAGGGCGTGAAGGTGCGCATCGTGCCTTTCTTCGGTGCCAACAGCTTCTACATGTTCTACGAACAGACCTTCCAGGACCTCCGCTTGGTGGCCAATCCTCCCTACAATGTAGGCCAGTTCGGCGGCAATACGGACAACTGGGTATGGCCGCGCCACAATGCGGACTTTGCCATGTTCCGCATCTATGCCGACAAGAACGGCGACCCTGCCCCCTACAGCGAGCAGAACGTGCCGCTCAAGGTGAAGAAGTTCCTGCCCATTTCGCTCCAAGGCCCGAAGCAGGGGGACTATACGATGATCATGGGTTTCCCCGGCACAACCAGTCGCTACCTTACTGCTGCTGAGGTGGCCCTGCGCTGTGAAGCCACCAACGCACCGATTGTGCTGGCCGGCAATCCGCTGCTGAAGTTCTACAAGGAGCTGATGGACCAGAGCGACGAGCTGCGCCTGCTCCTGGAGGACGAATATGCCAGCTGGGGCAACATGGTGAAGAACTTCGGCGGCATGAACGAGGCCGTTGAGAAGACCGGGCTGGCAGAAGAGAAGAAGGAGGAGGAAAAACGCTTCCGCGCATTTGCCCGCCAAAGTGGCAAGGCGGAATATGCCGACGTGATTGACCGCATCGAGAAGCTCTGCACGGCCTATAAGGACACGCTCCACGACCGGATGCTCACCTTCGCCACCTTCGAAAACATGAGCTTCTATGTGAATACCTCGCTCGTGGAAAGCTATGTGAAAGCTTTGGAAAGCGGAAAGGCCAAGGACATCGAGGCTGCCAAGGAGGACATCCGGGATTTCTACAACCGTGTCATCAAACCGGTCAATATGGACATCGAACGCCAGAAGATGGAGCTGCTCATTCCCTACTACCTGAAGGACCACAAGACTTCGCTCGTGCCGGCCTTTGCTGCTGAGGGCAAGGACTGGAAGGCCCAGCTGAACAAGGTGTACACGCAGTCGGTGTTTGCCGACAGCGCACGCTTGGCCGCAGCTTTGGCCTCTGGTAAGGCCGAAGCCCTGCAAAACGACCCGCTCTACCAATGGATGACCGATTACGAGCTGTTTGCCCAAGCGTTCTCCACGCCTTGGCACGCCTACTCGACGCAGCGTGCCGAGTTAGACAAGATTTATGTGCGCGGCCTGTGTGAGATGTACAACTGGACGAAGGCTCCCGATGCGAACTTCACCTTGCGCATGACCTACGGCCATGTATGCGACCTGAAGCCGCGCGATGCGGTACAGTATGACTGGCGCACGGTGCTCGACGGCATGTTTGAAAAGGAAAGCAGCACGGAGAGTGACTACTTCATCAACGAACGGATGCGTGAGCTGTACGTGGCCAAGGACTTCGGACGCTATGCCCGCGAAGACGGCAAGCTGCCGACTTGTTTCTTGTCGAACAATGACATTACCGGCGGCAACTCGGGTTCGGGTGTGCTGAATGCCAAGGGTGAGCTGATCGGTTTGGCCTTTGACGGCAACATTGAGAGTCTGAGCAGTGACCTGAAGTTCAACCCCGAACTACAACGCTGCATCAACGTGGACATCCGCTTTGTCCTTTTCGTAATCGACAAGTTCGGCGGTGCACGTTATGTGCTCGACGAGCTTGATATTCGGTGAGGCGTTGAATAATAAAGAGAGCGGGCTTTTGCCCGCTCTCCTTGTTTAAGCACAACAAATAGGGTAACATCAGGGCGGGCCAGTTTGAAACGACGGTGCACTGGGAGGGCGTGGCAAAGGCCCGCCTGATGTCAAGATTATTTGAAGCGACGGTGCACTGGGAGGGCGTGGCAAAGGCCCGCCTGATGTCAAGC
>JBJEAF010000168.1:0-9963 GCA_051868755.1 Alloprevotella sp.
CCATTGGCATCAACTTCTCATCGGAAAAAGGTACTATCGATGAGTTCCTGACACAAGTGATTTCGTAAAGTCTCTGGAATACCTTACATCGAGTATAAAACAGAAATGGAGCATAGCTACTGTGCCATGCTCCATATTTATATACCCATTCTGAAGGGTGGATAAACGAACCGATTATTTCTTATAGCGTTTGTTCAAGCCGGCCAGCACATCCTTGGTAATGTCTACAGTGGGTGCGGCATACAGCACATTGTCACCACTCTTGCTGAGAATCAGCTTGTAACGGTTGTCCTTGTTGAATTCGCGCAGATAGTTGTTCAGGCTGTCGCGCAACACTTGCTGATAGTTTTCGGTGGCCTTGGCCATTTCGTTCTCCACGTTTTCCTGATAAGTTTGCAGGGCCTGCTGCTGCTTTTGCAGTTGTGCCTGTGCCTTTTCAGCCTCAGCCTGACTCGTGTAACCACCACTTTGCAGTTTTTTTTGGAAGGCTACCACAGCATTCTGCAAAGCTTCACCTTTGGCTGTCAGCTGCTGGCGATAGGTGTTTTGCTTGGCTTCGAGTGCTTTGAGTCCTGCCTTGCAGTATTCGTATTGGGTGGCCAGGGAATCTATGTCCACAATGGCCACATCACAAACTTGAGTCGGCGTAGCCCCTGCTTTGGGCAGTCCGTTGGGTTTGACCTGCTGTGCAGGCTCTTTCTTGTTGCAGGCAGCCAGGGTCATCCCTACCACCATCAGCATCATGACGAGTTTGCTTGTTCGCTTCATTTTTATTGAATTGTTTCTTTATTTTCCTGGTTTTATCGCATGGCGTTTGACCGCCCGCGCTGCTGCATCCTGTGACTGAACGCAAGTAACGCCGTGCCTGCGCATGGCCTTGCTTTGGCTCACATGGGTCTTGACAAAGCCTCGTCCCATAAATAGCCGAACACTGAGCAGGGCCACACTGGCTGCCACAATCAGCAATACTACAAAAAACAGTTTGAGCATACCTATTATATATTATAGGAGTATTCTGTCAATGAATCTTTGCTGCGGCTCGGCACTGAAAAATGAAAATCCTTCGGCTTTTCTTTTTCAGTGCGCTCGCCTTGCACTACTTTGCTACGCCAAGTCAGGCTGCGGCTCGGCACTGAAAAATGAAAATCCTTCGGCTTTTCTTTTTCAGTGCGCTCGCCTTGCACTACTTTGCTACGCCAAGTCAGGCTGCGGCTCGGCACTGAAAAATGAAAATCCTTCGGCTTTTCTTTTTCAGTGCGCTCGCCTTGCACTAACTTTGCCACGGCAAAAGTAAAAAATAAATATCAAACCGCTATGAGCAACAACCATCTTTTACAGCCCAGCATCGTGTTCGACTGCTTCGCTGAAGTGAATAAAGTGCCCCGCCCCTCCAAGCGCGAAGAAAAAATGATTGCTTTTCTGAAGGCTTTCGGAGAAGGATTGGGCCTTCCTACCCATGTGGACGAAACCGGTAATGTGAGCATCAGCAAACCGGCCACTCCGGGACACGAACACCGCAAGGCGGTCATTCTGCAGAGCCACTTCGACATGGTGTGTGAAAAAAACAAGGACGTAGAGTTCGATTTTGACAATGATGCCATACAGACCTATGTCGACGGCGAATGGATGCGCGCCAAAGGCACTACGCTGGGGGCCGATGATGGTATAGGGGTAGCTATGCAGATGGCTATCCTCAAATCGAACGACATCGAGCACGGACCCATCCAGTGTGTGTTTACCCGCGATGAAGAAACGGGACTCACCGGTGCCATGGGCATGAAGGGCGACTTCATGCAGGGCGACTACCTCATCAATCTGGACTCTGAGGACGAAGGGCAGATATTTGTGAGCTGCGCCGGAGGCGTACGCACCACGGCCACCTATGCCTTTCCTACGGTCGATTTGCCCGCTGGCTATTTCACATTCCGTGTTGGCGTGAAGGGTTTGACTGGCGGCCACTCGGGCGATGACATTAACAAAAAGCGTGGCAATGCCAACAAACTGCTGGTGCGTTTTCTTTGTCAGCAGATGGAAAAGACCGACTTGCGCCTGATTGACATACAAAGCGGCGGCCTGCACAATGCCATTCCCCGCGAAGGCTATGCCGTGTGCGCCGTACCGATGAACATGAAGGAACAGGTGCGCATTGACTTGAATGTATTTGCCGCCGATGTAGAGGAGGAGTTTTCTGTTACCGAAAAAGGCATTCAGTTTGTGCTCGAAAGCCAAGGGGCTGCCAGCATCTGCATGGAACCTGTCGCCATGCGCCGCATGCTGTTGTCGCTACACGCCGTTTACAATGGGGTCTTTGCCATGAGCCAGGACATGGAGGGTCTGGTTGAAACTTCATCTAACCTGGCCAGCATCCATCTGGAAGGCGACCACATCACAGTTACCACCAGCCAGCGCAGCAGCGTGGGCAGTGCCTGTGAGAACATGGCCAGCGTGGTACGTGCCGCCTTCGAACTGGGAGGGGCCGAGGTGCTGACCAACGAGGGATACCCTGGCTGGAAGCTGAACCCCAACAGCGAAATCGTACGCATTGCCAAGGAAAGCTACGTGGACTTGTTTGGCAAGGAACCGCTCATCCTGGCCATTCACGCCGGCCTGGAATGCGGACTTTTCTCAGAGAAATATCCCAAACTGGATATGGTTAGCTTTGGTCCGACGCTGCGAGGCGTACATTCGCCCGACGAGCGTCTGCTCATTCCCACCGTACAGATGGTGTGGGATCATCTGCTCGATATTCTGAAGAGGGTGTAAAATCACCCTTTTCCGGTTGCAAACGACATTTTGTCTTTTGGCCCGGCGCGCCATGCGTCTTGCTTCAAGCTGCATGTGGTCCGGCCAAAAGACATGATGCTGCTTTATCGTAGCCAATATCCATTCCCACAAACGCAAGTGCCGGACGGCATGAATCAGCTTCACCACCGTTCGGCTGTTCCCTCTGCCCTGCGGGGCAGCGGGATGTTTGCGCCCCAGCGAGCCAATCCATTTGAACAACCGATTGAACCAAGTCCTTTCAGTCTATGCGCCACCTCTGTCTTTGCTTCACCCTCCTCATCTGTCTGCTGGCAGCCTGCATGGGTGATGACGACTATACAGTCTCGCCTTCGCATACACTCCGCTTCAGCACTGACACCGTTGCTTTTGACACGATTATCAGTGGAGTTGCGACCCACACATACAGTGTTACTGTATATAACAAAGCCGACAAGTCCATCCGCATTCCGCAGGTTTGGCTGGAGCGGGGAGCTGCCTCACCGTTCAAAGTGAATGTGGACGGGACACCGCTGACCGAAGGGCGTGGTGAGGACTTTGAAATTGCAGCCCGCGACAGCCTGATTGTCTTTCTCATGGCCAACCTGCCCGAGCAGGATAGCGACGAACCCATCGATGAGGAGGACCAGTTAGTGTTCAGCACCGAAGCGGGCGTTGCTCAGTCAATCACGCTCACTGCCTCAGGCCAAGCTGTCCATACACTCACGGCACAGCGAATTACAGAAAACACGTTGTTCAATGCCCATCGGCCCTACCGCATTCTTGACAGTTTGGTGGTAGAGCAAGGACAAACGCTCACGCTGGCAGCTGGCACGCGCCTGTACTTTCATCCGCAGGCCGAACTGATCGTACACGGAACGCTTCAGATTCTGGGCAGCCTGCAAGAACCAGTAGTACTGCGCGGCGACCGCATGGGCTACATGTTCAACAACCAACCCTATGACCGCATACCCGGACAATGGGGAGGCGTGCGCCTGACAGCTACCTCCTATAACAACTACTTTAACTATGCCGACATCCATAGCGGCAACTACGGGGTTCGGGTCGATTCGGGCGACGTGGCACAGAACAAGCTTATTCTCGAAAATTCAGTGATTCACAACACCGCAGGCCATGGACTGGACATACGCATGGCCAACGTGTATGTCGGCAACTGCCAACTGACCAATGCCGGTGGTGACTGCGTACACATACGCGGCGGAGACGTCACCTTGGTGCATTCCACACTGGCCCGCTTCTATGTATTTACGGGTGGCAGCGGTGTGGCACTTGACTTTGCCAACTTTGACGGACCTGTCCGACTGCCTATACAATCGCTTCAATTGGCCAACTGCATTATCACTGGCTATCAAGGAGATGAGCTGATGGGCAACCAGAACAAGGATTTTCCGGAGGATGCCTTCAACTATGCTTTCTTCAACTGCCTGCTGAACACGCCCAAGACCGAAGAACCTGACCCCCGACTGGTAGATTGCCTATGGGATATTGACGATAAAGCCGAAACGGGCAATGACTCGACCGTAGTACGCGACGGGAACTTTCTGCCCCAACCAGACCTTGACCGGCTCCTGTTCAGCTTCACCCTGTCGCCACATTCCAAGGCTGTCGGTCACGCCAATCCCGACATCACAGCACTCACCTATCCTACCGACCGTTTGGGAAAGCAGCGCAAAACCACACCCGATATCGGTTGCTACGAAACCTCACATCCCTAATGTCCCTTCCATGAACATTCCCCCCAACAACGCCGGACGAACTAACCGCACCCCCAAGCCACAAGGCCCGTTCCCCGAAGATTATGCCCATGTGCAACCTCAGGCCGTCGAATTTGAACAGGCCGTATTGGGTGCACTCATGATAGAAAAGGATGCCTATTTCCAGGTAAGCGAGATTCTGCGTCCCGAGAGTTTTTATGACAATCGCCACCGAACCATCTACGAGGCCATTCGTCGCCTGAACCTGGAGGAGCGTCCGGTCGATATTCTCACCGTCACCGACCAACTGCGCAGTACGGGAAAACTCGAAGATGTGGGCGGTCCTGCCTACATCGCCCAGCTGAGCGGCATGGTGGCCTCATCGGCCCACATAGAATACCACGCACGTATTATCGCCCAAAAGGCCACCGCACGCGACCTCATTACTTACACGAGTAACATCCAGACCAAGGCCTTCGATGCCACGCAAGACATCGACAAACTCATGCAGGAAGCCGAAGGCAAGCTGTTCGAGCTGTCGCAAACCAACCTGAAGAAGGACTACACGCAGATTGATCCTGTCATTAAGGAAGCCTACGAAATGCTGCGAAAGGCGGCGGCGCGCACCGACGGTATGAGTGGCATCGCCTCGGGGTTTCATGCCCTCGACAAGATTACATCGGGTTGGCAGAATTCCGACTTGGTCATCCTGGCCGCCCGTCCTGCCATGGGCAAGACGGCCTTCGCGCTCAGCATGGCCAAAAACATGGCCGTCAACCAGCATCTGCCCGTTGCTGTATTCTCGCTCGAAATGTCAAACGTACAACTGGTAAACCGCCTTATTGTCAATGTATGCGAAATCAAAGGCGAAACACTGAAAAGCGGCCAGCTCAAGGAGTATGAATGGCTACAGCTCGACAACCGCATCAAACAGCTGATAGGTGCCCCACTCTACATTGACGACACACCTTCACTCTCCGTGTTCGAACTGCGTACAAAGGCGCGCCGGCTCGTACGTGAACACGGCGTGAAAGTGCTGATGATCGACTATCTGCAACTCATGAATGCCTCGGGCATGAGTTTCGGCAGCCGTCAAGAAGAGGTCTCGACCATTTCGCGCTCATTGAAAGGGTTGGCCAAGGAGTTGAACATCCCCATTCTGGCCCTTTCGCAGCTGAATCGTGGCGTGGAGAACCGCGAAGGTAGTGACAAGCGCCCGCAACTGTCAGACTTGCGCGAATCGGGCGCCATAGAGCAGGATGCCGACATGGTACTCTTCATCCACCGTCCGGAATACTACAAGATTTATCAGGACGAAGCGGGCCGCGACTTGCGCGGAAAGGCTGAAATCATCATTGCCAAGCACCGTAACGGTGCGGTTGGCAATGTGCTGCTCACGTTCAGAGGGGAGTTTGCCCGTTTCCAGAATCCTGAAGACGTGGATTCTACCAGCGAAAATGCAGACAAGAAGGCTGGCAGCCGTTCCAAATCCGGCAGTTCTCTGCCACCGGCTCCTGAAGGAATCATCAGTTCGCGCATCAACAATGCCGACGCACTTCCTCCTGCCAGCCTGGACGACCTGCCCCTGCCGCCCGACATCCCCTTTGCACCTCCTACGGCTTCGGATCCGTTGCCCTATTGAGACAGCACGAACCCATAAGCAGCCCCCTGACCTGCCGACTTGCCTGCCAAGCGACAGTTCAGGGGCTTGCTGTTTGATCCGACAGACTGTTTTCTACCGCTATAGCTTACCACACCTTTTATAACTGTCCGCTATTTTCCATGGAGAACGATAGGTTTCACCGTGTCCCTCTCCCCTTTAACCGCTCAATATCAACTAACTGTAAAAAAAAACAAGCAAACCTTTGGCAATCCAATTCTTTTATCCATATTTGCAAGGTAAATAGTACAAAACGCGATAAAACCATTCAATATCATGGAAAACAATGCACAGTCCTTGAGTGGACTTAAAAGAGAAGACTTTCAGAAAACGGTGCAGGGAAAGGAAGTCGATTTGTACTTCCTCCGCAATGAATCGGGCATGGAAGTGGCTGTCACCAACTACGGTGGTTCGCTGGTAGCCATCATGGTTCCCGACCGTAAAGGCCAATATGCCAATGTCATTCAGGGACACGATAACATTGACGACTGCCTCGCCTCGCCCGAACCGTTCCTCAGCACGCTGGTTGGCCGCTACGGCAACCGCATCTGCCACGGAAAGTTCACGCTGAACAACAAGGAATACAGCCTGGCCATCAACAACGGTCCCAACCACCTGCACGGTGGTCCCACCGGATTCCATGCCCGGGTTTGGGATGCAGAACAAGTGAACGGACATACCCTCGTGCTCCGCTATGTTTCACCTTATTATGAAGAGGGATTCCCTGGTGAACTTTCCATGACGGTGATGTACACCCTCACCGATGACAACGAAATCGTCATCGACTACAAGGGCACGACGAACAAGAAGACCATTGTGAACATGACCAGCCATGGTTTCTTCTCGCTGGCAGGCATCGCCAACCCCACCCCATCGGCAATGAACGTGGTTTGCCAAATCAATGCCGATTTCTATGTACCCATTGACGAAAACAGCATTCCTACCGGAGAAATCCGCAGCGTAAAGGGCACACCGTTCGACTTTACCACACCGCATACCGTGGGCGAACGCATTGATGCCGATGACGAACAAATCAAACATGGTGCCGGCTACGACCACTGCTTCGTGCTCAACAAGCGCGAACCGGGCGAACTGTCGTTTGCAGCCAAGATTGTAGAGCCGGAAAGCGGACGTTCGATGGAAGTTTACACCACCGAACCGGGCGTACAGTTCTACAGCGACAACTGGGCTGATGGCTACAAAGGCCAGCATGGTGCCACCTTCGGCCGCCGCTCCGCCCTCTGCTTCGAAGCGCAGCACTTCCCCGACAGTCCTAACCGCGCCTATTTCCCGCCCGTTGTGCTGAAGCCCGGACAGGTCTATACGCAAAAAACCATTTACAAGTTTGGTGTAGAAGAATGAGCTAAAATCATTGAGAGCCAAGTAGAATATTCCCAGACTGCTTATGGCACAACCTGACAGTATTGGCCGATACAGGTTGCTTGGCCATTCGGTTTTTCTCTTCCTTCGCCAAACAACGAATACCGAAGTTATCCAAAATCATTTAATACTTAAAGCAAAACAACAATGAGTAATCAAAAGAAACAATGGGGAGCCATCATAGTGATGATTGCGCTCTTCGCCATGATTGCCTTCGTGACCAACCTGTGCAATCCGATGGCTAAGATTATCAAGAACCAAGGCGAGATTTCTACCGTGCTTGCCCAAATCGGTAACTACGGCAACTTCGTGGCCTACCTTATCATGGGTATCCCTGCCGGTATGCTCATCTCGAAGTTCGGCTACAAGAAGACTGCCCTTACGGGCTTGGTTGTCGGTGCCGTCGGCATTCTTATCCAGTGGTTCAGCGGCCAGCTCAATGCCCAGGAGAACCTCGGTCTTGTGTTTGCCGTCTATCTGATTGGTGCCTTCATCGCCGGCCTCTGCATGTGTATCCTCAACTGCGTCGTAAACCCGATGCTGAACCTGCTTGGCGGCGGTGGCAACAAGGGTAACCAGCTTATCCAAATCGGTGGCGTGTTCAACTCCGCTGCTGCCGTGGCTTGCTACATCCTGATGGGTGCGCTCATCGCCGACATGAGCAAGGCTAAGATTTCCGATGCCACTCCGGCCTTGATGATTGCCCTCGCCATCTTCGTGATTGCCTTCATCGTTATCTCGTTCACCAAAATCGAAGAGCCCGAACAGGCTCCGGTACGCGTAGACCTCATTGTCGGCGCACTCGGTTTCCGTCACTTCGTACTGGGCCTGCTGGCCATCTTCCTCTACATGGGCATCGAGGTAGGCGTTCCCTCTTACGTAGGTTTCTATCTCACTGAGGACATGAAGATTCCCGAAAACATCGTCGGTCTGCTCGTGGCTGTCTACTGGTTCATGATGCTCATCGGCCGCTTCGTCGGTGCCTCCATCGGCAGCAAGGTGAGCGCACGCGCCATGATTACGACGGTTTCCACCATCACGCTGGCACTGGTTCTCTTCGGCATGTACGCTCCCACGGACATCCTCGTGGCATTCCCCGGCGTAGACTGGGCCAAGCTCGAGTTCATTACGCAGGATATCCCCGTAGGCACGTTCGCATTCCTCCTCGTGGGTCTCTGCACCTCCGTCATGTGGGGTTCTATCTTCAACATGGCTGTGGAAGGTCTCGGCAAGTACACTGCAATCGCTTCGGGTCTGTTCATGACAATGGTATTCGGCTGCGCCGTGATGATGTTCATCCAGGGCCTCGTTGCCGATGCCACGAACTACATCACCAGCTTCTGGGTTGTAGTCTTCTGCGCTGCCTACCTGCTCTTCTATGCACTCATCGGCAGCCGCGTCACGAAGCGCGAAGAATAATGACTCTGCGGGCAAACGGCGTATGGGCATCTGCACCAGGCCGTTTGCCTTTCTCCAAATAATCTTTACAACTAACTCCTAAAACAGAATACCTATGAAATTGACTATTGAGGACGTTCGTTCTCGCTTCGTAAAGCATTTTGACGGTGAAACCGGCAGTGTGTATGCCAGCCCGGGACGTATCAACCTGATCGGTGAGCACACCGACTACAACAATGGCTTCGTATTTCCCGGTGCTGTAGAACAAGGCATGATTGCCGAAATCAAACCCAACGGCACCCGCAACGTGCGCGCCTACTCTATCGACTTGAAGGACTACGTGGAATTTTCGCTCGATGATGAGGCTGGACCTTCTGCAACTTGGGCACGCTACATCTTCGGTGTATGCCGGGAGATGATGGCACTCGGCGTTCCTGTTGAAGGTTTCAACACCGCCTTCGCAGGCGATGTGCCCCTCGGTGCCGGCATGTCCTCTTCGGCTGCACTGGAAAGCACTTATGCTTTCGCACTCAACGACCTGTGGGGTGACAACAAGATTGAAAAGATGGAACTGGCCCGCGTTGGCCAGCGCACCGAACACAAGTACGTGGGCTGCAACTGCGGCATCATGGACCAGTTCGCTTCTGTATTCGGACGCAAGGGCAGCCTGATGCGTCTCGACTGCCGCAGCGGTGAATACCAGTACTTCCCCTGGAATCCGAAGGGCTACCAGCTCATCCTCGTGAACAGCTGCGTAAAGCATGAGCTGGCTGGTTCTCCCTACAACGAACGTCGCCTGCAGTGTGAGCACGTGGCTGAAATCATCAAGCAGTCTCACCCCGAGGTGGAAAGCCTACGCGATGCCACCATGGAAATGCTCGATGAAGTGAAGGGCAAGGTTACAGGCGATGAGTACAAGCGCGCCCGCTACGTGATTGGCGAAGTAGAGCGTGTGCTTGCTGTCTGCGACGCACTGGAACACGATGACTATGAAATGGTCGGCAAGATGATGTACGAAACCCACTACGGCCTGAGCAAGGAATACGAGGT
>JBJEAF010000169.1:0-9939 GCA_051868755.1 Alloprevotella sp.
GGCGCTGCATGGCCATGGGGTCGGCCGAGAGGTCGGCACCTTCGTCGTTCTTGAACTCCTGAACCAGCCAGTCGATGATGACATGGTCGAAGTCATCGCCGCCAAGGTGCGTGTCGCCGTTGGTCGAGAGCACTTCGAACACGTTGCTGCCAAATTCGAGGATAGAGATATCAAACGTACCGCCGCCGAGGTCGAACACGGCAATCTTCATGTCCTTGTTGGCCTTGTCGATACCGTAGGCCAGTGCGGCTGCGGTGGGTTCGTTGACGATGCGCTTCACGTTGAGTCCGGCAATCTGTCCGGCCTCCTTGGTGGCCTGACGCTGCGAGTCGCTGAAGTAGGCCGGCACGGTGATGACGGCTTCGGTCACCTCCTGTCCGAGATAGTCCTCGGCGGTCTTCTTCATCTTCTGAAGAATCATGGCCGAAATTTCCTGCGGCGTGTACTGGCGGCCGTCCACCTCCACGCGGGCGGTGTTGTTGTCACCGCGAACCACCTTGTAGGGCAGGCGGGCAATTTCCTTCTGCACCTGGTCGTAGTTCTCGCCCATGAAGCGCTTGATAGAGTAGATGGTGCGCAGCGGGTTGGTCACTGCCTGACGCTTGGCAGGGTCGCCCACCTTGCGTTCGCCGCCTTCCACAAACGCAACAACCGAAGGAGTGGTGCGCTTGCCTTCGCTGTTGGCAATAACGGTAGGTTCGTTACCTTCAAAAACGGAAACGCAAGAGTTAGTCGTTCCCAAGTCAATACCAATAATCTTTCCCATTTTGTGTATCTGTTTTTTGTTATTATTCGGTTTGGATGTACGCCCTTTCGGTGCGTTACGCCCCACTAAAAGCAAGGTGCGTGCCAAAGTCGTGTGGGCAAGAAAAAAAATAGGGCTGACAAAATGACAGGAGAAGCGAGCTGTACCATACTCCAGCTCTCGCCAAGCCGTTTTTGCACCCATGAAGCGGCATTTCCACCTGACCGGAGTAGCATACGGTGAGAATTATATACCTTTGCAGCCTAATCGGTCGGCTGGCCGGCCTATTTAACCCCTTACGCACCATGAAAAAGCTACCCCTCATTGCATTTCTCTTCATCATGGCCTCTGCCCTGTGCTCCTGCCTGTGCAGTTACCACCGTGCCATGGCTCGAATCGAAGCCGACGTGAACCAGGCATTGCGCCAGACTTTGGCGAAGATGCCTTGCGAAGCAGTCAGCACCGACACCATCCGCTGCTACCGCAGCTACCTGACCATCAGGGAGCTGAAGGATACGGCGGGCATAGCCCTGCGGACTGTGCGCCGGAGGGGCAGGTTGGCCACCGAGATGGTGGCACAGGCCAACTGCAGCCTCGCGACGGTGTGGCTGCTGTCGGACCAGCGGGCTTCAGGCTCGCTCCTGTTTGTCGGACTGTTGTGGATGGCAGGGAGCCTGTGGTATATGCACAGGCGCAGTCCAGTGCAGGCAGCGCAGGGCGTGTGCTACGGCGGCATGGTATATGCCAACGACCGCTTCACCACCTCCGAGGGCGACCCCATCGTGCTCACCCCGATGCAGCACACCCTGTTGGAGATGTTCATGAATGCTGAGGGGCACACCCTGTCGAAACAGGAGATTTGCAACCGTCTGTGGCCCAAGAAACCCGATGCGACTGCCACGCTCTACACGCTGGTCAAGCGTATCAAACCTGTCATTGAGGCAAACAGCCGGCTGCGGATAGAGTCGGACAGAGGGCGGAGCTATTCGCTGAAAATCAGATAGTTTGACAAATGTCAGACAAATGTCAGGGAGATGTCAGTGTGGAAACACCGACATCTCCCTGCCTCGTTTCTACTTTTGCAGCCGTCAACCAATCAGGCGATGCATATGAAACAAACGCTCTCACTCTTTGTTCTTCTTCTTTCCTTCCTCAACGGCTACGCACAGGATGAGGAAACGGCCGTCGCGCTGGGCGAAGCCTCGGTAACGGGTGCCAAGGTGGTCAGCAAGGCCGACGGCATGACCGTTTATCCCACCGAAGCGCAAAAGCAGGCTTCGACCAACGGTTACACGCTGCTGCAAAAGCTGTCGCTGCCCAACCTGCGCATTGATCCTGTGCAACACACCGTACAGGCTGCCGACAACCGGGGCGGCGTGGTGGTGAAAATCAACGGCATTCAGGCGGGCATTCAGGAGCTGCTGATGCTCGACCCGCAGCTTGTGAGCAAAATCGAGTATGTAGACATACCCGGACTTCGCTACGCCGATGGCACGGCCTATGTCATCCACATCGTTGCACGCCGGAGAAACGGCGGCTATGCTATAGGCACCGACCTGTCGTCCTGCGCCACATCGCAGCAGGGCAGCGGCACCGTGTTTGGCAAGGGGTGGTTGGGCAAGAGCGAGTTCTCGGCATCGTACGGTTTCAGCGGCCACCGCTCAGAAGGAGTCCTCTCGAACCAGACAGCCGACTACACCCTGACCGACGGCACGGTCTACACCATAAAGCGGGACGACATGGAGTCACTCAGCCAGTCGCGACAACACAACATGCGGGTGGCCTACAACCTGACCGACTCCACCGCCTTTGTTTTCCAAGCAGCACTGAGTGGCACGCTGGGCAACACGCCCCACGACAACCGCCTCACCGCCATCACCGATGGTACCCGTAATTACGTGTCAACCAGTCGCGACAGCAGCCGCTTCCGTACGCCCGTCGTCGACCTCTACCTTTTCCGCCAGCTCACTCCGCGCCAGTCGCTCACCGCCAATGCGGTCGGCACCTACATCAAGACCCAATCCGGTCACTACGACAACGAAGCCACCGTCTACAACTACGATGTGAACGGCCAAACTGCTTCCCTGCTGTCCGAGGCCGTCTATGAAAACCGGCTGGAAGCGTTCACCTTCTCGGCGGGGCTGAACTTCCGGTACAAACGGACGCGCAACGAATACGGAGGGGATGCCTCGGCATTGACGCGCACGTCTCAGAATGACCTGTATGCCTTCGGCGAAATCAAAGGTGCCTTCAAGGACTTACGCTACGTGCTGGGTACGGGCTACAAACGCCTGCACTACCGCCAAAACGGACATCACTACGACTTCCACTCCTTCCGTCCCAAACTGACATTGGCCTGCCACATCACGCCTACCGCCCAAGTGCGCTATTCCTTCCAAATGCAGGACAGGGCTTCTCGCATAGCCATGACCAGCGAGGCGGTCATCCGCACCAACAGCATGGAATCGACCGTGGGCAATCCCGACCTGAAGCCGGCGCGCGATCTGGAACACACGCTCGCGCTGAGCCGTAACACTTCGCGTTGGCAAACTTCGGTGCAGGTGTATTTCAAGCAATGCCTCAAGCCCAACATGGCACTGTACGAGCGCACGGCCGACAACCAGTTTCGTTACACCCAGACGAACCAAAAAGAGATTGACCTGCTACACCTCATGGCATACGCCGCCTGCTGGCTGCTGCCAGAGAAGCTGCAGGTGACGGCCTACGGCGGCATGCAGCGGTGCTTCAACTACGGCCATGACTACACCCACTGCTATACGTCGGGCTTCTATGCCGGCAGCCTGACCGCCTACCTCGGTCCGTTTTCCTTACAGGCTTACACCGACAGTGGCAGCCGGTGGTTTGAAGGTGAGGCCAAAGGCTACAGCAGTGCCGTCACGTCATTCACCGCCTCCTATACCCACAAAGGCTGGCAGGTATCGTTGCAGTGGTACAACCCATTTGTCCGGAATCTCAAGACATCGAGCGGCGAGGTGTTCAACTGCTACCTGCACAAACTCACTACCGACTACAACCGCGACCTGGGGAACCGGCTTACTCTCAATATATCCTGGAAACTGAGCAAAGGGAAAAAGCGGCACGCGGTCGACAAGACCATCCATCTGAGAGACACGGACAACGGCATCCTTCTTTAAGTATTAGGTATTAGTGATTAGTTATTAAGTAGCCTTATCACTATAAAACTTAATCACTACAACCTAATCACTAATACTTTGTTAAGGCCTGTTTACAATTCGGCACATAGAAATAACGACTCGGCACGTAGAAAATCCTAAGTGCCGAGTCGTAAAATCTAAGTGCCGAGTTATTTGGTCCTGGTTGCGGGCTTGCCGGCTGCCCTGTTCAGTTGCGCAGCAAGGCCCCTGCTTCGACATCGTGCGTCACCCACATGTTGGCCCCGATGGTTGCTCCCCGGCCAATGGTGATGCGGCCCAGGATGGTGGCGTTGGAGTAGACGATGACGTCGTCCTGCAGGATAGGATGGCGCGGGTGGTTCTTCATGGGAAGGCCCTGGTCATCGAGCGGAAAGTTCTTGGCTCCGAGTGTCACACCCTGATAGAGCTTGACGTGGTTGCCGATGATGCAGGTGGCGCCAATGACTACGCCCGTGCCATGGTCGATGGTGAAGTGGCTGCCTATCTGCGCAGCCGGATGAATGTCGATGCCCGTTTCGCTGTGGGCCAGCTCTGTGATGATGCGCGGAATGAGAGGCACGCCCTGAAGGTGCAGTTCGTGGGCCAGCCTGTAACAGGACAGGGCGCGTATGGCGGGGTAGCAACTGATTACCTCACCATAGCTTTGGGCTGCGGGGTCGCCCATATAGGCAGCCTCGACATCGGTGGCCAGCACACGGCGCACGGCGGGAAGCCGCTCTATCACGGCCAGTGCCGCCTGTTCGGCCTGAAGCTGCAGGGCATCGTGCGGGCAGACGGGCAGTGATGCCACCTCGGCAGCGGCATGGCCAAAGCACAGCCCGGCCTGTATTTGTCCCGCCAGCAAGTCAAACAGCCGTTCGGTTTGTACGCCGATGTGGTAGCGCACGGTGTGGGCATGGAGCGAGGAAGAGCCGAAATAGCCGGGGAAAAGCACGGCGCGTGTCAGCCCGATGATTTCCTCCAAGACCGCAGCCGAGGGCAGGGGGTCGCCGTGGCGGTGCTGGTGGAAGAGCCCTTGCATCTGCGCCGTGTCCGACAGTTCGTCGACCGTGTGCCACAACTGTCGGGCGATAGGTTCGGTAGTGTTCATAATGGAAGATAGGATAGTCAGTCAAAGAGTGGAGTGGATAGGTAACGCTCCCCCGTGTCGGGCAGTACCACGACGATGGTTTTGCCAGCCAGCTCACTGCGTGCGGCCAGCTGGAAGGCAGCAGCCAGGGCTGCCCCCGACGAGATACCGGCCAGGATGCCTTCGCGCCGGGCCAGCAGGCGGGCGGCACGGTATGCCTCCTCGTCGGTGATTGGCATGATTTCGTCGGGCAGCGAAGCGTCGAAGTTGGCAGGCACGAATCCCGCCCCGATGCCTTGCAGCCCATGACGGCCGGCGGGCTGTCCCGACAGTACCGCCGAAGAGGCGGGTTCTACCGCTACTGCGCGCAGTTCGGGCTTCAGCTGCTTGAGCCGGCGGGCGGTGCCACACAGCGTGCCGCCCGTGCCCACGCCAGCCACTATCAGGTCGAGGTCGCCCGCCGTGTCCTGCCATATCTCTTGGGCTGTGGTGCGTTCATGTACGGCCGGGTTGGCGGGGTTGTCAAACTGTCCGGGCATGTAGGCCCCGGGTGTTTGCTCCAGCAGTTCTCTGGCACGGCGAATGGCCCCGGCCATGCCTTCGGCCCCGGGTGTCAGCACCAGTTCGGCCCCATAGGCCGCCAGCAGCCGGCGGCGTTCGATGCTCATGGTTTCGGGCATGGTGAGCACCACCCGATAGCCCTTCACCGCAGCCACCCAGGCCAGCCCCACACCCGTGTTGCCGCTGGTCGGCTCAATGATAACTCCTCCCGTTTGCAGCTGCCCGCTGCGTTCGGCGGCTTCGATCATAGCCAGTGCCGCGCGGTCCTTCACACTGCCGCCTGGATTGAAACTTTCCAGCTTGGCCAGCAGGCGGGCCTGTGAGTGTTCGGCTTGTTCGAGGCGGGCCAGATGCACCAAGGGCGTGTGGCCGATGAGTGCTGTCAGGTTCTCTGCGATTCTTTGTTTCATGGGAATATGAATTTAGTGGAGGGTTGAAGGTTTAAAGTCTACAAGGATAGTCACTGAGCGGATGATTACTGCACTTCATAGTAACCTTATAAGCTTTGAACTATAAACTCTCAACTTTTATATAACATCTCCCTCACGGGTTCTCCCGCTTCACGAGTTCCCAGAAGGCCACAGCCGAGGCGGCTGCCACATTGAGCGAGTCCACCCCGTGGGCCATGGGGATGCGCACCACGTAGTCGGCCTGCCGTATGGCTTTTTCACTCAGTCCGTCACCTTCGGTGCCCAACACGATGGCTAACTTCGGTTCGCTGCGCAAGGTTGGGTGGTCTATGCTCACCGACTGGTCAGTCAGGGCCATGGCAGCCGTGCGGAAGCCCAGTGCGCGCAGGCTGTGAAGTTCGGTGTCTACCCATGTCCAGGGCACGAGGAACACCGAACCCATCGACACGCGTACCGCCCGGCGGTTGAAGGGGTCACAGGAGCTGGGAGTGAGCAGCACGGCATCGATGCCCAAGGCTGCCGCCGAACGGAATATGGCCCCGATGTTGGTCGTGTCGACCACGCCGTCGACCACTGCCACGCGCCTCGCTCCGGCACACACAGCCGACACTTCGGCAGGCTGCGGACGACGCATGGCACAGAGCACGCCCCGCGTCAGGGTGTAGCCCGTGAGCTGCGCCAACAGTTCGCGCGAGCCGGTGTAGACGGGCAGTTGTTCGGGCAGGCGGGCCACGATGTCGGCAGCGTCGCCCGTCAGGTGGCGCGCTTCGCACAACAGGGCCACAGGCTCGAAGCCCGCATCGAGCGCCACACGGATTACTTTGGGACTTTCGGCGATGAAGATGCCCCGTTCGGGTTCAAGGCGATTGCGCAGCTGGGCTTCGGTGAGCGTGCTGAACATTTGTACGCCGGGTTCGGCCAGCGAGGTGATTTCTATTATGGGCATGGTGTACACATATTATATATAGGAGATGACATAGCCAAGTTCGTCCCAAGCTATGCCGAGGTGCGAACCGACGACAAACCGAATGCAAAGCCAGGCTCGCCCCAAGCTTTGCTGAGGTGCGAAGGAGGAAGGCGGAGCCAACCTTATGTAAAGGTTGTGTTAAGGGTTAAAGCCATGTTATCGTTGCAGGAACTTTCCGAGTAGCGAGAACATTTGCATCACTGTCTCCTTGTCAGCTACCGGAATCTTGATGTTTGCTTCGCCCGTTTTCTCATCGACCTCAACAAGGTGGTCAATGAGCTGTCGGGTCGATTCGGGCGACTGCAAGGTTTCGGCCAGACCGCTGAGGAATGATATGCCTTGATGGATGAGTTGCCGGGGATTGCGGGGCGGGGCGGCGGCAGCCTGCTGTATGGGATGGGTGTCATGCTCCGCTCTTTCGTCAGGTTGCATGGGGGCTGGAGGCTCGTTGCGGCCCTTTACCCGCTCTCCCGGCATGGTGTCAGGTTCTGCTTCGGGCGTGGGGACAGAGTTTTCCTCTGTCTTGTCGTCGATATAATCCACGGCAGGAGGCTGGGGCGTGTCGTTCATCACGCACGACAAGTCGTCCATGAACTTCTTGAACTTGTCTTCGCTGACAAACACGGTGTCGTCACCGCCATCGAGCACGCCTTCAAACATGGAGGCCTTGAATCGCAACCTTTCGATCATGCCCTCTTCGATGGAGCCTCGCGACACCAGACTCAGTATCTGCACGGGCCGTTCCTGGCCGAGCCTGTAGATGCGTGCTGCCCGCTGCTCTAATACGGCAGGATTCCAGGGCAGGTCGAGATTGATGAGCGTGCTGGCTGCTTGCAGGTTCAGGCCGGTTGAACCGGCATCGGTTGACAGGAACACCCGGCTTTCGGGCAGGGTGTTGAAGTCTTCCACGATTTGGCCGCGCTGTTTGGCTGATACGCTTCCGTTCAGGTATTCAAAGCGTATGCCGCGTTTTTCCAGTTCTATGGCAACCAAGCGCGTCATGCGTTCCCATTCGCTGAAAATGACAACCTTTTCATCACCATTGGCAAACACGTTGTCGAGCAGGTTCATTGTTTCGGCAATCTTGATGTCGGAACGTTTCTTCAGGTTTTGTTCGAGGATAAAGGTGCTGTCGGCTACCATGCGCATCTGGCCGAGCAGTACCATGAGCCGGCGGCGGTCCTGTTCGGTCATGAAGTGGAATTTCTCGTATTTGCCCAGAATCTTCGTGAGTTCCCACTTAAATTCTGCGTGGTAGTCGGCTTGTGCGCTGGTCATGGGAACCAGGATGTACTGGTCGCTTCGTTTGGGTAGCTGTAGTTGTACGCTCTTTTTGGTGCGGCGCAGCAGTCTGTCCTTGATTTGCTCGCCTACGGCATTCAGATTTTTGTAGCCGACCATGCTTCCTTTGTCGGGGTCGAGCAGGATGTGCTCATCCCTAAACTTGTAGTAGGGACCCAGACAAAACTGGTCGGCCAGCTCCATGCTGGCATACAGTTCTTCCAGTTTGTTCTCCAACGGTGTGCCTGACAACAGCACCGCATAGCGTGACACGATTTTGCGGGCAGCCTTGGCGATGAGCGTGTTCCAGTTCTTGAGCCGCTGAATCTCATCTATGATGAGCACGTCGGTGGACAGGCTCCCCAACTGGCGGATGTCGTTGCACACCGTGTTGTAGGACACGATTTTGTAGGGTGCCGCCGACTTGTACAGCTGCTGTCGCTTGAAGGGGGAGCCTTCAATGACAATGACTTTCGAACACGTGTCGCCCTCGGCTGTGCCGCTGCCGAGGTCGCATGTGATGGTGTCGCCGCCAGTAAACTTCTCAATTTCCTTCTTCCACTGGTATTTCAGCGAGGTCGGACATACCACCAGCACACTGTCGGCCATGCCCTCGTTCAGATAAATCTGGGCTGTGGCAATGGCCTGTACGGTCTTGCCCAGTCCCATTTCGTCGGCTATGATGGCCCTGCCAGCCTTGATGGCAAAGCGTATGCCTTCTTTCTGGTAAGGGTAGAGGGGTACGGTGAGCAGCTTGTCGAGCGTGTCATCGGTGTACTGCTGGTCGGCCAGTTGTTCGCGCCGTGTCCTTTCCCGTTGTTCAATGACATAGTCCAGTGCATCGCCATAGCAGCGGAAATGGCAGTCAATAGCCTTGGCCGCCTGTAGGAATATGTCGAATCGGGCATAAGCTTCCTTGCGAATCACACCCTGTTCGTCGAAGAAGTCGGCGGCTAACCGTTGCATCATGTCGGCATGTTCTGTGCCGACGCGCAGTTTCACGCATCTCGGTCCTTTGTAGTCGACATACACCGAGCTGTAGGCGGGCAAGTCCCGATGAACCTTCTTGCGCTTCGTCTTCACCCATAACTTGACAGCTTCGAGGTGTTTGCACGTGCCCAATTGTGAGGTTTTGAAATCCATGCACGAGCAGTAGTTCCACTGACTTCCTTTCCCCCTGTATACCACCTTATATTCATTCTGTGTGGCATGGTTTGTCACACGGTATTCTCCAGGGCACGACAGCTCGCGGTCCTGTGTGATGAAGAAGCTCTCCTTCTCGGCCTGCTGCCTGCGCAGGGCCACTTGCCACTCTTCCAGCGTCATGTCGTGTGGCCTTTGCACGGGATTTATGGAAGGCATGACAACGGTGGCTTTTTTTCGTTTGGCACCATTCTTTTTCTGTTTGCTTCGTTTGTGGGTGGCCTTTGCTTGCTCTTCCAGTTGGGGCTGGGCTTTGCGGTCAGTTTGGCTTGTATCTCTTGTCATGGCGGTTATGGTTTATACAGGATGATTTGTCAGGAAAGGGTAGGGCCGGGCGTGCGGATGCAAATGTATGGAAATTCGGCGAGCTTTCACTGTTCTAAGAGAAAGAACTGCTTTATCCTGCGGCCGGACCTTTTGTTCCCGAAGTCTCTTTAGTTTGACGGGCAAAGCCCCAAAAAAGCCTAAAAAAGGGTCAAGCCGAAATCCCGGTGCATGATTTTTGGATAAATGTGTGAATGCAAGCG
>JBJEAF010000170.1:0-4071 GCA_051868755.1 Alloprevotella sp.
ATAACCTCAGAAAGAAACCCCATAACCTCTCAGAACTATGCTTTTTACTCCTATAAAAATAGGTCCGCTGACACTCCGCAACCGGACCATACGCTCGGCCGCTTTCGAAAGCATGTGCCCGGGCAACCGACCTTCACAACAACTGCTGGACTATCACCACGCTGTGGCTGCCGGAGGTGTGGGCATGACAACCGTGGCCTATGCCGCCGTCACCCAAAGCGGCCTGTCGTTCGAACGCCAGCTGTGGATGCGGCCCGAAGTGGTGCCTGAACTCCGCCAGCTGACGGACGACGTGCACCGTCAGGGTGCGGCTGTCTCCATCCAGCTGGGCCATTGCGGCAACATGTCGCACCGAAGTATCTGCGGCTGCCTGCCCGTAGGAGCCAGCAGCGGATTTAACCTCTACTCGCCTACCTTCGTGCGTGGCCTGCGTGCCGACGAACTTCCGGCCATGGCCAAGGCGTATGGCGATGCCGTACGGCTGGCCCGTGAGGCAGGCTTCGATGCGGTGGAGATTCATGCCGGACACGGCTATCTCATCAGCCAGTTCCTCTCGCCCGCCACCAACCACCGGCATGATGCCTACGGGGGAACGCTGGAGAACCGGATGCGCTTCATGGACGAGGTGATGAATGAGGTGATGCAGGCTGCCGGCGATGACATTGCCGTGCTGGTGAAGATGAACATGCGCGACGGCTTCCGGGGAGGCATGGAAATCGACGAAAGCCTTCAGGTGGCCCGCCGTTTGCAGCAGTCGGGCGCACATGCCTTGGTGTTGAGCGGAGGATTTGTCAGCCGTGCTCCGATGTATGTCATGCGGGGAGCCATGCCGATACGTTCCATGACGCACTACATGAAGTGCCTCTGGCTGAAATACGGTGTGCGCATGGTGGGACGGCTGATGATTCCCACCGTGCCTTTCCAGGAGGCTTACTTCCTGGACGATGCCCTGAAGTTCCGCCAGGCGCTGCCCGACATGCCCATGGTCTATGTGGGCGGACTGGTGTCGCGCAGCAGCATTGACCGCGTACTGGATGCCGGCTTCGAGGCCGTACAGATGGGACGTGCCCTGCTGAGTGAACCTGACTTCGTGAACCGCCTGCAACGCGAGCAGGGGGATGTGCGCAACCGCTGCCGGCACAGCAACTATTGCATTGCCCGCATGTATACGCTCGACATGCGCTGTCATCAGGAACTGGACGGCGAACTGCCTCCCTGCCTGCGCCGTGAAATTGCCAAACTGGAGGAGAGAGGATGAAACCGCTTGCTATCGTTACAGGAGCCGACGGAGGCATGGGAAGCGAAATTACCCGTGCGCTGGCGTTGGCCGGCTATCGGGTGGTGATGGCCTGCCATGACTTGGAACGCGCTGCCCGCAAGCAGCAGCTGATAAGGGCCGAAACGGGCAACCCCGACATCGAAGTGCGCCCCATCGACCTGGCCTCGCTGGCCTCGGTCAAGGCTTTTGCCCGGCAACTCATAGCCGAGGGGCAGCCCATAGCCCGGCTGATGAACAATGCCGGAACCATGGAGACTGCCCGACACACAACCGAAGACGGACTGGAACGCACCGTCAGCGTCAACTACGTAGGGCCTTATCTGCTCACCCGCCTGCTGCTGCCACTCATGGAGCGCGGCTGCCGCGTGGTCAACATGGTTTCGTGTACCTATGCCATTGGCCGGCTGGACTTTCCCGACTTCTTCACCCATGGCTGCCGGGGAAGCTTCTGGCGTATACCTATATATAGTAATACCAAACTGGCCCTGACCCTGTTCACGCTCGACCTGGCGCAGCGGATGGAACAACGCGGCATTGTGGTCCATGCCGCCGACCCGGGCATTGTTTCGACCGACATTATCCGTATGCAGATGTGGTTCGACCCTTTGACCGACATCTTCTTCCGTCCTTGCATCCGCACGCCCCGTCAGGGAGCTGCCACGGCTATTAACCTGCTGCTCAGTGAAGAGGCCGGGAGCTGCACGGGCACCTTCAATGCCTCCTGTCGTCGCAAGCGGCTTTCCGACAAGTACCTTCACCACCCGAAAATGCAGGAACTGTGGCAACAGACCGAAGAGCGGGTAAAGCCTTTTCTGGACTAAGGGGCGCATGGCCCTTCTATTGTTATCGATAGCCCTCTATTGGAATCTATAGCCATCTATAGTTATTCCTCCCTGCCCCCTCTAAAAGCCCCGCCCTTGCAAGCCAAGGCAAGCAAAAGCCGCTATAAAGCGCAAGAAATGCAAAAAAACCTGTAGTTTTTGCACGATTTACTTGGACAGTGTGCAAAATCCCCTTACTTTTGCCGCCGTTTTTACCAACAAATGCGACAAATGAGAAAATCTATCCTCACCACTGCCCTTGCGTTGGGCACAGCTGCCACAGCCTTTGCCGGTGGCTTCCTGACTAATTCCAACCAGAATGCAGCCTTCTTGCGCAACCCTGCCCGCGATGCTTACATCGCCATCGACGGTTGCTACTCCAACCCCGCCGGTATCGGCTTCATGAGCCAGGGCTGGCACCTGGGCTTCGACATTCAAAGTGCCTACCAGACGCGTACGGTGGAAACCTTCTTCCCCTACTTTCAGGGTGGCGTGGTGAACGGTGTGGAAAACGGACTGAACCAGACCAAGAAGTTTAAAGGTAAGGCCACAGCTCCCGTCATTCCCTCCATCGACCTGGCCCGCGTGGGCGAACGCTGGTTTGCCTCTTTCCACTTCGGCATTACGGGTGGCGGCGGCAAGTGTAACTTCGACGACGGTCTGCCTTCGTTCGAAAGCCAAGTGGCCATGGTGCCGCAACTTATCAACATACTGGCCCCGGGTGCTGCTACGGGCTACGCCTTCGACACGCACATGCAGGGCCGCCAATACTATTTCGGCGGACAGTTCGGTGTCGGCTACAAGATTTCGCCCAATTTCAGCGTGAGTGCCGGCGGACGTGTGGTTTATGCCGACTGTAACTACTACGGCTACGTGCGCAACATCAGCGTACAGACTGCTGCCGGGCTGATTCCCGCCGGACAGTTCTTCGAAAGCCAGAACATGCCCCACTTCGCTTCTCTGGCTGCCGACCGCGAACTGAACTGTGACCAAACGGGCTGGGGCTTCACTCCGATTCTCGGCGTGGACTACAAGCTGGGCAAACTCAACCTGGCTGCCAAATATGAGTTCAAGACCCGCCTGCGCCTGAAGAACCGCTCGGGTGAGAACACCAGCGGACTGGAAGAATATGACGACGGCAAGAAACTGGCTGCAGACATCCCCGCTATCCTCACCCTCGGTGCCAAGTATGACCTGAAGGACTACCTGCGCCTCTCGGCCGGATTCCACTACTACTTCGACAAGCAGGCCACGCAGTACGGCAGCCGCGAAGAAAAGCTCGACGGCGGCGGCTGGGAAGTGCTGGCCGGTGCCGAATGGGACATCAACGACCGCGTGACTGTCAGTGCCGGTTGGCAGACCACCAACTACGGTCTGGGCGACAACAGCCGCTTTATCAGCGACATGAGCTTTGTGACCAACTCCAACTCTGTAGGTCTGGGTGCCCGCCTGAAGGTTTCGCCCCGCGTGGCCCTGAATGTGTCTTACTTCAAGACCTTCTACTCGCACTACAAGCGCGAAATGGCCGACTACAACGACATCAAGCAGACCATGGGCGGCATGGTCACTCCGCTCAGCCAGCAGTTGCAGGCCGGTGCCCAGCAGTTGCAGGCCGTCATCAGCAATCCGCAGACTTCCGAAGCTGACCGTCTCATTGCCCAGCAGCAACTGGGCGTCATCAGCGGCGAGCTCAATGCCATTCAGGGCATTGCTGCCGGTCTGGGTGCTGCCAGCACAGCAGGCAGCGACAACTTCCACCGTACGAACGACGTGTTCGGCATTGGTCTGGAAATCGACTTCTAACCCTCTTCCTACAGCCGGCAACAGCCCTGTCGGCCTCATCAAAAAGCCAAGCGTTCAAGGCACAACCGTGCCTTGAACGCTTGTTTCATACCCCCGACCACCGTTCCCTGCTGTTCAGCAGCAGGGCCAGCCCTTCTTCTTCGAGAGGCAGCCCCTACCGCCGACCAC
>JBJEAF010000170.1:4171-9916 GCA_051868755.1 Alloprevotella sp.
CCGACCACCGTTCCCTGCTGTTCAGCAGCAGGGCTACCGCCTGTACGAAACCACACGGTCGCCCAACATGCCGCAGCAGTAACAGCGCGCCATCAAACAGCCCCTACCGCTTCACAAAAAGCATTTAAACCACCCCAAACCCTTTCATAAAGATATTTTTCTGCGGAAAAATAAAAATTTCGCTCGATTTATTGCCGTTTTATTGTTCTTTTGTTATACCTTTGCCGCGTCAAAGGAAAAATCCTCCGACGCTAACAAACTAGATTTATGCGCAAGACCATTCAGTTCACCAAGATGCACGGTGCAGGAAACGATTATATCTACGTCAACACCCTGCAATTCCCCATAGCCAACCCCGAACATTGGGCCGAAGTTTGGAGCGACCGCCACAAAGGCATTGGTGGCGACGGCTTGGTGCTCATCACCGCAGGCAGCGATGACGCCGACTTTGGTATGCGCATTTTCAACAACGACGGCTCTGAAGCCCGCATGTGTGGCAACGCCTCGCGCTGCATCGGCAAGTATCTGTATGAAAAAGGACTGACCCGCCAAAGCGAGGTCAGGCTGTCTACCCTATCGGGCGTGAAGGTGCTGAAGCTGCACGTTGACAGCACGGGCTGCGTACCGACAGTGACCGTCAACATGGACGCGCCCCAGCTCACCGTGCCCTCGCAGTTGGCTCTGGGCGACGGCTCCATGACCGAAGGCCCCGTACTGGCTACCGACGGCCGCACCTGGACGGGCACATTCGTGTCGATGGGCAACCCGCACTTCGTGGTGTTTGTCGATGATGTCGAAAGCCTCGACATAGCAGCTGCCGGTCCCACGCTGGAGTTCAGCGCGGCTTTCCCTGAACGGTGCAACATCGAATTTGCCACACTGCGCGCCGACGGCAGCATCCGAATGCGCGTGTGGGAACGCGGCTCGGGCATCACCATGGCCTGTGGCACCGGTGCCTGCGCCACTGCTGTGGCAGCCGCCCTGACGCACCGCGCCCTGCGAAGCAGTATGGTGGTCATGGACGGCGGTGCGCTTCACATTGAATGGAGCGAAGCCGATAGTTGTGTCTACATGACTGGCGAAGCCACCCACGTGTTTGACGGCACGCTCACTTACGAAGAAGAATAGGAACTTGCAATGCAGTCTGCCCCTCGGCAGGCTGCATTTTCGTTTTCCTTATAAACCTACTCCAACAAGCTCATAGATTATGGCAACTGTCAACGAAAACTTTCTGAAACTCCAATCCAACTATCTGTTTGCCGACATCGCCCGCAAGGTCTCGGTCTACAAAGCCGAGCATCCCGATGCTCCTATCATACGTCTGGGCATCGGCGATGTGACCCGCCCGTTAGCCCCGGCAGTGATTCAGGCCCTCCACCAGGCTACTGAAGAGATGGCCCATGCCGATACATTCAGGGGCTACGGCCCGGAACATGGCTATGAGTTCCTGCGTCAGGCCATTGTTGATGGCGACTTCGCCCCGCGCGGCATACAGCTCGACACCGACGAGATATTTGTAAACGACGGTGCCAAGAGCGATACGGGCAACTTCGGAGACATTCTGGGCGGCGACAACACCATCTGTGTCACCGACCCCATCTACCCTGTCTACATCGACTCAAACGTTATGGCGGGACGCGCCGGCAACTTCGACGGACAGGGCTGGAGCCGCATTACCTACTGCCCCTGCACGGCCGAAAACGATTTTGTACCCGAATTGCCTGCGCATCCCACCGATATGATATATCTTTGCTACCCGAACAACCCCACAGGCACGACACTGAGCCGCGCCGAGCTTGAAAAATGGGTAGCCTATGCCTTACAGCACCACAGCATCCTGCTTTATGATGCGGCCTACGAAGCCTATATCACCCGCCCCGACATACCTCATTCAATCTATGAGATTCCCGGGGCCAAGCAGTGTGCCGTGGAGTTCCATTCCTACTCCAAGACAGCTGGCTTCACGGGACTTCGCTGCGGCTACACCGTAGTGCCCAAGCAGTTGGTCGTGCGCACCGCTTCGGGCGAGGAGGTGCAGCTGAACCGGCTGTGGAACCGCCGCCAATGCACGAAGTTCAACGGGACAGCCTATATCGTGCAGCGGGCGGCAGCAGCCATCTACACCGAAGAGGGCCGCAGCCAGGTGCGTGAGACTATCGGCTATTACATGGAAAATGCGCGACTCATGCGCGAGGCGCTGACTGCCGCCGGCCTGCAAGTGTATGGCGGAGTCGACGCGCCCTATCTCTGGGTGCGCACGCCACACGGTCTGGGCAGCTGGGATTTCTTCGAGAAACTGCTCACCGAAATCCACGTAGTGAGCACGCCGGGCGTTGGCTTCGGCCCGGCAGGCGAAGGCTACATCCGCCTCACCGCCTTCGGCGAACGCGCCGACTGCATCGAGGCCATGCGCCGACTGGGCCAGGGAATGTTCTGAACCTGACCGGCGCACCGCCCCACCCCGCCCTGCGGCGGACCACCACACGACATTACAAATCATCAAACTTATATCTCCATGAGTTCTCTTCGTTTTAAAGTTGTCGAGGAAGCCTTCAAGAAGCGTCCCCTCGAAGTCGCCGCTCCCGCCGAGCGTCCGTCGGACTACTTTGCCAAGTACGTCTTCAACCAGGAAAAGATGTTCAAGTACCTGCCCCTCAAAACCTACCAGCAGCTGCGCGAGGTAATCGAGAAGGGCGGTGTCCTGCCCCTCTCGGTGGCCAACGAGGTGGCCAAGGGCATGAAGCAGTGGGCTTTGGAAATGGGCGTGACCCACTGTACCCACTGGTTCCAGCCCCTCACCGAAGGCACTGCCGAAAAGCATGATGCCTTTGTCGAACACGACTTCAAGGGCGGCATGGTCGAGGACTTCTCGGGCAAGGAGCTGGTTCAGCAGGAACCCGATGCCTCATCCTTCCCCAACGGTGGCATCCGTTCTACCTTCGAAGCACGCGGCTACTCGGCCTGGGACCCTGCTTCGCCCGTCTTCATCATTGGCGACACGCTCATGATTCCTACTATCTTCGTGAGCTACACAGGCGAAGCCCTCGACTACAAGGCACCGCTCAAGAAGGCACTGGCTGCCGTCGACAAGGCTGCTACAGCCGTATGTCAGTACTTCGACCCGACAGTAACCCGCGTTACGGCCAATCTGGGCTGGGAACAGGAATACTTCTTGGTCGATGAGGGTCTCTATGCGGCCCGTCCCGACCTGCTGCTCACTGGCCGCACGCTCATGGGTCATGATTCGGCCAAGAACCAGCAGATGGACGACCACTACTTTGGTGCCATTCCCGAACGCGTGGCCGAGTTCATGCGCGACCTTGAAATACAGGCGCTGGAGCTGGGCATCCCCTGCAAGACGCGCCACAACGAAGTGGCTCCCAACCAGTTTGAGCTGGCTCCCATCTTCGAAGAGTGCAACCTCGCCGTTGACCACAACATGCTCATCATGTCGCTGATGCGCAAGATTGCCCGCAAGCACGGCTTCCGCTGCCTGCTCCACGAAAAGCCCTTTGCCGGCATCAACGGTTCGGGCAAGCACAACAACTGGAGCCTGACCACCAACACCGGTGCCCTGCTGCACGGACCGGGCAAGACTCCCCAGGACAACCTGCGCTTCATCGTCTTTATCGTTGAAACACTCATGGGTGTTTACCGCCACAACGGCCTGCTCAAGGCTTCTATCATGAGTGCTACCAACGCACACCGTCTGGGTGCCAACGAGGCTCCTCCTGCCATCATTTCGAGTTTCCTCGGCAAGCAGGTGAGCGAACTGCTCGAAAAGGTCGAGAACTCTACTACCGAGGAACTCTTCGTCATGGAGGGCAAGCACGGCGTGAAGCTCGACGTGCCGCAGATTCCCGAGCTGATGATTGACAACACGGACCGTAACCGCACCTCGCCCTTTGCCTTCACGGGTAACCGCTTCGAGTTCCGCGCTGTGGGTTCTATCGCCAACTGTGCCAGTGCCATGATTGCGCTGAACACGGCTGTGGCCGAAGCACTGACGGACTTCAAGCAGCGCGTTGACGCACTCATCGCGCAGGGCCACAGTCAGGTAGGCGCCATTCTCGATGTCGTACGCGAGGACATCAAGACCTGCAAGCCCATCCACTTCGACGGCAACGGCTACAGCGATGAATGGAAGGAGGAGGCCGCCCGCCGCGGTCTGGACTGCGAGACTTCCTGCCCGCTCATCTTCGACCGTTACCTTGACGAGGCGAGCGTGAAGATGTTCGAGAGCATGAATGTGATGAACCGCCACGAGCTGGAGGCACGCAACGAAATCAAGTGGGAGACCTACCAGAAGAAGATTCAGATTGAGGCCCGCGTGCTCGGCGACCTGTGTATGAACCACATCATCCCCGTGGCCACAAAGTACCAGAGCGAACTGGTGGACAATGTCCACAAGATTCAGCAGACGTTCAGCGACCCCGAAAAGGTGAAGGAGCTTACGGCCTACAACATCGACCTGATTGAGAAAATCAACCGCCACACGAGCTTCATTGCCGAGAATGTGGAGGAGATGGTCGAGAAGCGCAAGGTGGTGAACCGCATTGAGGACATCCGCACGCTGGCCATTGCCTACCACGACGAGATTGCTCCCTACTTCGACCAGATTCGCTACCACATTGACAAGCTCGAACTGATTGTCGAGGACGAAATGTGGACGTTGCCGAAGTACCGCGAACTGCTGTTCATCCGCTAACCGAGAGAGAAGCTTAGAAGTTTTTATAGTCGAAGAGGCCCACCGGGTATTCATGAGGGAGGCATCCTGCCCCTGCATGAAATGCCGGTGGGCTTTTTCTGGCCCACCGGGAGCGCGGGCAAAGGCCTGGTGCTGGGATTGCAGGCAAAGGACTGCTATCAGAAACCAAGCGTTCAAGGCACGCCCCGAAGGGGCAGCAAGCGCATAGCCCAGGGCAACGCCCTGGGTGGGATGAGGTGATGAAGGTCGCCCTGAAAGGGCAAAAGCGTAAGTTCAAAACGGTTGTATTCTAACGCTTTTGCCCTTGCAGGGCGCATTTGCGGCGGTCAACCAACCCAGGGCGATGCCCTGGGCTATGCGCTTGCTGCCCCTTCGGGGCGTGCCTTGAACGCTTGCATTCACACATTTATCCAAAATCATGCACCGGGATTTCGGCTTGAGCCGTCTTTTCCCGCTCTTGTCTGCCTGCTCTCCCAGTGAACAGCGAGGGTGTGCCACCGCAGTGACACACCCTCGCACTTATTATCGTTCCATGAAACAAGGAGGATTACCACTCCGTGTCCCAATATTCTTTTCCTTCTGAGCAGATCTCGAAATCTCCGCTTTCGCCCACATCACCGCTACCGAGTGTCGTGTCATCGGTGCATGACAGGGCCAGCATACCGTCGCAACGCACTTCAATGGATTGCGACACCGGGGCCATATATATCTTTTTCATATCGTACTTTCAATTATGTGATTAGAGTAAATGGGAGGAATTATCACTTCACGAGCACCTTGTGGCCGTTCACGATGTTCACACCCTTCTGAAGCTTGTTGACGCGCTGTCCGGCCACGTTGTAGATAATCACCTCTTCGCCGTTACCTGCAAAGATGCCCTCAATGCCAGTGGTCATACCTTCTTCATCGAGGTACAGGGCAGCTGCACCTTCGGTGGAAGCAGGCACAGTGAGGTAGCACTTGAACTGCGGACAAGTGACACTTCCGTCGGTCTTGTAGAATGCCTGAGTGCCTGTCGTCTTGTTCAAAGCCAGCAC